>JAHHOT010000131.1 GCA_018677555.1 Gammaproteobacteria bacterium | reverse complement strand
CTCCACGGCAACAAAATGATCGCGCTTTACGCCTCAAGCAACAATGACTATAACAATCTTGGAAAGTTGCTTAACGTCGAGACCATCAATGAAGCCTGTAGATTGCGCGTAGATGAAATCAGCTTTATGACCGGCATGAAGTGGAAAGCAGACTGGAAAATGAAGGGTGAGCCCTGCGTTACCATGCGCAAGCCGCCGGCGCCATGGCCTGAGAGGAAAATGGGGACATTCTGATTTAACGTACTAGTACATTAAATCAGAATGTCCCCATTAAACTCCATTAAACTACTATTAGAACCAGCGTCGCCGCCGAAAATAAATCAACATGCCGACAACGACAGTGATTATGAACAGCAGCAACACCGGATAGCCAAAACGCATCCCGAGCTCCGGCATGTTCCAGGGGCTGACCGCGCGATCGAAGTTCATGCCGTAAAGCCCGGTAACGAAGGACAACGGGATGAATACGGTGGCAATTACCGTTAGCACTTTCATGATGTCATTCATGCGATTTGACAGGCTGGTCAGGTATATCTCGAGCAGGCTCGACGCCATTTCACGGTAACTTTCGACGAGGTCCAGTGCGTGTACCGAGTGATCGTAGCAGTCTCGTAAAAACAGCCTCGCGTTGCCTCCGATCTGCTTATGCTCATCACGGATCAGACCATTCAGCATATCGCGTTGCGGCCACAGCGCGCGGCGCACCAGCAAGAGCTCGCGCTTCAACAAGTGAATCTCATTCAGCGCCTCTCGACTTGGGTCGTCAAAAACGGTGAGTTCCAACGCTTCGATTCGTTCACCGAGTGATTCGAGAGTTGGAAACACATGGTCAACTGCGGTGTCGAGCAAGGCATAGAATAAGAAATCGACGCCATTGCGTCGGATTCTTGAATCCTTTTGCTGGGTCCGTTTTCGGATCGCCTCGAACGGATCGCGATCTCCGGAGCAGAAGCTTACGACCCAGGTGTCGCCAAGGAACACGCTAAGCTGCGCTATTTCGATTTGATCATTCCGCGCTTCGGGAACAGAAGCAATGACGAAGATCTGGCCGTCATATACCTCGGCCTTGGCGCGCTGCCCGGTGTGCAGTACATCCTCGAGTGCCAGAGGGTGCAGCTGATATGCATCGGCAACCGATTGCAGCATTGACTCATTCGGTGTGCCCTGTACGTGCAACCACGTGTTTCTCGGACTATCGAAGAACGCGCGCGCCTCATCGAGGCTGCAGTCCGCCCTCTCGGTGATATCCGTCGCGTCGTAATCGAGCAGGCACAGCGTGGCCGGCAAATGCTCGAGTCCCGCTGGTCGCGCGAGAATGCCCGGCGCCGCACCGGGTCGCGTGAACCGACCAGGCGACAAATGCAGGGGATGTCTCAACTTCCCCTTTGCCAGTGGATGACCTTCAGAAGACGTTCCTGACATTGTTGCCTCCGTATTGTATCTCGACACGAGCATAGGTTTTGGCGTCAATCGAGTCTAACATTCGCTTTGCATTTTCCGGGGCAGGACAACGAGAGTGTCTAACCCCGACAAGGTCTTCGTGATATCTATGCGCCCAAGGGGAGTATTCGATGAGTTTCATTGAACACCATCGGTCACACCGTGTGGGGTGGCTGCGTGCGGCTGTCCTCGGGGCAAATGATGGCATTGTCTCGACCGCCAGCCTGATTATTGGCGTCGCCGCAGCCGGCGCACCACAGGAACATGTACTCATTGCCGGGCTTGCCGGACTGGTCGCAGGCGCCATGTCGATGGCAGCGGGCGAATACGTATCCGTAAGCTCCCAAGCGGACACCGAAAAAGCGGATCTCGACCTTGAAAAAGCGTCGCTTGAGCAAAACTTCGACCTCGAGCGAGAGGAGCTTGCGGAAATATATCGGGGCAGGGGCCTCGAGCCGGATCTCGCTGATCAGGTTGCGCACGCGCTGATGGCCCACGACGCTCTCGGCGCGCACGCCCGCGACGAGATCGGTATTTCAGAAACACAGTCTGCCAGACCTTTGCAGGCTGCCTGGTCATCGGCGGCGGCGTTCACAATTGGAGCCGCTTTGCCACTCGCTGTCGCCTGGGTCTCGCCTGGCCCACGGCAAATGCCAATCGTCGGGGCCGCATCACTGATATTCCTGGCGTTTCTCGGCGCAGTCGCCGCTCGCACCGGCGGAGCGTCATTAATCCGCGGCGCGTTCCGCGTGACCATCTGGGGCGTACTGGCGATGGCATTGACTGCCGCGACAGGTCGCCTGTTCGGCGTCGTGGCTTGATCGAGCGGGGCGAGGGCATCGGTGGCGAGAGTACGGTAATATTCGCTGCCTGGCGTCTGCCAACACTTAAACCGTATCCATGCCAGCAAGTTCCGGGCTGGCGTTCCTGCGGTGGCAAGGTCTTTAGGAAGATCTGTTGTACAACATCAACAGCGTAGTAATAGCGGCGATCCTTTTCTTGCTCATTCTGCTTGCGAACGAAGTCGCGCGTCGTTCGGCCGCGACGGTGGCCCAAAGCCTGTCAGCGCAGACGATTGCCATCCAGGCTCTCAATCAGGCGATTGAACTGAGTCGATGGCGGCGCTCCTCGTTTTAGTGATTCTCATTGTGATTGATCTCGATCGGTCGCGGCGCGGCATGATTCAGGTCGACCAGAGCTGCATGTCGGCCCCAAGAATGCATATCGACAGAGAATTTGCGCGATGATAAGGCACTGACAATGGAAGAAATTTTAAAAGACTGGCTGTTTGATCCGGTTGTCGGCAAGGTCATTGCCGCCGTCCTCGTCGTCCTGGTTGTCTTCACTGTCGTACGATACTCACAGCGCGTGCTTGGGCGCTATGTCGAGGACGCGCAGCGGCGGTACCGGCTTCGGAAGCTCGTCACATTCTTCGGTTATGTCCTGGCGATATTCTTGCTCTCGATCGTCTACAGCGACAAGTTATCCGGACTGACGGTGTTGCTAGGCGTTCTCGGCGCAGGTGTCGCGTTCGCTTTACAGGAAATCATTGTCAGCATTGCTGGCTGGATCGGTCTTTCAGTCGGTCACTTGTACGACGTCGGTGACCGCGTTCAACTCGGCGGTATCCGGGGAGATGTGATCGATATCGGCTTGTTGCGGACAACTCTGATGGAGTGTGGGGGCTGGATCAACGGCGATCAGTACAGCGGTCGCATTGTACGCATTGGTAATAGCTTCATTTTTAAGGAGCCAGTTTTCAACTATTCCTCGGATTTTCCATTCCTCTGGGACGAGATTACTGTGCCGATTCGCTTTGGGAGCGACTATGAATTGGCACGCAAGTCATTTCTTCAAGTGCTCAATGATTTGACGGGAGAGCACGCGCGGCGTCTGGAAGGAGACTGGCGCAAGATGACCGACAAATACTTGATTGAAAATGCTCAATTGCAGCCGATGGTCGCGCTGAAGATAACAGATAACTGGGTTGAATTCGTATTACGCTATGTCGTCGATTACAAGAAGAGGCGCAGCACTAAGGACAAGATCTCTTCACAAATACTTAATGTTATCGAACGGTCGGAAGGCGAGATCGTGCTTGGTGCCCCAGCGTTTGAAGTTGCATCAATTCCGCCGCTCGAGGTTGAAGTCCAGAAGCGCGGATGAAGGATGCCGCTCTGCGAACAATTTCGCCAACGCAAATGTAGTGTGAAGGGTAATCGACGAGCTGATAATGATCGCGCTTTACGCTATGAGCAATAATGGCTTTGACTATCTTGGAAGCTTGCTTAACGTCGAGACCATCAATGAAGCCTGCAGATTGCGCGTCGATGAAATCAGCTTTATGACCGGCATGAAGTGGAAAGCAGACTGGAAGATGAAAGGCGAGCCCTGCGTCAGCCTGCGCAAACCGCCGTCACCGTGGCCTGACGCACCCGGCACGAATCCGCTGCCACCTTCTCCCGCCGGCTAGCCGCAAGAATCGTCAACGAGCACGATCGGGGTCGCCGCGGGCTTCGGCAACCTCAGCCTATCTTGTTGATAAATCGATAAAAATAATTGTTGACGCCGTATGCGTTCGGCGTAGTATCGCGCAGCCCCAATAGCGGGGTGAACCGGCCCAAGGAGGGCCTGAAGAGATATGAAAAAATTATATGCGCTGGCTGCGCTGACGCTCGTTGGTACACCAGCCATAGCCGCTGAATCGCAGGGCTTTTATGCCAGCGTCGGCGGAGGCGTGTACCGCATCGACTCGAACGGGTTTGACGACCGTGCGCCGAGTGCCATGCTGACCGCAGGTTACGACATCAATCAGTACTTCGGTGTCGAATCCACCTGGTCGAGGCTTTTCAACGCCTCGGACCGTGTCAGCGGCACGAAAGTCACCATTGACGGCAACGTCTGGGACCTGACGACCCGGCTGTCTTACCCGGTCAACGATCGCGTGGATCCGTATCTACGCATGGGTTGGAGCTACTCCGACCTGGCTGCGAAGACCACGACTATCGAGGGCGAGCCGCTGCGGCTGAACGACTACGACGACGGCTTTTCATGGGCCGCCGGTGCTGGTTTCAGCCTTACCCCGCGCCTCGACCTCAAAGTGGAGTACGCGCGCATGCTGGTGACTAACGATGATCTTGATCGTGTGTCGGCGAGCGTAACCTACCGGTTCGGTGCTCGGTAAACAGCTCGAGAAGAATTCAAAACTTCGACAGCAACCTGGCACGCGGCCTCCGGGCCGCGTGCCTCTCGATCAGTAAGGGGCGGGAGATAATGAAATGGCGAAATACAACACACCGTGGCTCGTCCTCCTCGCAATGGCGGCAACGGCCATGCCAGCAGGCGCCGACCGGCACTCCGGGGCAACGACCCCGTCACCGTCTGTCCACGCCGAGTCGGTGATCGACGCCGGTCGTTACCTCGTGTGGTAAATGGGGACATTCCTGATTTAACGTCGTTAAATCAGGAATGTCCCCATTTATGTGCGTTAAATCAGGAATGTCCCCATTTATGTGCAGGAAGCGGCCGGCATCATTCTGAACTGGTTGCGCGACTAGACGAGTCGAACCGAATTTTGGAAAATCGGTTCGACCCCTTACGCTACTCCCGCGGGCCCACCGGAACCATAATGTGGCGCAAAGCGGTCCCGCCCCACATTACGTAAGGCCCGGGCTCGTTCGGATTATCACTCATCCCTGCTAACGCAACGTTCGTCGGCATCAACAACATCAGGTGCGGGCCTTCCTGGACCCAGTGGCCGCTATCGTCCGGTTGGGTAGCGGATGGATCATGGTTGTGCACCATCGCGTCACCCTGGAGCATGTACGAGTAACCTACAGTATCGGTCGAGAATTCTTCGCCTGCCGCGGCTGCAGCCAGCCAGGCTGTCCAGGCGGCGTCATTGCACATCGGGTGGTCGTCGCCCGGAATCAGCGGAATACCAGGCAAGCAGGTCCAGCCATTGCTGCCTTCGCGCAGCACGGTGCCATCAACATCCACAATGGTTGCGTCAGCTGAAATGCTGGCTGGCGCGGCCGATTCAGCACGAGCAATCTTGGTAGCGGTGGACTCGTCGTCTGCAAATGCAATGTTGGCAAACGCAAAGCTGACAAGTAACGTGAGTAAAGCTCGAATGCAACGAATGGAGAATAGTGTGCTCATGGCAGCCTCCTTATGATGGCTGCGGGGAGTATAGACCCTTCGTCGCTGCAATACCCAAGTGGTTAAAGGGGTCGAACCGCATTTCGGATAATCGGTTCGACCCCTTTATTCAGAAGGCTGCGGTAAGTGTTTCCTCGGCGCGTGCGTCCAGACGGACCCCCTCGATGAGGATCGGCTCCGATCCTGCCAGGTTAAGGGCACTTACCTGTACGTCGTAGTGCTTCGGCGCCAGGCGGAAAGGCAACGGGTTACGCTTCTTGTCCTGATCGCTGGTGTCGCCCCAGCTGACCTGGATCCGTGTCCCCGCCTCGAAAATCTCGACGCGGCTGCTAGTCAGCTTACCGTTCGCCGTCGCCAGGACCGACAGCGTGCCCAGTTCAAAATCCTCTGTGAGCGAACGTGTTTCATTCGCGATTATGCTGACGTTCTGTAGCAAACGCGGTTCGGACCCGAGCACTCGCATCGCGGTGACCTGGAAATCGTAGTCCCCGGGAGCGAGCTTGATCTGCAGCGGGTTGCGATTCTTGTCCGTGTCACTGGTGTCCAGCCATAGAACCTGTTGCCTCGTCCCGGCATGGAACACTTCGAGGCGAGTGAGACCCAGGGCGCCGTTCACGAGGCCGCTGAATTTCAGGACGCCATATGGAAACTCTACATCGAGGGTCGACGTTGCACCCGGACGGACGCGCAGATTGCTGATCTCGCGCGGCTCGCTGCCGTTGATCTCGAGTGGTGCAATATTGACGTCATAGTCCCCCGTGGCAAGCTCGAGCCTGGCGGGGTTGCGCGCCGGGTCCGTGCTGCTGGTGTCATGCCAAAGCACGCGTTGCTCGGTGCCACTTTTATAAACCTCGATCCGTGCTCGCACGAGCGTACCGTTGCTGGTTACGTTCACCAAGGTGGGGCCATCCTTACCGCCATCAGGCGCCGGAGGTTGCGCTGTGTCGGTCACCTTCGCGGACTGCGGTTGACGGTCGACCGGTGTCGACACGACGGGGGCGGCTTGTCGAGATGCTGGCTGTTGTGTAGCCACCCGCCGCTCCGGCGGGATGAAGTAAAAATCGCCCTCCAAAGACGTGTTCTCCCAAGGCGTCTGCAGTCCATCCGTCGCTTCCCTGACCGCAACGCGCACCCGCTTGAACACCTGCTCCAGGCCAAGCCCGGGAACCTGCATGGCGCGCAGCAGGTTGGCCGTGTACAGCCCGTTCCGACCGCTGCCGTCGGCAGCCACGCTTCCCGGCGCTGTCGCATAGGCAATCAGGCTGCCACTCGGCGCGTCGATCGAGGCGAGCCCGTTCCGCGCCGAACGGAAACTCCGGGCAAAGGGGTTGTTGCGGCAGGCATCCAGGATCACGATGTTGAGCTCGTTGCCCGCGTCCTCCATTTTTGCGAGAACCCGGCCTGCATCGACCGATTCGTATTCGACGTCATTCTCGGTCCTGATCCTCGCGTTGACTGGTACCAGGTAATTCCGCCCCCGAACCTGCACGCCGTGCCCCGCAAAGTAGAACAAACCCGTACCGCGATCGCGATCGAGCTTTCGACCGAACTCGTCGATCGCGCGCTTCATGGCGCGCTGATCCGCATTGAGCAACACGGTCACCTCGAACCCGAGGGCCTCGAGGGCCGCCCCCATGTCGGCGGCGTCATTAGTAGGATTGACCAGTGGCGAGAACGCATAGTCACTGTTGCCGATCACCAGAGCGATCTTGTCCCCTGCATCCGACCGTGCGTCTGACTGCAGGAGAACCAATCCGAACAGCAGCAGTATGGATAGCGGTGTAGCGAGGATCGGAGGTCGGAAGGTGACGATTGCTGGTTCCTCACGCGAAAGGTGCTTGTTCCTATTATAAATAGGGTCGAACCGATTTATTAGCTACCTGGACGAGGAATCAATGGGGTCGAACCGATTATCCGAAAGCGGTTCGACCCTTTATTGGGTCAGCTCAACAGACAGGACTCGATTTCGAAGACGTGCGGATCATCGATTTTTAGTTCGCGCAGGGCGCGTGCCAGTTCGAGCACGTATTCTATGTTCGACCCGCTCGGCCCGGTGCAGCGGCGTATCTGTTCGACGATGTCAATCAGTGGTGCCTCACCGAGAAATGCGAAATTGCCAGTGGGCGCAATATAGGTCACACCGTCGACTGCTCCGTCATCGAAGAACAGTCTGACATCGTGCCGTTCGTATCCATTCTTCTCGCGATGGTCCAGATGTTCAAAGACTTCCTCGTCGACAAGCAACGCTCGCCCGAAACAGCGTGCGCCGGGTGACTCGATCAGCGTAACGACGCGGCCAGGGTCTTCGGGCATTCCCCTATGGTCGTGCGATCCTTGCCAGAATCGGCGGGCCCAACCGTTTATTCGTGCCCGCCGGGCATCGATAAAGGGGAAATCCTGTCGCCAGATCAGCGAGCCGTAGCCGAATACCCAATGTAATGTGCCGTTCATCAGTTTCCAAACATAAGCAAAAGCAGCAGGTGTCCGGGCAGCTGCAATAGCAGAGGCACCGCTATCATTAGCACGAGCACGTGTTGAACCGGCGTAAGGCTTATAGCCGCAGCTACGGGTAACTTGTATACGTGATTGATGTTTCTTTCCGGTTCTGTCAGCCAGCGCGTCAGTGGCAGCACGATCCACGCAATAAGCACCGCCCAGGGATATACGCCGGCATTATAGCCAAGCTGCCACGGGCCCCAAACGACCATCGCCAGCAACGGCACGTGGAACAGCGACACCGCGCGCAGCCACATCGGGGTCTGTTCATCGAACATGTAGTCCGCGAGGCCGATAACGCGCGGCAGACCCAGCAGGCGACCGAAGAAACTGACGCCCCATAGCGTCTCTGCAACAAGCACCATGCATGCTGCCAGGCTCACAATAAAAGAACTCTCTTGCCACAGGCCCACCACGAGCATGAGGAATGCGATATCGGAGAACCAGAGAAAATTGGCCGGCCCGCGATGACGCCAGTAGATGACGACGATGACGAGCACCATCGCGGTCCACGCGACCTTGAGCCATAACGGCACGAGGGTACTTGCAAGGAGTTCGTCGCTCATTAGAGCGCCTATTTTGTCACGTCAGGGAGAAATGGGGACATTCCTGATTTAGCGTACTAATACATTAAATGAGGAATGTCCCCAATCAGTAAGCCGTCCGATCGCATCAGTATGGTTGCATGCGGGCGCGACAAACGGAATTATGTAACGGCAAGTTGTTACCGTAGTCCGCAGAACACGAACAACGCGGCGCACCGCCAATCTTCTGTAAAAATGCACTTGCAACGGCCCGATTGAAGGCCTAACTTGGCGTAATTGACAAAGGCAAACTCGTCGAAAGATGGGGACGCAAAACTACCGGTCTAAGGGCGTTTATCGTCTATGACAGCGGAGTTGCCACATGAATCTCGCGCAAACCGGGTTGCGGAAACAGCCGTTTCGGACCCACGGAAAACCACTGGAACTCGTCACTTACGCGTCGCAGAGAAACGCCATCCAGTTCCTCGACGAGACCTGCACTAACGAACACGGCCTGGGCCTGTTCCACGGCCCGCCGCTGTCCGGCAAGACCACGATCGTGCAGGAATTCGCAAGTACGCTGCCACGCGATCACGCGGTGGCGATCGTCGACGGTGCCCACATGGACCCAGCCGATTTGCTGCAGGAAATCCTGAGCCAGTTCGGCTACGACCATGGATTCAAAACCGCTGGTGAGCGTTTCAACATGATCCGGGTCATCGCCCTGCAGCAGGCTGCAGTTGGCCAGGCACCCGTACTCGTCATCGAAAACATCCACGAGTCGACGCCTGTTTTGCTGGAGGTACTTTGCGAGCTGGCGGAGATGTCCGTCAACGGCAGTAGCGCTATCAGGATCATTCTCGTCAGTCATCAATCGATGCTGCCCATCGTCGAAGCACCTGCGATGCGGTCCATTGAGAAACGCCTGACCGGCAAGTTCCTGTTGAAGCCGATGACGCGGACGGAAACAGCGACCTATGCGCACAGGAAGCTCGAGAGTGGTGGCTGCTACAGGCCGAAGGCCGTGATGCCACCGGTGGTGTGCGATCGACTGCACTCCGAGTCGGGTGGCTGGCCCGGCGTCATCGACCAGCTCGCAATTATGGCGCTGGCGAAAGCCGAGCATATCCCGTTACAGGCCGAACACATCCCCAGGACGCCGAAAAAAAAGCACAAGCCGCCCAATGTTATCGATCCGCCGCCGCAGCTGATCCTGACCTGCAAGCGGGAAACGCTTAAAAAGTTTACGTTGGACGGGCCGCGTTATCTGATCGGGCGTTACGCGCTTTGTGACATCGAGATCGTCCACGAGTGGATCAGCCGCCAGCATGCTGTTCTCATTCGGAACGACAGGTCGACGGTGATCGTAGACCTGAAGAGTCGCAATGGCGTCTATGTCAATGGAAAACGCGTCGCGCGACAGGTCCTCATGAATGACGACGTCATCGCGTTGGGCGACCATCACCTCAAGTTCGTGGATCCATCGGTCACGAACCGGCTGACACTGCGCGGCGCCGGATGGGACGACACCACGCTGGTCGAATCGATTCGAACCTTGCGCAAAGCGATGTTGCGCCAGATCAAAGGCAAGAATTAGTGGGGTCGAACCGAATTTCGAAAAATCGGTTCGACCCCTCAAGCCCGCAAGCCGGACGCTTCGATCGCGGCGGTTATCGTCCCGAGCTGACCCAATGTAATCAGACTGGTGCCTGACACACCTGGAATACTCGCCACCTCCTGCAACAGTTCGGCACAGATGTCGATGCCCTCTTGTTCGGGATCGGATGCGCTCTCCAGGCGTTCGATAATCACATCCGGCACCAGCGCGCCCTGGATACTGTCCCGCATCACCCGCGCCGCTTCGGCAGAGGGTATCGGAGAAAGGGCAGCAAGGAAGTTGGCCCGGTGAGTCAACTTCGCGCTGACGATTCGGGCCATGTAGTTGCGCAGGACGTCCATATCGAAACAAAGCTGCAGTTGCACGATATTTGCACCAGCATCGCATTTTTGATTGAGATTTTCAGGACTCCAGTTGTCGTCCGGTTCGAAGATTACAGCGTTGGTCCCGGCGACAAAGTCAGGCGCAATTACAGGCGGGTCATCGTTCTTCAGACCGTTGATGAAATCCAGCAGCTCTTTTGCCGTCGTATCGTATACGTTACGCACAGTGGCCGACTTGTTCTGCGGTATCTTCTTGCCGCGCATTACCATTACACTCGTCACCCCGAGCGCCACCGCACCGAAAAAATCCTTCTGCAGCGCGATCCGGTTTCTGTCTCTACAGGTAAAGTGAACGATCGGGTCGATGTTCTCACGTAGCAGTAGGGCCGCTGCGGATACAGACGACAATTGCGGTTGCATACTTGCATTGTCGGCCAGCTGCACGGCATCGACCGCCGAACGCAGCGTTTCGCCCTGTTGAATCAGCGCCTCGGGATCCGTGACGTTAACCAGACTCAAATGACCGGTCAGCACGAAATCTTTCGTTTTCAATGCATCTTTGAATGTCATGCGTAAACTTGCTCTATCCCTGTTTCAGGTCCCAGGCTGCTACTGACAGCATATGGCTTTTGATCCATAATAATGATGTCGTCAAGTGACTACCATGCCATGCCTACCGAACATGACGATGCTGAATCGGCAGCGTCCGATATCGCAGCTCTGTCCGAGACGGCTCTGGAACACTTTCAGCAAGGCCGCTTGCGGCAAGCCCGCGAAATCTGCGAAAGCATCCTGCGCAATGAGCAGCGCCCCGTTGCCGTTCTCATTCTGGCCAAGATAGCCCACAAACAAGGAGAGTTTGAGGAAGCCATCGAATGCTATGAGCATTTCCTGAGGATGGTCCCCGAACATGGCGCAAGCCACTTTCATCTCGGCATTGTGCTCGATGAATGCGGACAGACGGAACCCGCCATCGAACACTACGAAGAATCCATACGCCTGGGCGCCGCCAAGGATTCAGTATACCGGCGCCTCGGCAATGCGCTTCTTCAGTTGGGGCGCCTGCACGAAGCAGTCGGGTGTTTAGAGCGGGCCGTGGCGCTTCAGCCGGACGATGTTGCGACTCTGATCAGCCTCGCTCGAACCTGGCTCCAGTTAGGCAGAGCCGAAGAGGCAATCGCGCCGCTGGAACAAGCCGTAAACGTCGAGCCCGACGACAGCGAGGCTAACATCGGCCTCGCGCTGGCACTCAGGCAGACGGGCCGGACCGAACAGGCCGCTCAGCAACTGGAACGACTGCTTGCCCGCGTTCCTGCCTGCGGCGAGGCTCACTACCAACTCTCGATGATAAAACCCGAGTCGCGGCACATCGCTGCTGTCGAAAACGCCCTGCGCGATCCCGGCTTGTCGACATATGACGCCGTTTATTGCCATTTTGCGCTAGGCAACCTGCTGCAGAGGAACGAGTCCTTCGACCAGGCATTCGATCATTTCCGGAAGGCCAATTCATTGCACCGGGAATCCTTCGAATACGATGCAAGGCAACACAGCCACACCATTGACCGGCTGATCAGGACTTACTCGAAAAGCTTTTTCGAGGACAAGCGCAACTTCGGGTCAGATTCGGAGCTGCCCGTATTTGTCGTTGGCATGCCCAGGTCGGGAACGACGCTGGTCGAGCAGATTCTCAGCAGCCACCCCCTTGTTCACGGCGCTGGAGAACTCGATACCATCCGCGGGATCAACCAGGCCATTGCGCAGCGACTGTGCAGCGACGAACCTCCTCCGGCATGCATGTCCCACATAGACAGGAACATTACGCAAAAGTATGCCGCGGCATACCTGCAGGAACTGGCGCGGCACTGCCCAACTGCAGCACGCATCACCGACAAGTTGCCCGGTAATTACGTCGCAACAGGATTGATAAAGACGCTGCTTCCGCAAGCGCGCATCGTACACTGCAGGCGCAATGCACTGGATAACTGTATCTCACTGTACTTGCACTGCTTTCCACTCATGACGTCGTCCTTCGATTTGACAGAGTTGGGGCATTACTACCTCGACTATCAGCGACTGATGTCGCACTGGCAGAGTCTGTTCCCGGGCGAGATTTTCACGGTCGACTATGAAGACCTGGTATCGAACCAGGAGACGGTCAGCAGACAGCTGGTCGACTACATCGGCCTCGATTGGGACGACCGTTGCCTGGATTTCCAGAACAACGATCGAAATGTTTCGACCCCGAGCAACATGCAGGTCCGGCAACCGATATACAAAAGCTCCGTGAACAAGTGGATGCACTATGAAAGACATTTACAGCCACTGATCGACGTACTGGCTGCGGAACCGGGCCGCTGATTCAACGAGTAACCGCAGCTTGAGGATGCTGCGACAAACGCACCGGCACGTATAAGGCAGTTCAGCGGCATATGATAAGGTGCGGCGAAATGAATACGTCGGAAGCAGATCGGATACGCGACACGTTCGACAAGATCGTGGGGTGCCTGCAACAGGGCCAGGCCGCCAGGGCTGAATCCCTGGCGGGAGAGGCCCTGCAAGATCATCCGCAGGAGCCAAATATATTGCGCCTGTCGGGAATTGCGCTGATTCGACAAGGCAAATTCCAGGAGGCCGCGAAACACCTGGCCGCTTCCGTCAAGATATCCCCCGAGGTTGCCAGTGGTCACGAGCAATATGGCCTGGTGCTCGCCGTGCTGAACCGGCTGGACGAAGCGGAGAAGTCACTGCGGACGGCATTGACACTCGATCCGGACAGCCAGGGCGCGCTCTCCAAGCTGTCACGCCTGCAGGCGATGCAAGGCAAGGCGGAGGAATCGAAAAACACACAAGAGCGCATGATGCAGCTCAGCCCCGAATGGCAAAAAATGCGCGAAGCGATGAAGCTTCAGGCAGATGACAAGCACGATGAAGCGCGTCGACTCGTCAAAAAAGTACTGCGCGAGAGCCCTGATAACGTCAACGCCCTGAACGTGATGGGCGGCATTTGCCTGGCCCAGGAAGCATTCAACGACGCGGAGGCATTCTTGCGGCAGGCCGTGGCGCTTGCCCCTGACTTCGCAGTTGCGTGGAGTGTCCTGAGCATTTCGCTGAAAGAGCAGGGCAAATTCGAGGAAGCCGTCGAAGCGCTGGAAAAAGCGCTGTCCCTGGAACCCAGGAACGTCGATTGGCACAGCAACCTGGGCAACCTCTTGTTGGCGTGGGGCAAGGAAGAACGCGCACTTGCATCGTTCGAGAGAGCATTGGCCCTGAAACCGGATCATGCGAGCGCCCTGCTCAGCAAAGGCCATGTTTTGAAAACCATGGGAGACCTCGACAGTGCTATTGGCGCGTATCGGGCGTCCGCCAAAGTTCGGCCAGATCTCGGGGAAATCTACTGGAGCCTTGCAAACCTGAAGACGTTTCGTTTTAAACCTGACGAAGTTGAATTCATGCGAGCTCAACTCGAGTCAGGGAAGCTCACCGATGACTCGAGACTGAACTTCTGCTATTCCCTCGGCAAACACTTCGAGGATCGAAAAGATTATGCAACGGCGTTTGAATATTACACGCAAGGAGGTGCTATCAAACGCAAGCTCGTCAAGTTCGACCCCGTCGAATTTGGCGCCCAGGCGGACAAAATTATCGAAGTGTTTACGCCGGCGTTTTTCGAGGAAAGGGCAACGTTCGGTTATTCCGATCCTGCGCCGATCTTCATCGTCGGCTTGCCCCGCTCCGGCTCGACGTTGATTGAACAAATCCTTTGCAGCCACTCGCAGGTCGACGGCACTGCGGAATTAGCCGACCTGATGACACTGGCACATCAAACGACGCTAAACAGGTTCGACAACCGCAGATTTCCGGAATCACTGCTCGACATCAACGCGGACAACATTGAACACTTGGGCAAGCAGTACATCGAGCGGACATCGCATCACCGCCAGGGCGCGCCCTGCTTCACCGACAAGATGCCCAACAATTTTCCGTATATCGGGTTTCTTCACCTGCTCCTGCCGAATGCAAAAGTAATTGACGCGCGTCGACATCCGCTGGATTCCTGCTTTGGCACATTCAAGCAGCTTTTTGCCAAGGGCCAGCCGTTTTCCTACGACCTTTTCGATTTGGGCCTGTACTACAAGAGTTATATTCGTCTCATGGAGCATTGGGACCGGGTACTGCCCGGAAAAGTGCTGCGGGTGCAGTACGAAGACAATGTGGCCGATATCGAGACCCAGGCGCGCCGGATGATCGACCATTGTGGACTGGAGTGGGAGGGCCAGGTGCTACGGTTCTACGAAACCGAGCGCGCTGTAAAGACGGCAAGCTCCGAGCAGGTCCGCCAACCGATTTACAGTCAGTCGGTGAACTCGTGGAAGCGCTATGAAACCGAATTGGCAGAACTGATACTGGTGCTGGAAGAGGTCCTGGAGAAACTCCCGGAGCATCTCGAGCGGCCGAAGATACCCGCCTAGTAATACGGCCAGACTTCCAGTCCATGGATGGAATTTCGCACGTCCATGGAAATATTCACGGACATGACCATTTCTCTCTGCTCGAGATCGTAGAGTGCAATCGTCGAGGGAGACGAACCGCCGGCGATCAGGGTGTCGCTGATGGTGCATAAACCGCGGCCAAATCCCTGACGGGCGGTGCGTGAGTCGTCCATGTCCGTATTCAGCAGATCTTCTTCCGGATACCGCGGCACGCCGAAAGCGCAGTCATCCTCGCCGCTGCGCGTGGCGTAACGCAACGCGTTGCTTTCGGTATCGTTGAAGAGGATGCCGTCGCGGAACGGGCGTGCATTATGCGTGCCGTGCGGCAACGTCGTGCTCATTCCGATGCGTTTGCCGTTGTATAGCAGCAATCCGTTTGTCTTAAGGCCCGAGATGTACATTCCGCCCGTTTCGCAATACACGTTGTTGATATGGAATTTGTTCATCGGCAGCGGGCCATCGTCGCCGTTCGGATTGTAGCGACTCAGTGAGATATTCCGGCCGTCCGTTTGCACCATCATTGCCATGTCAAACGCATTCTTTTTCAGATTGAATGCGAGTATGGAGTCGTAGGCGGTAGAGGTAATAAAAACGTGCTGCCGATGCACGGAGATTTCATGGCAATGCTTAAGATAGGGATTGCGGTAAGAGCCGATAAGCTCGAAGTCCGGGTTGAACTCGAACAGCTCGTCGCTGGCTGCAACGAATACGCGATCCCTGTGAAACGCGATTCCCCGGAGACCGCGATCCCAGCCACGACCCTGCCAATCGATATCCATCTTGTTCCAGTCGAGCGGCTGGTAGACACGTTCCTCGTCGAGATCGACGATGTAGATACCGCCATGACTTTCGCCCTGGCTGCTGCCCCGGACGACAGAGGTGGCGACAAGCTTAACCATTCACAAATTCTGCATTCTGCGCTTTGGCAAGATCGGGCGGGACATAGTCGAAGATAAAACTGATACGGTCTTCTTTGCCGGCATTGGCGACGCTGTGCGTTTTCAGGTTGTTGATTTCATAAACGTGCCCGATCTCGAACCTGTACGGGCGCCCGTCAATCATGAATCTGACCAGCTTGTTGGTGGTAATGGGGATATGAATGCGGTGTCCGTAGGCAAACGAGGGCAATGAGTCGATGTGCGGGGTGATGCTCGCCCCCGCGAGGAGTCTTGCCGCAACCGCGCGGATGACGGTGCCCCCCGGCGGATAAAATCGCTCGATGATCTCGGCCATTATCGGGTTGGCAACGTCTGCGATACGGTCCCAGCCCTTTTCCCGGGTGACGGTGACCCGGGGCCATGTCTGGGAGGCGAACAGCATGACGATCGATTTCGTCTGCCGGTGAACGTCGTAGTCGACCTGGCGCTGCTCGTCCTCATCCCAGGCACTATCGTCCTGGCTCAGGATCGCGTCCCGCAATTGTGTTGCGTCTAGCGCACCCAGGTCCTTGATTGGTACTCCGATATCCATGTTCTGCCCCTGATACCCGCCCGGTCCCCGTGTCGCTGATCGGTGCAGCAATGTTCCTCGATTAGTAATAATTGACACATTCCGGAGGATTAATTATGGCCGAGGTTTTGGCCTGTTTCTCAGGTTTTATCCCCCTGTTGCAGGATCCGACCACATAAAACGACCGGCCCCCTGCGTCGGTCCAGCGCACAGCTGTCGCACCCTACCCGCTGCTATGCAGAGGTCAATTAGACTATGTTATCAAGTATACTAAGGGTGGTTGTGTTTGTTGCTTTGTGGCAACAAACACCTAACGGCAAGGGGGCAACAATGATGGCCGAATCCAGTAGCAAGCAGAAAAATTTTAACTTGAACCCGGTCAATCGTGCCGTCATGGTGGCATGCGGAGCATCGGCTGCCGTCACGGCGGCTCCTGAAGCAATGGCGCAGGATGAACTGGCGCTTGAAGAAATTATCGTCACAGCGCGGAAACGCACTGAGACCCTGCAGGACGTACCGATCAGCGTGCAGGCGTTCGGCGCGCAGCAGATCCAGAGACAGGGCATCAAAACGCTTGAAGATTATGCCCGTCTTATTCCCAGCCTGACCTATTCATCCTGGATGCCTGGCAATTCCATCGTGGTGTTCCGCGGCGTAACCGTCACTGCGGATGCCTTCAGCGGCAACTCTTCCGCAGCGATGTTCTTCAACGAAATGCCGATCACGTCTCAGGGTCTGAACCCTGAAGTGGCGACGGTGGACCTGGAACGCATCGAAGCGGTGTCCGGGCCGCAGCCAACGACCTATGGGGCAAGCGCGCAGTCCGGCGTCCTGAAATTCATTACCGCCAAGCCCGATCTCTCCGAGTTTGGCGGTTTCGTCGAAGTCTCGGGCGCCTATATGCCAGAGGGCGATCCCAGCTACGATTTGCAGGGTGCCGTCAACATTCCGTTGATCGAAGGCGAACTGGGGGTTCGCATAACCGGCAAGCAGGAATTGGCAGGCGGATACGTCGACAACATCCGTGGTTCCACTGCCGACACGCATGACTGGGACGCTGCGTTCAATTCCGCCCCCGCGCCTTATTCCTACCCTGGCGGCTTTGATGGTCCGAATTTCGGCCGGCCGGCTATCGACCGCGTGACGAAGACGAATCACCAGGTCGCGGAAGACGATATCGGGGATATCGAAACGAATGTACTGCGTGTTACCGGTACCTGGGCACCGAATGACGCCTGGCTGATCACCGGGATGTACAACTACCAGAGCACCTTTGCGGACGGCATTGCATCCTGGGAACCGGATGCCGGGGACCTCAATCAGATCCGCTTCAATAGCGAAACCAAGGATGATGACTGGTACATAGGTTCGCTGGTGATCGAGGGCGACCTCGGTTTTGCGGACTTCACATCGGCAACGGGCTACATGGATCGGGAGATCGTCTACGATCTCGATTCATCGACCTATCTGCACCAGTTCATGGGCGTCGGTGGCGTTTATTACAATATGTTCGATATCGCCTATTTCGGCACGAACTACGCCAGCACCTACACCTTCAGTATTCCCGCCTACAATGGGTCAATCACCGGCTGGACGCCGGGCCCGGGACCGTATACCTACTATATTACGGAACTCACGGACACTACATCGCGGATGTGGAATCGCACCGAGATGGATCGCTTTGCGCAGGAATTCCGCCTGGCGTCGAATGATCCGGACCAGCGCCTGCAATGGATGATTGGTGGCTTCTACGAAAGGATAGAGAGCACTTACGTGTTCAGGGGTATCGTCGACAATTACGGCTCCAGCATTTCCGGCACCATCATCAACAACCAGCCTGAGGGATTTGACGTCCGTAGCCCCGGTCAGTCCTGGTTCGGCACCGGTCGAACCATAGAAAAGGAATGGTCGATTTTCGGTGAGGTGGGCTTCGATATCACCGACAACCTCAATCTTGTCGTCGGTGCGCGTTACTTCGAAGCAGAAGAAGATGATTCAAACCAGACCCTGAATGCCGATGGCACGCAATCGCAAAACTGTCTCGAAGATGCGACCGGTGTGTGTATCAGGGATCCCGGCAATGTCACCGATGACAACAGGATTGGTACTGCGCCAGCGCGCAGCTTGGCGAAAAACGATGATGTATTGCCGCTGGCAAGACTCACGTATTCGTTCAACGACGACATCATGTCCTACTTTACCTACTCGGAAGGGTTCCGGGTAGGCGGGACGAATATCATTCGCGCCGTCAGTACAGCCAACCGCAGATACGATCCGGATAAAGTCCTTAACTATGAGATTGGCCTGAAAACAACGCTCCTGGATGGCCGCATAGTGCTGAATATGGCGGCCTATCACATGGTATGGGAAGACATGCAGTTGGTGGCTGCTGACCCGACCATTGATTTTGGGTGGGGCCAGGTCACCGTCAACACCGGCGAGGCCGAAATCGACGGTTTCGAGACGAACTTTGCTTTTGCAGCAACCGAAGGGCTGACACTTGAGGGTGCATTTTCCTACACAACGTCCGAGGTGACTCAGGGCGCGTCGATCGGCGATGACGTTATCGTTGGAGAGGGTGAGCAGCTGCCGCTGTCACCGGAAATCAAGTGGTCACTGGGAGGTGAATACAGCTTCCCGATATGGAACAACGAAGGCTTCGTCCGCCTTGATTACAGCTGGGTAGACGAACAGACGAACGCGACACAAGGCTCTACCCTGTTGACCAGCAGTACACTGTTGCGCGGCAATATCACGACGATGGATTCATACGGGATCGCGAACCTGATCGCGGGCGTGGAAAGTGAAACCTGGAGCGTACAACTTGCGCTGAACAACATCGCGGATGAGCGCGCCATCACCTATGTACCAACACGATGGACGGATGGCCGTCAGTACTCGGCGCGTCCGCGGGAGTTACGCCTGACCTATCGCTACAACTGGTAGCCCTGCGCGGCAAACAGAATGGGCCGGCGGTGACTTTGTCACCGCCGGTTTTTCTTTGGCCGCTTGATTGGACGACAGTGAGTCAGCGCCACGCACATGTGCAGCGAATATGGGCGATTCTCCTGCCAAACTACGGCGTATAGATCGTCCCGTATACGACGTTGTTGCGACTCTCGCGCTGAGTGACCTGTGTCTTCGTGACAACAATTGCGTAGCCGCTGCCACTCATCTCGAACAGCAGCTCGTCGCCGACGCGCCCACCAAGATGAGCGGTCGTGCCCCAGGTGCCCGAACCCGCTTCCTGCCGCCGTACGAATATTCCCTTCGGTACCTGGAAGTCCTTGGCCCACGCAACGACGAGCGAACCCGCCTCGTCGCCGTCGATGCCATAAGGCTCTCTTGCGCCGAGAATGTCGGTCGGAATATCCGTTTCCACGCCCCACAGTGATGCGACAGGGTCAAATGTCGAACCGCTGACAACGGTATCCGTACCGTTGATCCACGCCGCGAGACTTGCGCTGGCGCCGTCGAGAGTCACGTTCGGAACGATCGCCTGCGTCGTGCCGTCGACGATGTTCTCCGGCGCGGACCACTGGCTGAGCTGCGCATCGTAGCGCACGGCTTCCACCTGGTAGGCGTCCGGCGTGCCGGTCGCCGAGCGTGTTTGTGTCCAGGTGACGACGGCAGAGCCACCCGCATTGCCGTTCAGCGCAAGCTCGTCGCCGCTATCGAAATCGACCAGGTCGTTTCGACCAACGACCGCAGCAGACTGCCAGGCAACCCCGTCGTAGCGGCTCGCGTAAACCACTCTGCGGTCGGGTGGGTTCTGCATGGTCGGGTCGTGCTCCACGGAATCCTGCAGCCAGGCTACGATCGCGGTGTTCGCAGCACCGGCAGTGATTCGCGGCGATCGTATCCAGCTCAACGACGTGCTGATCAGTTCGGGTGCTCCCCAGGCTTCCGTGTTGGCGTCGAAGCGCGCGACCCATAGCCTGTGCGTGCTCCTGAGAGGATCGGTGCCTGCGGGGAACGTGTCCTCCACCCAGCAAAGGAACACGTTCCCCTGGCCGTCCGCGGCCAGTTTCACGCCGAAGCTGTTTGCTACGGCAGAGCCGTTACGAATGACGGTCGCGTCCGACCATGCATCGTTAGTGTTGCGACGCGTCCTGACCGTCGCGCCCTCGTCGCTGGCTACGTGGATGTCACCGGCCGGTGTGACTGCGACAGAGGCCGATGACCCGGCGTTGGCGAGTATCAATTGTTCACCCCAGGAACCGGATGCCGTGTGGTTGACGACAATACGCTTCAATGACCCGAAAAAACCTTCCGAGCTGGTCCACAGCGCAGCGGCCACGCCGCTGTCATTGATGGCTACGTCCTCCAACTCCAGGTCGTTGGCAATTCCGCTGAATGGCGTGTTGATTTCTGTCTGCGCGGTCCATCCAGGGACCGCGGCAACCGGCGTTGCCTCGACAACCTGCGAGGCCGCACCCTGACCCGCGGCGTTATTACCGGCAACCGAGAGGTAATAGGTCTCGCTGTTGGTCAGGCCGGTGACCACGAACGGGCTGGTGGCGCCCGTGATTTCCGTACCGCCGCCCGACGGGTTCGTGCCCCAGAAGACACTGTAAGAGTCCGCATCGGCCTGGTCGAACCATTCGATCGTGGCGTCGCCGTCGCCGGGCTCTGCCTTCACGCCAATGACCGCGGGCGGTGGCTGTAGCATGGCGACCGCCTGCACCTCGTTGGACGCTGCGCTCTCGCCGTTGTCGTTGGTTGCGGTGACGATCGCGTAGTAGGTGGTGCCGTTGGTCAGCCCGGTAATGGTGCCGGGCGGCAGGCTGAAGGTGGCCCTGGTGCCGGACTGCTGGGTGACACCGGGGGTATCGCTCCAGTAAACATTGTAACCCGTCGCCGTGATAGAGCCGAACCAGTCGACGACAATGCCACCGTCAGTACCGCTCGCGGAAACGCTCGATACCGGTGGGGGCTGCAACTGGGTCGCATCGCCGCCATCGAAAGGGCTGCTCGGGCTGCCGCCGCCGCAAGCGGTGATCAGGCAAAGGTAGACAAAAGTAGCTGGGAATCGGCACGTTCGTACGCCATCCGGGATTCCGTGGCTCCGGGCAGAATAATGCATGTCTTTCTTTTTATTAGAGTTTACGTCACGTCCCCTTCACGTGCGCAGCATGGGATTGCCATGAAGTTGACCGATGGCCAACCGCCAAGTTCAGGGTCTTTGGCAGGCAGCCCAGCGCGCAGCACATGGTAGCCGAAAACAATGAAATGGGGACATTCCTGATTTAACGCACTATTACGCTAAATCAGGAATGTCCCCATTTAGTCTATTGCTGCTAGCATCCGCCGCACCTATGAATAGTGACAATACGATTGGAGACCAAACCGAGCGTTTGGGGCTGGGCATCGCTGCGGCAGTCGGCGCGATTCTGATGTTCACGCTGATGAACGTGTTCGCAAAATACCTCAGCTCGAATCACTCGGTGATCGAGATTGCGTTCTATCGAAATCTGGTTGCCTGCATACCCTTCCTCGCGGCCATTTTTCTGTTCGGCCGCCGTGAGATCGTGGTCATCCAGAGAAAGCCGCGTCTCGTCGCTGCCCGAGCGGCGCTTGGCGTGGTCACGCTCGTTCTGACGTTTGGGGCTTATTCGCTCATGCCGATGGCAGAAACTACCGTTCTGCTTTTCGCGTCGTCGCTGTTTATTCCAGTGCTTGGGGTCGTCATCCTGAAAGAACGAGTCGGCGCGTATCGGTGGACAGCGGTGCTTGTGGGGTTCTTCGGTGTGATCATCATGGCGAATCTGACCGGCGATGCGAATTCGCTGGGAGTGACGATTGCGCTCTCCGCTGCGTTGATGCAGGCGTTCATGAGCATCCTGTTGCGGCACCTGGGCGGACACGAACGCCCCGAGACGGTTACCTTCTATTTCTTCGTCATCGGCACGTTCCTCACCGGCCTTGCGCTGCCGTTCGTCGCGAACACGCCGACTGTCGCGGAGATTCCATTTTTCTTTGGGGTTGGGCTATGCGGAGCCTTGGCTCAGTGGCTGTACGCCACCGCGTTGAAATACACGCCGGCTGCCATCGTGGCGGTCACGAATTTCAGCAGTATCGTCTGGGCCACGTTATTCGGCTGGCTGGTCTGGAACGAATGGCCGCTACCGGTCGTTTTTGTCGGCGCAGCCGTCGTCATCGGATCAAATATTCTGATCGTATGGCGAGAAACCCGCCTGATGCGATTGCCCCCCGGGAACGTTCCGAACGTCCCCTGACGAAAAATGGAGTCGAAATGGGGACATTCTGGATTTCGCGTATTTGGACGTTAAATCAGCTACTTCCCCACCCGGCGCACAATGGGCATGTGCGTATAAACCACAAGGGCAATTTCATTTCATTATCGTATGATTCATTGTCATTTTCGTGTAACAAGGGAGCCGCTATGAAATTCCGCATGATCCTGGTTGTCGGGTGCGTATTGAGCGCGACGGGTTGCGCCGAAAAAGAGAAAGCAGTGGTTACAGCCGAATCAGTAGACAAAGCAACGATGACCGCACCCGAACCCGCTGCTCCCACCGCAGGGAACGAGATCTGGCAGAGCGCATCACTTCGCAGCCATATGCACGATCACGCGGAAAAACTCGACGAGCTCAATTTCGCGCTCGCGGATGGGGACCTCGAAGCGGCTAAAACGCACGCGAAATGGTTGGCGGAGCATGACTCCGATGCCAATGTGCAATCCGACTGGCTGCCGATTCTTTATCGCATGCGTACGGAAGCCGAAGCCGTTCAAGCCGCACCTGATCTTGCGATAGCGCGCGGCGCGGCGGAACGAATCACGGCGCAATGCCAGGAATGCCATGTGGCCGTAGGAGTTAGCACCGAATAGAAAAAAATGGAAAAAATGGGGACATTCCTGATTTAGTGGAAAAAATGGGGACATTCCTGATTTAACGTACTAGTACGCTAAATCAGGAATGTCCCCATTTCCACAAACGCCGAGCTAACAGAGAGACCGGCACGGCAACGAGACATGCCCAGATCGGGGTCTCCAGCCAAGCTGCACGGCCCTCGGTGATGAGCGCCTGAAAGGCGACAAGAAAACCGAGCACCAGGCCGGCTGCCACGCGCTTTTTATCGAGACGCTCTGAGAACACATCACAAACAGACGCCGGTTCGCCGGCTTGTGCAAGCACGAGAATATTCGCGCCGGCCAGCAGAAGAACAATCCACCAGTCCTGCAAACCCACGTAACCGAACGTGAGTGGAAAAGCGCCAGCGACCAGCCAACCGAAAACAGCGAGACATACAGCGGCTGCCAGAAGATGGTTTCGCTGTGGATCCCTGAGCGTTGCGTTGAGTGAGAAAGCGGCGGCTGCCAGAAGCAGGATAAGGTGCTGACCGAGACTGATCGCCGCCCAGATCGTGAAACCGAGGATCGCAACAGTATCGAACGGACGCGCCATGGGCCCGGTAGACCGATTCACAATTCGCACAAGAAACAGCGCGACGAACGGCAGCAAAACCGAGCTCGCTCCCAGGAACAAATGCGCCGGCCACGAAAGCGCTAACGCGAGAAAAGCTGCCGCATCGTCGTCAGGTGCAAGTTCGCGCGTCAGGGCCCACGCCGCGAAGCCCGTCAACAAGGTGCCGAACGCCGCGGAAAGCATGCTGCCGTTCAGGTCCAGGACCGCTGCCATGCCGGCGCTCGCAAGAGCCAGAATCGGCAGTAGTATCAAGACGGCCCGGTTTGTCGGATAGCGTGGATCTACCGGGCGGGCAATCGATGTGAACCGGTATATACCGCTCGGTTTCAAAGCAGTGTCAGGCACGGCGCACGCTTTGTAGCTCAGGCGCCGATAGTGACGAACGCGGTAACCACGATCAACGCGAGCGCCATCGTGAATGGAAGAAGAATGCGCCTCACAGCCGGTCGCCGGAAAACTTTTCGAAAAGGGATTGGCATAGAAACTCCTCGGTCATAGGGTGCCGAATGACAACACGGCTTTGGCGACGCGATCAGGGTCAATGCTGCCATGATAATCGATACGGTCAAGGTGATCGCCGTATCCCTCGCAGTGCTCGAAAATCTCGATCATGGTGTCGCGGAGGTCAAATTCTCAACCTGTCTTCTGAATCTCAGTATGTGACTTGAGCACCCGGTCGCCGTCGGCCTGCTCGACCAGAAATGGGTTCGAACCGAATCTCGGATAAAGTCACTCCGGGAGTCTAGCAGCGCCTCGGTGCTCCCTCGCGTCACAAAAGTAACGTTTCTTTTCGATTTGTAACTGACCGTTATCAGTGCCTGTAGCTGGAGCCCACGCGACCTTTATAATGCGTTTTTTTGAATCCTGTCGTATACGTGCCAGAGGAATCGCCCGACAATCACCTGAAACGTACGCTCGGGTTGCCGGCGACGCTGTCGGTCGGTGTCGGTACGATGCTCGGCGCCGGCATATTCGTTTTTCCTGGGCTGGCAGCAAACGAGGCCGGTCCTGCGGCGATACTGTCGTTTGCGATTGGCGGAGGCATTGCGCTGCTGGTCGCCCTTTGCACCGCCGAGCTTGCAACGGCCATGCCGAGAAGCGGCGGCGCCTACTTTCATGTTTCGCGCTCATTCGGTGAGTTTGCCGGCCTGCTTGTCGGCGTTGCCCAATCCACCGGGCTGGTGTTTGCGAGCGCTTTTTACCTGGTTGCTTTTGCTGACTACGCGCTCGACCTCATTGCGGCGACGCCTCTTTCCATCGCGGAAGTATCGAGCGCTTTCGCAGTAAGCGCAGCCCTGTTGCTGACGCTTGTCAACATCGTCGGCAGTGGCGAGTCCGGACGACTGCAGTCCGTTATTGTCCTGCTGTTAGCCGCACTACTGATCTTCCTGTTCGGTGCTGGTCTCCTGAGGGCCGCCGGCATCACTGGCGAGGCCTCGGGACTGCCGGAGTTTGCTCCCTTCGGTGTCATGCCGATCTTCTCAACCGCGGCATTCGTATTCACCTCCTATCTCGGGTTCGTGCAGATTTCGACCGTCGCCGGCGAAGTCAGGAACCCTGGCCGGACATTGCCGGTCGCGCTGATCGGAAGTGTCATACTGGTTGCCGTGCTCTACGTTGTCGCACTGTTTGTGACGACCTCCCTGTTGTCTGCGGAGCGGCTTGCCGAGACCGGCAGTACGACAACGATTGAGCTGGGGAAACATCTGTTTGGCGAGTTCGGCAAAATGCTGGTGCTGCTGGCGGGCCTTCTTGCAACACTCTCGAGCGCCAACGCATCTATTCTCAGCTCATCACGGACCCTGTACGCGCTCGGACACGATCGGCTCGCGCCAGCATGGACAGCGACCGTAAGCGCTCGTTTTCGTACGCCGTACTTTGCGATCCTCCTTGTCGGTGTCGCGGTCGCCACACTGACGCTTCTTGGCGATCTGAAAACGCTGGCCGAAGTTGCATCGGCCCTGCACCTGCTGATTTATGCATTGATTTGCGGAGCCTTGTTGCGGCAGCGCAGTCAGTCCCCCGATGAATACACGCCGACTTTCCGGGTTCCGGCAGCACGCCTGGTTGCTGTGAGCGGTGCCGCTTGCTGCCTCGGCTTGCTTGCTTTCATGGAGCCGATCGCCCTGGCCATCGGTGCCGGCGTACTGGTGGCGGCGGTGGCTTGGTACATGAGGTATCGGAACGTCGGGTAGCAAGCATCTGAATAGACCACGCTATTCAAGCACTCACGCTCTTATCTGCGCAACGCTGAATCCAGTCTCTCTGCGACCTCCGTTGCACGAAAGCCGGTTTGGGCGTGTTTCGCCACGCGAGTTTATCTTTTCACATGCGCTGATCGCCAATTGTCGGTAGGCTGGTGCTCATGAGACAGGCGTGTCTTTATATTGCGGCTGCAATTGCGATCGCAGGTTGTGGGCAGTCAGGCACAGCCAGTAACACCGCACAGGGTCCCGCAATTGTGCTCAGCCCGGAGCAGCCTTCTGTTGGTGGCACCATAACAGTAGCCTACGGTGGAACGGCGCGGGTTATCGATACAGCAGTGATTTTTCCGATCGCACGTGCGTCACAACCGTGGGTCGTCTTTACGATAGCACCGGAGGATCCTGCAGTGGGTCCGCCCAGGCAATACCTTTTGAGCGGATTTAACACGCAGGAACGGGCCTTTTTTTACCGCCTGGACAGGTGCGGCTACCGCGAATCCTGCGAAGAGAAATTCAGCTACCGATTTCAGTATGTGGCAGGCGAAGCAAGCGTCGAAGTGTCGTGGGCGATCGACACGACGATCGCGGACTCCTCGCAGAATGTGATAAAACGCAAACCCCGCGCGGTTGTCGGTGAACCTGCAATCACATCGGCGACCATACGAGATGCCATCGGTTTCGATCGATTCGAGAGTTCGACTGGCAGCGAAACCGGGCGCGCGTACAACCTCCTCTATCGGCCGCAGCTGGCAGGCGGTCACATCCGTTTCCTTGCTTCACCGCTCCGTCACAGCGGAAACCGCTTGCCCCAATGGCTTACGCTGACCGACGACAGCGGGCAGACCGCGAAGATCGTGACCACAGGCGTCGCTGAGTTGCCTCTCGCTGGCAACAACTGTTCGCCGGATCTTTGTTCGCAGACGATCACGTTAAAGGCCGGGCTTGAAGCGCCCGCACTTCGGGACGCGATCGCAGAATGGCAAAGTGATTGGGCCATCCGCATCGACGTGCGAGAGAGTGATGACCTGGAAAGTCGGTCAGTGAATCCGGACGACATCGCGTTTCGTGTAGACGCAGACTAAAAAGTTGCGCGTCATGATCGCCGACTCCAGTGTGCGGCGACGGCGACCAACTCCCGAAGACATCACCTGCTACTATTAGACAGGCATATCCATTACATTCGCGTTCTTTGCGTAATATCAGAAAAAGCAGTGACTACCTTGGGGAATAACAATGAGAAAAACTATTTTTGTGCGGATGCTCATTTTCGTGGTTGCATTGGGCTTCGTGACTACAGCGAATGCCTCGCATCGATCCAGCCCGGTCGGTACCTGGCTTCTCACAGTGACGTTTCCGGAAGGCGGTCCGCCGCCGTTCAAGGAATTCCTGGTGTTTCATGCTAACGGCACCGTAACGGAAACCAACACGACGCTGCATGCCAACAGCGCGCTTGATCCGGCCAGTCCGCTGCCATTGAACGGCAGCATCGGCGTTGGCGCCTGGAAACATATTGGCAAACGCACAGTGAAGTTCAGATTCGTCAAGTTTGTATTCAATGCTGGCGGCATACACGAGGGATACCTTGTCGTCGCAGGCCAGGCGAAAGTTCATGACGACAGCTTGCAAGCCGAGGCAACGACGGAATTGCGCTTTGGGCCGGATCTGGATAATCCGTTCACCGTCATTCCATTCGGCACGGCACCGTCGACAGCCACGAGAATCACGGTGCACTAGTCTTCGAGAGCGCGTAATGGGGACATTCCTGATTTGACGCGAAAAAAGGGTCGAACCGAATTTCCGATAATCGGTTCGACCCCTTAATATTCCCGGATGGAGGAGGTTTCCACTCTCGATCTGGGCGTAATGTTCACGCAGCTGGGCGGCGGGCTGGCGCTGTTCCTCTACGGAATGCGCCGTATGACCGAGTCGCTGAAGATCGTGGCCGGCAACAACATGAAGAACCTGCTGGCGCGGCTCACGGCAAACCGCTTCGCGGCAGCGTTCGCCGGCACGGTGGTGACGGCCGTGATCCAGTCCTCGTCGGTGACCACCGTTCTGGTCGTGGGCTTCGTCTCGGCCGGGCTGTTGACCGTGAGCCAGTCCATTGGCGTCATCCTCGGTGCCAACGTCGGCACGACGATCACGGCACAGATCGTCGCATTTGCCATCTACAAGTACGGCCTGCTGCTGATTGCGGCCGGCTTCTTCACCGAGATCATGGCGCGCCGAGCACGCACCAAGCAGTGGGCCATGGCCGTCATGGGCCTGGGCCTGATCTTCTTCGGCATGGAGCTCATGAGCATGGCGACGGGCCCGCTGCGCCAATGGCCGCCGTTCCTCGAGCTGATGCAAAACATGCGCAATCCGCTCCTGACGATCGCCATCGGCGCACTGTTTACGGCCATCGTACAGAGCTCATCGGCGACCACAGGCATCGTGATCGTATTTGCGAGCCAGGGGCTGATTTCGCTCGAGGCCGGCATTGGCCTCATCTTTGGCGCCAACCTCGGCACCTGTGCCACGGCATTTCTCTCCACGATCGGCCGGCCGCGCGTTGCGGTACAAGCGGCGTGGGCGCATCTCGCGTTCAACGTCGGCGGCGTGCTGCTCTGGGTGTTCTTCATTCCCGAGTTTGCCGACGCTGTGCGCGGCTTCTCACCGTCCGCCGGGCACCTGCAGGGGACGGAACGGCTCGCCGCCGACACGCCGCGACAGATCGCAAACGCTCATACACTGTTCAATATTACTAACCTGTTCATCTTCATCTGGTTTACAGGACCGCTGGCGCGCCTGGTGCAGCGCATTGCCCCGCTCGAGCCTGAACCCGAGTCGATGCAGCCGATGTATCTCGATGACCTCTATCTCGAGCAGCCCGCGCTCGCACTCGACCAGGCGCATCGCGAGCTCGAGCGCGTGGGCGGCATGGTGCGCAAAATGATCGGGCAACAGCTGCACGTCGCCGCCCACGGTACCGAGGACGACGCTGACGCGTTGACGAAGGCCGACGACGACGTCGATGCGCTTTATGAAGACATCATCGTTTTTTTCGGCAAGCTATCGCAGCGCGACCTCGTTGCGAAGCAGCCGCAGGAACTGGCCCGCCTAATCGGCATCGCGAACTACTTCGAGAATATTGGCGACATCATCTCGAAAGACCTCGTCGCAATCCTGCACAAGCGCGCGTCGCTCGGGCTGACGCTCAGCCAACCGACGCTCGCCGTCCTTGAACCGATCGAGCAGGAAGTCTGCCGCGCGTTCGACAAGATGCTGTCGGCCTTTGAATCGGGCGACACGAGCGGTGCACTCGACGCAATCGAGAGCAAGGCCGCAGTCAACGAGCTCGCCACGGAGGCGGCGTCACATCTCGCCAAGCGGCTCGTGGCCGACGCACCTTCGCGCTTCGAGACGTTCGAGGTCGAGACCGACATTATCGACATCCTGCGCCGCGTCAATACTTACACGCGCCGCATTTCGCGGCTCATCGTTGACAACACCGAGAGCGAGGAAGCTGCAGCACAGTAATGGGGTCGAACCGATTTTCGGCGCATATTCGTCAGTCGGTTCGACCCTTTAATCTTGAGGCACCAGGACAATGGGCAGTGACGGCAGCGGCGATAAATCATTCGCCATACTTTTGGAATCTGTAAAGCAGTGTCGTTTGTGCGAGGAATTTTTACCCATGGGACCGCGGCCTGTTCTGCAGCTCGATCCTCGGGCCAGAATTCTTGTCGCGGGACAGGCGCCCGGCCGCCGCGTGCACGAAAGCGGCGTGCCGTTTGACGATCCAAGTGGCGATCGGTTGCGGGAGTGGCTGGGAATCTCGAGAGAGACATTCTACGACCCGACGATGGTCGCAATACTTCCAATGGGATTCTGTTATCCGGGCACTGGAAAATCAGGTGACCTGCCACCGAGACCGGAATGCGCGACAGCCTGGCGAAAGCAGTTGATGCAGCGACTACCCCGAATCAGGCTGACGCTGGTCATTGGCCAGTACGCTCAGAAGTGGCACCTGCCGCGAACGCAAAAGAACCTGACCGAGACTGTTCGCGCGTGGCAAGACCATGCGCCCGGTGTTTTTCCGCTGCCGCACCCGAGCCCGAGAAACAACATCTGGCTCAAGAAGAATCCGTGGTTTGCGAGATCGTTGTTACCGGCGCTGACCAGAGCTGTGCAAGTGGCACTTGCAGATTAATGGGGGCATTCCTGATTTAACGTACTCGTGCGTTAAATCAGGAATGTCCCCATTTTCTTAGTCGAGATCCGCGGCTATTGCGCGTATCTCTTCCGCGCTTCGCTCTCCTGCAAGCGCTGTCCCCGGCACCAGGTATCTTCCCATCGCCAAGCCACCGATCAGAACAGGTTCATAGCCGATCTCGCGGATCAGGCGCGACGCGATCTTTATCGCCTTGGCATCGTCGCCGGCGATCGGCATGCCGACACGGCCGGGCTCGCGGTATGCCGTGCCCATGCGTCGGGCGCCAATGGCATTGAACGCGCGCACCAGCCGCGCGCCGGGCATGAGCTCCGCCGATGCAAGTCCGGCACCCTTCTCGCGCGCCCAGTCGGCGATCTCGCCATCGCGGTTCGGGAACGGATTGCAGGTATCGATGACGACCTTGCCCTCGATCAGGTCCGCCAGGTCTTTGCCGACCTGCGGTAATGCACCATAGGGAACGGAAACCATCACCACTTCGCCGAAAGCAGCGGCTTCGCGCGGTGTACCGGCGCGCGCACCCGCGCCGAGATCGGCAGCGAGCGCCCGGTCGTGCTCGATGTTGCGCGAGGAAAACATGACTTCATGCCCGGCCTTAACCCACACGGCGCCTATCGCGCTGCCGACCCTGCCCGAGCCGATGATGCCGATCTTCATCGGCTCCGCAGCGCCTGCGGTGAATGGCAATGCCGCGGCGGCGATGGCCGCGCCGGTAACGACGAGAAATGTGCGACGGTCGTGAATCATAGTAATACCTTCCCAAAACAGGTCTGCCCGTAAACGTGCCCGATTCGTAAAGGCGTAAAGGTGCCGGATTTATTTTCGTATGTTCTCGCCGTAAAAAATAAATCCGGCACCTTTATCGCCTTTATCGTTTGGAAAATAAATCCGGCACCTTTACGGAAAATAAATCCGGCACCTTAATCACTTCGTACTTTGCCGGCTCGTCTGGTACCTTCCGTAAATATACTGCACCTCTGGGCTGCGCCTCCACTCCCTTTACACTTCGACACTCGATTGAATCGTGACAGACAAGAGAAAAGTAAGAATCGGCGATTGGGTACTTGATGCGAACTTGAACCGGATCGAATCGCCCGGAAAAAGTGTCTCTCTCGAACCGCTTGCTGCGGAGGTGCTGCAGTATTTCGCCAACAATCCCGGCAAGGTCATCGGTTTTGACGAACTGGTCGAAAACCTGTGGGGCCGCAGCTACGTTGGTGACAGTCCCGTATACCGAATCATGGCAGAGTTGCGCCGCGAACTGGGAGACGACGCCCGGCACCCGAGTTACTTCGAAACCATCCGGAAACGGGGCTACCGGCTGATCGCGCCGGTCGAAATACTGGATGACAATGGCGAAGCTGGAGACGGCCTGGTTCTCGATGCTGCATCGGAGGGCCCTGTGGCAACGCATGGCCGCGCCTGGCGATTTGCGTCGCTTGGGGCCGTACTGGTCTCGCTGATCATTGGCAGCACTTATTTCTTGCTGCGGCCCGAATCGGCCGACACGCCGGTGGAGAACTCTCCGCCGGTCATTGCAGTGATTCCGTTCGAAGACCTTTCGCCAATCGACGGCAGTCACATTGTGCGTGGATTGACCGATGCTGTCGCCACGCGGCTCGCAGGCGTTTCGGCGCTCAGGGTCATTTCACAGAACAGCACCCGGCAATACGAGGACTCGAACGAGCCGGCGCAGAGTATCGGCAACGCACTGGGCGCACAGTATCTAATCACGGGCACCGCGCTTCAGCGGCTAGACAATGACGAAACGGCCTGGTTGCGCGTCAACGCACACTTGATCGACGTGGCATCTGATACCTACCTCTGGTCGCAAACCTACGAACAACCACTAATCAACATTTTCGATGTGCAATCTGAAATTGCCGAGCGTGTTGCACAGCGACTCGATGTAACGCTTTTCGACAGCAACGATCCCGCACCGGCGCAAAGAAACGAGTCGGCCAGCTTTGCGGCATACGAACGCTATGTTAAGGGGCGCGATGCCCTCGGCCGGGGGTTCGTCGAAGCGGACTTGCAGGAGGCCATCACCGAACTCGAGGCGGCTGTCGCCAGAGACCCTGATTTTGCCCAGGCGCATGCAACGCTCGGGCTCGCCCATCTGCAGATGTACGCCCAGTACCATGATCGCTCGAACGAACGCCTGGAGTTGGCGCGGGAATCGATCGACTACTCACTGGAACTGGATCCAGCCCTGATCGATGGCCAGTTCGGTCTTGGCAGTTATTACTTGCGTCGCGAGATGCTCGAGCCGGCACTGGAACACCTGGAAAGCGTGCGCGTGAACAGACCATCGCACACGGAAGCGCTGACAGCGATAGCGCAGGTGTACCAACGTCAGGGCAAACTGGGTGAAGCCGTCGAGGCACTCGAAGCTGCCGCACGGTTTGATCCGCTGAATCACCTGCTCCTTTATATCCTGGGGCAGACACAGATCGTGTCAGGCGATTATGCGGGTGCAGAGGTCGCCCTTGAACGCGCCATCACGCTGCGCCCAGGGCTCGTGGAAGGTTACTTGTTCAAAGCGGTCCTCTATATGTCTTGGCAAGGAGACGAACGCCGTGCAGCATCTGAATTCGAGCGGGCTGCGGAAATAATCGGGCTGGAATCCCTGGTCGAATGGCTGTTGCAACCTGGTGTGTCGAGCTCCTTTCGATTCGCAGGGCCCGTTTTATCGGAAGCACTCGGCAACTTTCAGTTGCAGGGTTCCAATGCCGATCCTGCGTCTTATTACCTGGCCATGGCGGACTACGCAGAAGCGTCCGGCGATGCAGAAAGGACACGAGCGTATTACACCGAAGCCATGCAGATTCTGGAGGAGACAGTCGAACAATTCCCGGGTGAACCATTTTTCTACGCCTTGCTGGGCACCGCCTACGCCGGCGCCGGCAGGACAGAGGAAGCGCTGCAGACCGGACGGCGCTTGCTGACGATGGCACCGGTTGAGCAGAATCCCTGGGATAACGCGGACTATCTCTGGTACATGGCGGAGATCTATGTTCTTGCCGACATGCACGACGAAGCCATCGCCCAGGTGGAAACCGCCCTGCAATATCCATCGACAATCAGCCCTGCATGGATCGAAGTGGAGACTTTCTGGGAGCCGTTACGCGACGATCCGCGTTTCCAGGCGCTGCTGTCTGCGAAATAACATGCCCTTAAAGTGAATATATTTCAGAGACTTACATACTCCCGATCGTTCCGAAGAAATTCCTAAGAAAAACCTCGACCAAGCATTAAGCTTGTTCCCGGCATGCGCAGCACCATCGCCGCATGTCACCGCTCAATCCCGACAACTGCAGACGACCGTCAGTGCGAACCGCCGCCCTGACGATACTTTGCCTGCTGGCGCTGCCTGCGCACGCAAACGAGTCGGCCAGGACAAGCACGACCCAGGCAACCAACCTGGCCGTCGACGCAATCGTCACATCCGAGCCCCGTAAAGACGCGTCCGTTATCACGTTCACCGTCAGGGTCATCAATAAGGGCCCGGGATTCGCCAAAGGCGTGTTGCTCGAGACCATCGCGGACTCCAACGTTCTGGCAAAACTTGCCGGGCGCCGCATGCAATCAACCAGCAGCGCGCGCTGTCACGATGAGATTCTCGCCTGCGAGATCGGCGATCTTGCCGCGGACGACGTCGTGACTGTCCAAATTGTCTCCAAAGTTGCCTCAACCGAAGCCACGACAGTCGGCCTCGAGTTCCGCATCGCGTCGCAAGCGATCGATTCCGTTCCTTTCGACAATCGTTACTACAGCTCCGTATTTGTAGCGGAGCGCTGAACCCATGGGAGACAGAAGTGCTTGGGCCTTCGGCCAGAGACAAATAGAGCAACGCGGGAAATTTTCCAAATACACGAGCGGCGAATTGCCGCTCCGTTCTGAGGGAGTACGGATATGAAAACCATGAATAGAATCCTGATCGGCGCAGTAACACTGATCGCGTGTTGCGGGCTTGCTGCCTGCAGCGGTGGCGGCAGTGGCGACAGTGCCAGCGTCAACAACACACCGCCACCGCCACCCCCACCACCGGCAGTGCAGACCGGCGTCTTCAAGGACTTCAATGTGTCGGGCCTCAGTTTCGTATCGGGCCAGGAGAGCGGGATAACGACGGACAACGGCCGGTTCACTTGCGAGACCGGATCGGACGTTGCCTTTTCGATCGGCGGTGTGGCGCTGGGACAGACAGCGTGCGCGACGTTTGTCGCGCCCAATCAACTCGCAACGCTGGGACAAACATTCGACCTGGAGGTCAGCAACCTGTCGCGTTTTCTGCAGATGCTCGACCAGGACGGCGACCCCGATAACGGCATTGTCATCAGCGACGCGGTACAACAGGTGAGCGCGAACTGGAACCAGGTTGATTTCCTGACCGCGGACCTCGATAACGAACTCGTGACGATTATCTCCGATGCAGCCTCGGTAGACGGCACGCTGCACGCGTTGCCCAGTGCAACGGAAGCCGACGAGCATTTGTCGGCGACGCTCGCCTGTGCATATGCAGGCGCCTACGCAGGATCGTTTTCCGGGAGCAATAGTGGTGCCGCCGCGATGGTGATCGGCTGGAACGCCGCCGGTTTCGGTCATGTACCGCTGGCATTCGAATGGCAGGGCTACGACGCCGCCGATGAGTTCATCGTGTTCGGCGGCGGCAGCGGATCGATAACGATTCTGGATCTGCCGCAAATCGAACATACGGCCGCCGGGCTGGCCGGTCCGATATCTGCGATGTTCATTACGCCCGATTCGATCAGCGGGACATGGGATGGTGGCAACCTCAACTTCCAGCGCATCGGCCCGGATGATGGTTCCGCCTATCGTTTGGTCGGGAGCGCTGGCAGCGCCGAGGTTGCCGCGTATATTTCGGTCAATCTCGACGATACGAGCATCAGCGGTGAAGCGTTCGAGGTGGTAGAAGGGACGACGTTTTCCGTCACCGGCACCCTCACCGGCGATTCGGTGTCACTGACGGCAACGAGCGCCACTGAAACATTGTCCGGTTCCGGAACGCTGACACGCAATGCTGACAACAGCCCGCGGGAAGTCCAGGGGACCCTGGACGACGGCAGCACCTTCAGCATGGTCGCCTGCCGCCTCAACTAGGTGAGCAAATGGGGACATTCCTGATTTAACGTACTACTACGCTAAATCAGGAATGTCCCCATTTCACCCGCTAAATCAGGAATGTCCCCATTTCACCCAGATCGATCGAACGTGGTTCCGGATTTCTGACCCAAGCCGATCCGGGATCAACACCGGGACGCTGGTGCTAGAATTCGCGTATGAAACTTCGGCAACTGATAACAGAATTAAGACGTCGAAGAGTATTCCGGGCAGTGGGTTTCTACATCGTCGCTGCGTGGGTGGCGGTGCAGGTTGCGAGCCTGTTGTTCCCGGCGATCGGTGTTCCTGACGAGGCGTTACGATATGTCTGGCTCGCTTCAGCGTCGCTATTGCCGCTCGTCATCGTTTTTTCCTGGTTCTATGACGTTTCGCTTGACGGGGTTTCACGTACTCCGCCAGCTGCACTCGGGGAAGATTTCGATCCATCGTTACGCAAGCTCGACCTTGCCCTGATAGCGGCGCTTGCCGTCGTCGCAGTCTCCCTGTCACTGCAATTCGGCTCGCGAATCGAGCGCGGTCTCGTCTCTCTCGATGAGTCGATCAGCCGATTTTCAATTGCAGTCCTGCCTTTTGACGACCTGTCCGGCAACCCGGACGAGCAGTACTTCGTATCCGGCATGCAGTCGTCGTTGATCGACGGTCTTTCCCGTGTGAGAAACCTCCGGGTCACCTCGAAAGTGTCGACGATTCCATACCGGCAGAGCGGTGGTTCGCTGCTGCGGATCGCTACTGAACTCGGCGTCGCTCGTATCGTTGAAGGCACGGTCTTGCGTGCCGGTGACCGCGTCAGGATCGCCTTGCGTCTGCACGATGCCGAAAAGGACGCGCAAGTCTGGGCGGAAACGTTCGAGGACGACCTCGAAAATATCATGCTGCTGCAGGCGCGCGCTGCCCAGGAGATTGCCAACCAGGTGCGTGTGCAGCTCGGCCCCGAAGAACGCGCGCAGTTTGCAGCGGCCCGCCCGGTCAACCCGGAAGCCTATCTCGCTTTCCTCCGGGGTGTATTTCACGTCGAACGCTACAATCCTGACGACATGCGTATAGCTGCGGTGCATTTCGAGCGCGCCGTCGAGATCGATCCCGACTATGCGCTCGGGCACTGGGGCCTCGGCAAACTATGCGGCTTCCAGGCGCAGGCCGGCATGCTGACTCCGCAACGGGCACGGGAGCAGTGCATACCCGCTGTTTTGAAGGCGCTGGAGCTGGATCCGTTTCTGCCGGAGGCGCATATGGGGCTTGGCGCCATGACGACGTGGCAGCTGTTCGACTTCGATGGCGCAGTCGAGCACTTCGAGCGCGCTATCGAGCTGAACCCGAGTTACGCCGAAGCCCACATGTTTTATTCGCATCTGCTCGGCATCATAGGCGAGCTCGACAAAAGCACCGTGCACATCAATCGCGCACTCGAGCTCGACCCTGCAAACCCATTCGTGCACGGACTCTACAGCATCCAGCTGGTCATGCGTGACGAGTATCACGAAGCCATCGCGGTGGCTGAGCACGCGCTGAGCATGGCGCCCGGCTACGCATTCGGTTACATCACGCTGGTAATGGCGCACGATGCACTTGGCAACGAAGCTGAAGCGATAAAGGCCAACGCAAACCTGTTGCGATCCGTCGCCGGAAACCCGGAGGCCGCTGACTTCCTCGAAGCCGCATATGCCAGCAGCGGTTACGCATCCGCTAATCGCCAGTTGGCCGAGATGATGGTGCAGATGTACGAAAGCGCGCATGTACCGCCGATGATGATCGCCGTCCAGTTCGAGCAAGGCGGCGATAACGAACAGGCAATCGACTGGTTTGAAATCGCCGTCGAGCGCTTTGACCCGGATGCACCGTACATCGGTGTCAACGTCAAGGACCCTGCAGTACGCAACCACCCGCGGATGAAAGCACTGCTGAGGCGAATGGGCCTCGACTACTGGGCTGACCAGCCAATCGAACAAACGACACGCGTTCTGTAGCTCGTCAGCACTTCCTGCCAGCCGGTTTGGAAGCGCCATGAAATTAAAGGGATCGAACCGAATTTCGGAAAATCGGTTCGACCCCTTAATATGCAATAGATGATTGCTATCAATAACCTGAGTATGTCCTATCCGCTCGAGGCCGGCTCGCTCGAGGTGCTGTCGGGCGTGAACATGCGCATCGCCGATGGCGAAACCGTTGCCATCGTCGGTCCGTCGGGCTCCGGCAAAACCACGCTGCTGATCCTGCTCGCCGGCCTGGAAGCGCCGGCCGCCGGGTCCATCGCGATCGACGGCGAGGACATCACGGGGCTCGACGCAGACGCACTTGCCGATCTCCGCCGCGACAAGCTCGGCATCGTCTTCCAGTCCTTCCATCTCGTGCCGAGCCTGACGGCACTCGGCAACGTGTCGTTGCCGATTGAAATCGCTGGCGGCAACGATGCCCGGGAACGCGCGCGCCGACTGCTCGAGCGCGTGGGTCTCGCCGAACGAGCACAGCATTACCCGTCGCAGTTGTCGGGCGGTGAACAACAGCGTGTCGCCATTGCACGCGCATTGGCGCATTCGCCGAACGTGCTGCTCGCCGACGAGCCGACCGGAAATCTGGACCTGAAGACCGGCGCGAAGATCATCGAGATGTTGTTCGAGTTAAATGCCGAAACGGGCTCAACCATGGTGCTCGTTACGCACGACACCGAGATCGCGCGTCGCTGCCAACGGGTTTTCTATCTCGACGATGGCAAGCTCGTCGAGGATTCCCAGCATGCCGTTCCTGCCTGACCTGGCGTGGCGCGACCTGCGTGCGAGCGGGCGCTCGCTGTGGGTGTTCTGTGCCTGCCTGGCTCTCGGCGTAACGCTGGTCACGGCGACCGGTGGATTGTATCAACTGATCAACCGTGGCCTGCTGGCCGACACGCGGATTCTGCTCGGCGGCGACGTCGAAGTTGATGCCAACAAGGCGTTGCCCGAGCCTGTGCTTGCGTGGATGCGGGAACGGGGTGACGTTTCTCTCGTCACCGAACTCGACACGATGCTCGGCACGACGGGTGGTGAATTCCTGCGGGTCGAACTTCAGGCCATGGACGAAAACTACCCGCTGTACGGCGAGTTGACGCTGCAGCCCGACCTGCCGCTCGCGGAAATCACGGCTTTCAAAGACGGACAATGGGGCGCCGCGATCGACCCGGTGCTGGCCGACAACCTCGGCATCGGCATAGGCGACGAGATCTATATTGGCGCGTTGACGATGCGGGTGCGAGCGCTTGTGCTGCGACAACCGGACCGCGCACTCAGCGCGGAATGGCGCGGCACGCCATTGCTGGTAAACGAGCTAGCACTCGAGCCGTCGGAGTTGACCGGGCCCGGCAGCAGGCTCGACTTTGACTATCGTGTGCGCACGGCGATTCCGGCCAATGAGTGGCGGCAGCAGATCTACGATGCGTTCCCCGATGAAAACCTGGATGTGCGTACGTTTCGGGATCGCAGCCGGCGCATTGCCGATCGGCTCGACCAGCTTGCATCAGGACTCCTCATCATTGCGTTCAGCACCCTCTTCATCGGGGGCCTCGGCGTATTCAACAGCATCCAGGCCTACCTCCAGCGCAAACTCAAAACGATCGCGACGATACGTGCACTCGGCTTGCGTAATCGGCGCCTGGCAACCGTGTATCTCATTCAGGTCGCGGTGATGAGTGGCGCGGCAAGTTTTGTCGGTGCAATTATCGGCGCCGGACTGGCGTTGCTCGCCGCGCGCATCGTCGCCGCGGAAATCCCGTTGGCGACAACAGTGTCGAGCCTCGTGTCGCCGATATTGATCGCCGTGATGTTCGGACTACTGACCGCGTTCACGTTCGCCCTGCCCGCCGTCGGAAGAGCGTTGTCGGTACAACCGGCAACGCTGTTCCGCGGGACCGAAGCGCGCGCCAGCGACGCGCCGGCCGGGTGGTGGCTTGCGGCGTTGGCTTGCGCGGCATGCATCGTTTCGCTTGTGCTCTTCGCACTGCCTGACAAGCTGTTCGGGCTTGGTTTCATCGCAACCGTTGGCGCCGTGCTTCTCCTATTCGACCTCGTTGTGCGCGGTATTCGCGCGGCGGCACGACGACTCGACAATCATCCCGCGTTGACTGGCCGCTTCAACCTGCGCCTGGCGCTGGCCAACCTGCATCGGCCGGGCACACCCTTGCGCGCCACCCTGCTGTCGCTCGGCTCCGCGCTGACCTTGCTCGTTGCCTGCACGATGGTCGTGGTGTCGCTACTGCGAACCATCAATGAAACCATTCCGGAGGAGTCCCCGGCCCTCGTTCTGTACGACATCCTCGACGAGCAGTTGCAGGACGTGGTCGGCGCGATCGTTGCGTCAGGCGATTCGGTTCGCGTTGACACAACGCCGCTGGTGCGCTCACGCATTGTCGCGGTTAATGGCGTGGACGTTTCCGAACTGGAGCACCTGAGCAGCAGGCAGCGCCGTGACATGTCGCAGGACGACTACGACCTGAGCTATTCCGCAAACAATATCGACCAGGTCGCGATTACCTCGGGTGCGTGGTGGACGGAAACCGATCCCGAACCGCCGCGGCTTGCGCTGGAAGACTGGGAGGCGGAAAAGCTGGATTTGAAGGTCGGCGACGTCATTACGTTCGGCATCGAGGGAAAAACCGTGACGACCAGGGTCGACGCGATCTTCAGCCAGAAAGGCGTACAAACCCGTTTCTGGTTCGAAGGCATCGCCTCGGACGGCGCGCTCGAGGGCATGATATTCCGGCACGTCGGTGCCGCCTACATGGGCGACGCCGACGCAATCGAAGCCCAAAGGCGAATAGGCAGGATCGCGCCAAACGTTGTCACCGTTCGCACGGCATCGTTGCTCGCATCGGCACGCGACATTCTCGGTAAAGCCGCCGTCGGCCTGGGTGTAATCGCCGCCGTCAGCCTGCTTGCCAGTATGCTCGTGCTCGTCAGCATAATGGCGGCCGGGCGTAGCCGGCAGGTATACGACGCCACCGTGTTGCACTCGCTCGGCACACGCATGGCTGCCATCCGGCGCAGCCTGCACCTCGAGTACATTTTGCTGGCCGTCATTACGTCAGTCTTCGCGGTTGCGCTGGGTGCAATGATCGCCATGCCACTATTGTCGCTGCGGCTGAAACTCCCCATCGACAACCTGCTGTGGGCAGGCATCGCGACTGCCGCCGCCGTCAGCGCCCTGTCGCTGAATCTCGGCGCACGCTACCTGCTGCGCCGATTGCGCGTACGCCCCGCCATACTGCTGCGCGGCGATTAATGGGGTTAATTCGGAAAATCGGTTCGACCCCTTTTGTCGGGTAGACTTCAGCTTTACGGGCGGTTGATGGAAGAGGAGGTCTCGATGCGCAGCATTCTGCCGGCGACCGGTGCCGATCCCGTAGGCGCTGCAGCGCTGCTGGGTCATGCAGATCCCGTCGAACTGGAGCGCTTCGTCGCGCTCGAAGACGCCATCTGGGGTGAATCTACGCTGACGCCCGCAGTGATCGAGTCCGTGCGCCTGCACTGCGCCCGGATTCGTGGCTGCGAGTTCTGCAAGGCCGTGCGTTATACGGCCGCCATCGAAGACGGACTTACCGAAACACAAATCGCGCAAATGGACGTGCCCGAGGCACGTGGAGAATTCAGTGCGGAGCAGTCCGCGGCGTTGACACTGGTGGATCATTTCCTGCGCGACCCACGCAAACCAGACGAAGAACGCGCGGCCGAAATCGCCAGGATTCTGGGCACGTCGGGCGTGCTGGAAGTGCTCATCGGATGTTGCGCCTTTGCTTCCGCCGAACTCCGTATTGCGTTGGGTGAGAACCGTGAGCCGCATGGCAGCGGCGTCGTAGAACGTGCCGGCTGTGGTCGCGCCGCGCGATCGCCGGCCACGGAATGGCCGGTACTGGACGGCCCGGTACTCGACCCGAACACTCCTCTACCGGGACTAGCGCCGGGGCTTGCCAAGCCGATGCATGCGCGAGTGTCTGCGCTCTGGTCGGGCAGAGACCTGTCACCGGAACTCGTTGCTGCCTGCGTCGTCCGCAGCACGCAGTTGCTCGGGGTAGCGACGGACGATCCGGTCAACGAATATCTCGTGCCACCGGTAGCCGCCCGGCTTGCCGACCCCGACAAGGTACGCAACTGGCCGACCTGGCGGAAGGAGAATGGCCGAAACGAAATGGCACTGGCCGAGCAATTATGGATCGACCCGGCAGGCGTCGACGCGGTGATCACCGATCCGCTCAAGTCATCGCACGGAGTCGATGGCCTTATCCGCGTGGCGTGGAGCCTGATCCTGATCGGGCAGCTGCACCGCCTGGCACTCGTGCTGCAACGTGATTAATGGGGTCGAACCTCGTTTTACCTGATTCTCCATCGCTTGTAGTGCGTTCGGATCAAGGTGACGACTTCGTCGGGCGTCTTGTCGTCCGTCTCAACAATCAGGTCAAACGGGCTGGTATTACCGATATCGATCCCATAGTGTCGGAAGTATCTCTCCCGGGTGTGTTCGCTTTGTTTTCGGATACTCTCGGTTGCCTCGCCGATCGACACCGCTTCTTCCCCTTTTCTACGGCCCTGCACAATATCGTCATAGATGCGGCCAGCGGCAACCTCCCAGTCTGCGGTCAGGTAGACCTTGAAACTGTCGTGTATCCAGTGGTACCCAAGGCGCGCATCCAGAACGATTTCATTACCCTGGCCCAGGCGCCGGATCAGTGTGTCGATCTCATGGTCTACGACTCGATTCGACCTGGCATATTCATTGAGCTTCTCGACCAGCATGTCGGATTGCAACGCAAGATTCCGAAATAGCCCGCCGGCACTGAACTTCCTGTATTCAAGCGACTGGGCCAGTTTGTCCGTTACGGTCGAAACGCCCGAGCCGCTTTCCCCGGTGATGGTTATTATGTTCTTCTTTTGAATCGGTAAGGATTCGATGTAAGCACTGTCCTCGACTCCATCTCCCTTGAGATCGGCGTCCAAATGCCGGCTGACTTTCGACACGACGTCCTTTTCCATTCTGAGTATGCGGCGCTCATGAAAGCGGATAGCTTCGCGCTTGCTGATACCGTAGCCGAGAACGGCAATCATCGGAAACAGGCTGGCAAAGGCAATGAGACCAAAGCCGTCGATCAACGGGTCCCGACCCGGAATGCTGACCGCGAGCCCGAGCCCCAGAGCTGCGACGATGGGTACCGTAATGGTGCTGGTTGTGACACCGCCACTGTCGTAGGCGATCGGGATAATGGTGCGCGGTGCGAAAAATGTCATGATGATGACCACCACGTAGCCGCTCATAATGTAGTAAACAATTGAATCTCCATTGATGATGCGGTGGGCGCCCAGGAGTATGCCGACACCGACACCGAGGGCCACAAAGCCCCGCAGGTTGGCGCCCTTGATAGAGCCCTCACTGATTTCCTCGGCTTTGCCCGCGATAGCGGTGAGGGCAGGCTCGGCAATCGTCGTAGCGAAGCCCACCGTGAAGGCGAAGCTGTATATCAACAACAGGCTACCGCTTTTCGCGAGTTCGGTGGCCAGACTTTCGCCGATGGGGAAGAGACCCAATTCGAGGCCGATGATAAAGACATAGAGACCCATGACGACCAGACCAAAACCAGCCGCGCGTTTGCCAAAGTCGGCAATGCGTTCGCGGAGGACAACAAGGTAGAAGACCAATATCACCACGATAACCGGCATCACATCGCGGATGCTGGCTAGAAACAGTTCGGCGTAGATCCAGAAAGTAGTTGTTGATTCGGCCGTAGTAGTTCCGAGCGTCGTCGGCACGCTGCCTTGGCCTCCTCCCCCGTAGGCGAAGATGCCGTAGCCCTGGACGAAGATCATGGGCATGATGCTGGCGAAAGCGATCAGTCCGAAGCCGTCGATCAGCGGATTGCGTTCTTTGAGACTGCTCGAAAGGCCGATTCCCAGGGCAGCGATTAGCGGCACGGTCACCGTGGAGGTCGTAATGCCTCCCGAATCGTAAGCCAGCCCGACGATTTCCACGGGCGAGAAAAGCGTCGTAAGAAGAACCAGGAAGTATCCTCCAATGATGTACCAGTGGATGGGATGGTCGAGGATAATACGCATCACCCCCAGGACGATCGCGAAACCTACCGAGAATGCAACTACCAGGCGAAGGGTGAATGCATCGATTTCCCCGCTGCTGATCAATGCTGCTTTGTGGGCGATGGCAATGAGCGCTGGCTCGGCAACCGTCGTTGCGAAACCAATTACGAACGCGAACACGATAATCCAGGTCCGGGTACTCAAATTCGCCAGGCGTTGAGAGAGGTCCTCCCCCAACGGGAAAATGCCCAGCTCCAATCCCCGCAAAAAGAACGCCAGTCCAATAGCGACGAGCATCAATCCGATGAACATGGTCGGCAGGTCATCGGGCACCGTTTGCAGAATGGCAAACTGATAGAAAGCGATGATGCCGATAATGATCGACAAATCCGTCAAGGAACCGCGAAGGTCCTCGAAAAACGAAAAGGCGTAAATCTTGAAGTCGTTATAGATCAGGTTGCTGCGCTTCACGTGTCGGTAACTATCCCAATTTCATATCGATGTATTCAGGCGAAAGATACAGAGGGTCGGCGCATCTTTTCGCATCTGGATCCGGTGCAGATCCTCGGGTGGCACCATCGCTTCATCGAAATTCATTACCAACGTGTTATTCGAGCCTGTCGAGACAGCATGATACTCCAGGCAATCAGCTTGATTCGCGCATATCATCTGTATTCTATCCCGGAAGAGGATTAAGGGGGTCGAACCGGATAACATCGGGCAGCTGCACCGGCTGGCTCTGGTGCTGCACCGAAAATTATGGGATCGAACCGAATTTCCACGCATTCGCGATAACCGGTTCGAGCCCTCACAAAGCTTTCCGTAATGGCCGGATCTCGAGTTCCCAGTCAGCATGATCATCCGGGCCGGACGGGCCGATCTTGCCTTCTGCCGATTGCAGAAGTTCTGCCGGGTCGTATGCGATGCCATCCCTGATGACTAATCGGATGTCTCGCGCCACCTTGATGTCGTCGAGGAGGTTGCCGCGCACCACGAAGAGATCCGCGAGCTTGCCGGGCTCAATGGAGCCAAGGCGATCATCGATGCCCAGCGCTCTTGCGCCGTTGATCGTCGCTGCCTTCAATACGGCGGCTGGCGGTATTCCCGCGTAGGTCATCGCGAGTAACTCGCGATGGTAGGCGAAGCCGGGTAACAGATTCGTGTACACGGGTTCGTCCGTGCCAACAACCAGCAGATGCGCACCGCCGGCGTCGTATAAGGACTTGAGTTCAAGTACGCGCTGCGAGAATTCCACCTCATCCGATTCCGGCGCTGGCTCGCCGCGCTTTTCGAGCAAAGCCTGCGCATAGGGAGTGAAGTACTTCGCTTCGTCCGTCCACAGCATTTCCGATGCATGCAACCGGCGCTCGTTGATACCGCCGTACATTTGCAAGTTAGCGTCGTAATAGACGCCGTGCGCCAGCATCAGGTCGATCATGTCCGGCAGAATCGTGTCGGTGTCCGCCAGGTCGACAACATCGCCCGTGCTCAATACCTGTTCCTGGAGATCGGCATCGACTTCCGCGATCTTGCCGTTCCGAATAACGATGCCTGTATTCCATCGGCGCTCTTCGCTGGCGCCGTCGAACAACCAGCCGCCGCGAATAGTCAGCTGCCCTTCCTGCGACTCAGCCCATTGGGCCAGGATCATTTGTGGCATGAGCAGGGCCAGTACCATGTTGCCCGCCAGGATCAGCGCTCTCTTCATAGTTTCACTTCGTGATGATAGGCGTCACAAATCTTACCCGTATTGCCCGATCTCCGCGAAATGCGATAACCGACTTCAACCGCCGGCGAGCCGACTGTGAGCCAGTTACCGGAATCGCCATGAGACGACAGGCATATTCCATACATGACTTACATTACAGCTCCCGGCATTGACAGGGCCACCCCTCACTGCTCGTCAGTGTCTGCTGTTTGCGAATCGATTAAGGCCCGCCGGGTTGAAATCTAGAAACTTACTGGCTTCCTGTTTGATCGCAATGGCTCCCGCGCTTGTGAACGGGGATGAGCCGTTCCAGTTGCATCAACAATTCGAGCATTCAGGGTCCGCTAACGATATCGCTACCGGTGACATCGACCGGGACGGAGACGCGGACATCGCCGTCGCCTCGAACGGTGTGCTTGTTTACGTGAACGTTGCGCCGGGCCAGTATGAGGAACGTCAACGCCTTCCCCTGAACAACGACAATGTCAGTAAAGTTGCCCTGGCCGATCTGGACCTGGATGGCGACCTCGACCTGGTCGCCGCCCGTAATGGTTCGCCCATCGAAATCTACTGGAATGACGGTACGGGAGCATTTGAGGAGGAACGCTTTCTGTTCAGCGCCGAGTACAGCGCGCCCACCGACATGTTCGTCATCGATATCAATCACGATGGCGCAGCGGACATTGTCACGCAGAATATTAACGCCAAACCAAGACTTTTCCTGAATGATGGCCATGGCGATTTCCCGGCCTCGAGCAAAGTCCTGCTGGACTCGCGCTACGAGAATAAAATTACACTGGCAGACATCGATCGTGACGGTCACCTCGATATCGTGACACATGACGATCACGAATTTATCAAGTTTCATTCGGGTAACGGCAACGGCGATTTCGCACACGATCCTTCGTCCGACATCAAGTCTGAAGATCTGCAACATCTTGTCGTCGGCGACATCAACGCAGATGGCAGGGAAGATCTCCTGCTTGTCGAGTTCGAAGGAATCCGCCTGCTGATCAATTCCGCCTCGGGGGAGATGCTGCCCAAAACACTGGATCTCGGGATCATTCCGAATGAAATATCCGCGATAGCGATTGCGGACACGAATAACGATGGATTCAATGACCTGGTCCTGTCCCTGAGACGGCTCGAGAATCTCCTGTACATCAACACGCGCGAGGCAGATTTCGAGCGGACTACAGTCCCTTTGGGCGGAAAGGATAAGTACGTTTCCCGGATAAACGTTTTCGATTTCGATGGCGATCGGGATAACGATATTCTTTTCTCATCGCGCCCGATGACGCTTTTTTCGAATACAAAAATCTCCGAAGATAACCGCGTGCAAGACAGCCGCCAGAAGGCCGGCAGCAGCTTTTCCTTTGCCGAAGGAGTAACCATAAATCACCAGGAGCGAATCGACAGATTCGAGTTGGCCGACTTCAATGGCGACAAGCTTGACGACCTTGTCACCCTGACTGTTTCCGGTCACAACCCGGTGCTGGAGTTCTTTCTCAATGAAGGCGGTGGAGCGCTGGCGAGCCACGGCAGCCTCAAAGGGCCTGCCAGGGAAGAAGTCGGCGACATCCTCTTCGCAGACATCGACAGTGACGGTGACCTGGATCTGCTGATCGGCTGGCTGAAACAGTACATTACGATACACCGCAACGACGGCCAGGGGACGTTCGACCCGGCCGGCCAGGCGCTGTCAAAAAGCACTATTCGTACGCGCAGCCTGATCACGGGTTTCGTCAACAACGACGCCCATGTAGACATCGTCGCAACGGGCGACCGTCGCACGCAGATTTACTTCAGTACGGGAGACGGTCGTTATATCACGGACCACATGAGTGGCCTTCCCACCGATGCCGGTGCCGATGTCACCCTTGCCGATATCGACCGCGACGGCGATTTCGACCTCGTAATAAGCAGCAAGGAGATCATGGTCTATTACAACCGTGGTAACGGCAGTTTCGAAATACCCGGTACAGAATTGTTCAACCCGAATGAATACGCGCGCCAGATCTTCGCTTTCGATATCGACGGTGACAGCGACCTGGACCTGCTGGCCGGTGGCGGCAGTACCTATTCGTTCATCAATGAGGGCCAGGGCAATTTCGCCGAACCCGCCAAAATATCAACCCTGGATAGCATCGCGCTGGACGACCTGGAGCGGGATGGAGACATCGATATCGTCAGCTACCGCCAGGGCATCAAGAGCGCTGCACTCGCCAGCGATGGCCGCGGCGGATGGATTCCCAATAGCGGACCCGTCATTGACGCAACGCCCCGGAGGCTAAGGCTGGCCGATTTCGACGGGGACGGCGACCCTGACATCATCGCCACGGGATACTACGGCAATCACTTGTTGTACTACGCCAACCTGGGGCTTGCGCAACCAACGAATGCAACACCCGGTGAGACGGCGACACAGTCCGGCGAGGTCGTCGACGACGAGCCCACCGGCAGTACAAGTGAGCTGTCGGAAACCGACGATAGTACGATTTTCTCAGAGATTTCCCGGCGTGACGCATTCATTGCGGCGGGGCTGCTGTTGTTCCTGTTGTGGGCACTGCGTCGGAGGTTCGCCGGCTCCTAGCTGCCGTCGGGGCCAACCTCATCGAAGTACAGGAATCCTTCCGGCCCATCGCATTCCCCTCCGTGCGGCGGCGAGTCGTAAATGCCACCCAGGCCCACAAGCTGATCCGCGCTTGCTGCCGTTGACAGGAACAGGTGCACCGGGCCGTCGGCATCGATGTAGCTGATGAGGTAGTCCGGCTTATCGTCCTTGTCGAGATCGCCCGCCCACAGCAGGTAATTCCGCGGATGGAAAAGACCCGAGCAGGTGCCGAGATCGCCGGGCAGCAATTGGCGTTGTCGCTGCGACCTCAACTGAAGTACTGCCCTGGGCCAGCTGTAATTTCTGCCAGGTTGCCATTTGTTGAGCATGGTACTGATGGCCAGCAAGGGCACCAGCCGCGCCGTTTCATCGTTCGGCAAATGGATAGTCACCTCCAGCGCGCTGCGCTCGGGCAAGAGTCCGGGTTGATGCCTTGAAGAATGATAAGTCGTTGCAACGCCCTCCTCCAACCATCTGAATGCCGGCGCTTCCTGGAACCAGCCTGTGACCTCGCCGTCGTGGTCAGCGCCTGTTGTGAAGGTCAATCGCTGCCCGGAAGTCGGCTCATCGTCGTAATGGCCTTGCCACTGGTCCGGCTTCACGCTTAGCGCCGCAGGTTGAAAGTTGCAACCTTGCGCGTTGCACACAAGTGCCAGCCAGTCGGTGCCGTCTTCGAACCGTTCCCCCGGCAACCACAAGTCGTTGCCGACGACGAAATTTACGCCCAGGTTTTCTTTTTCGTCGAACGAAAAAACTTCTTCGATTTCGCGGGCCATTTTGTTCCCGGGCATGTCATCTTCGGAGACCCTGTCAGCCTGGGCCGGGCTGATAAAGAGGCTGTACGCAACGATCATTGTAAAAGCACGCATCGTCTAGCCCCCGCTCCCACGCCCGGAAAGACCGGCAACGGGCAACACGATACGTTTGCCGTTTGGCAAATCTCGAATTACCGTCCTGCCCAAATGGTCCCGGTACCAGTTTTCTTCGGGCTCTGATTGCCAGAGCGTCACCCAGACGTCCTTGCCCGGATTGAACCACTGGACAAGGGCAGTCCTTGCCCTGTTGCCGGCTGCAAGCCGGCCAAAGAGAAAGAGCTCATCCTCGATGACAATGAGCTCCGGGCGTTGCTGAGCCGTGTCCATGGCAACCAGCGGCGGCAACCTGGCTTCAAGTAACCGCCAGTCGCTGCCATCGGTATTGCTGATTTCCAGCAGCATTTGCCCTTCTTCATCGTTGAAGTAGCGGTTCGCCTGCTCCCAGTAGTCGCTGGTTTTGCGTTCGCCCCAGGTTACGACGCGACCATCGTCGAGGACGGCTGCCGTCTCGCTCGCCCCCTTCGAGAAGGCTGATTCTCTCCAGACTTCGAGGTCGGGCTCGTAGATTTCATAGTGCCGCGCGCGGGAAAATTCGCCGACACCGACATAGTGGTCTGCGGCACCGTCGGCAAACACTTCGTCGTGCAGCAGGGCGATTCGATGGTGCTGCACATTGCCGCCGGCGACGATGATCCGCCCGTCCGACAATTCGCGAACGATAATATCGCTGTCGTAGCTCCGGCGTGACGTGCCGCGTTTTCGATTGAGAGAAGGAAACTCGAATCGCTCGACGACAGGCGTGCCGTCCGAACCCGTGATGACCAGGCGCTCGACCTTGCCGCTTGTATGTGTGACCAGCAAGCTATCGTCGGAAAGCAAGCCAATCCCTGCAACATCGTTTACCGGAAAGTCGATCTTCTGCCAACGAGCCGAAGCAAGCGGCTTACCGGCAGGCAATAACTCCAGTGACGGAACCCGCAATGTGCGGCGGCCGGAACGGCCCGCCAGGCCGCCGGCCACCAGGAACGAACCGTCCTTGCGCCGGAAAACCTGCGCGTAGCGGCGAGCCTCGTTGAGCGGCGCAATGGACAAGAGCCGCCCGTCCCGCCAGATAACATCGACTGCGGCTGAATCGAATCCGTCGAAGGTTCCGCCGACTGCCAGGCCGGGGGACAGGCCGTCCGGGGGCAAAAAGCCTGCGCCGCTCCGGCCCAACGCTATCCCTTCCTCAGCATCGATGCGCATGGAACCCGCTGCGTTTCGCTCCAGGGAAACCAGGTGCCACGGCATTTCCATCGACTTCGTCGATCTGCACCACATCAGGGACCTGTCGTTGAATTGAAACGGTACCGCAACGATGCCTGTTGTCTTTTCCCCCGCTCGGCACTGATCGATTGCCGTAATCCACGCACCGCGGCCGACATCGAAAATGGTCACCAGCGGGCTTTCGGCCCACGCTCCCATCCACCCGCCTGTGAGGAGCAGCGCATCGCGTTGACTGTCCCGGGACCATTTCGCGTGG
>JAHHOT010000136.1 GCA_018677555.1 Gammaproteobacteria bacterium | reverse complement strand
ATCGCGCGCATCAGGCGGTTGCCGCGCATCATGCCGCCGCCCTGGAACGTCGTATCCAGCAAGCGCCAGACATCCAGCTTGGTAAGTTTGCGCACCCATTTTTCGAGCACATCCAGCTGGCCGCTGGCACAGGCCGCGCCGACGAGCGAGCCAACGGATGCGCCGGTTACAACGTCGGGCCGGATGTTGTATTCCTCGAGCGCGCGGATCACTCCGATATGCGACCAGCCGCGCGCGGATCCGCTACCCAGTGCAAGTCCGATTCTCAATTTTCTCATGGCATCGCGCTTCTGATCTGTATGCGAGCGATCTGGCAATCAATGAATACTTTTGTCCGCGCTGGTCGAACCATTGACAAACGCCGAGTATACATCTGCGCGACCGACGAGTGCCGGTCCGGCAGCCCGAAGATAGTCGGGAAGTCCTCGCTCGCCTGTGCGACCATGGCGGCGTTCCAACAACCTTAACAACAGAGGCATACAACATGACACGACTGACCCAGTGCTTTTTTCTTATTTTCGCAACGATCACGATTTCCGCGGCGCAAGCCGACGACCGTGTCTATAACGATGGCGGCTCCGTGTGGACCGTCAGCTTTATAGAGACCAAGCCCGGTCACTTCGATGACTACATCGCTAATCTTAACCAGATATGGCGCCGCTATCTTGACGAGCAGAAGAAAGACGGGGACGTGTTGTCATACAAGGTCATTCCCATGGCGTTCCCTCGTGACGGTGAGCCAAACCTGATGCTAATGGTCGAATTCAGAAACTGGGCAGCGTTTGACCGCGGCAACGACTACTTCGACAAGCTCGCAGAAAGATTACAGGGCGGGATCGATCAGGCGACGCAATCAAACATCGATCGTGAGGAATTGCGCGTTCTTCGCGGCGGTTTTGCGGGCCAGGAAATCACCTTCAAGAAATAGCCGCTCGAACGCCGGGTGCCTGTAGCGGGCGCCCGGCCGTTCCATGCGACATACTGCGCAAGTGGGCGCATCCCGCCGGACCTCGCAGGGCGGCTACGGCCAGTTGCCGATCAACATACGGCCTGCTTCCTTGTGGTCCACGATGTCAGGCGGGGGCCACAGTGCCCTGATTCACGCCTTCCCGCGCCCTTCCGTCTACAATCATTGCAAGCGCTGCTGCAATCACCGGCCCGGCTTGTTGGCTATGCGACCGTAAAAAAACGGAATCCGATCCGACAGCGGTACCGGGTTTCTGGCCGAAATCGGGATTTCACGGCCAGTTCGGCGAATAGCAGCCGCGAAGCTTTCTGAACAGAGCGCAACTCTGCGCAATTTCACTAACAAAGGAGGCGCAGCAAAATGGCCATACCAATCACGCTAAGCTATGCAAGTTTTTTCGCGCTGTTCGCGCTGGTTCTGAGTTTTCGGGCGGGCAGCTTTCGCGGCAAGTCCGGCATCTCGGTGTTGTTCGGTGAGCCGCAAAACATGGAGCTGGCCGAGCGCGTCCGCGTGCACCAGAATTTCCTCGAATACGTGCCGATGATTCTGATCGTGATGGCGGCAATCGAAGCCAACGGTGGCAACAGCATGTTTCTTTACATCTGCGGTGATTTACTCATTGTTGCGCGCATAGCGCATGCGCTCGGATTAAAGCACGAAAACATGGCGCACAAAGGCAGATTCATCGGTGCTGCAGGTACGGCGCTGATAACACTCGTCATGGCCGGATACGGTCTCTGGACGGGGGTGCGCGTATTGCTCGCTTAGCGCAGCTGCAAAGCGTCAATCGCCTTGCGCCAGTGTCCCCTGGCGCCGCCGATAACGCTGTCGCCGTGCGCCGGCAATACATGCTCGAAGGGCAGGTCGAGGATATTTCTGAGGTCACGCGGGTCCGGTTTCGCGGTTTTCAGCCAGCCGGGCCCGATCGCGAACGGCTTGATGAAGCCCATGGCGCGCATCATGAGTTTGCCGAGCAGGTTGAAGTACGGATCGGTCGTGGCCCAGTTCTGCAGGGCATCGCCGGCGATCAGGATGCCGCCCTCGCGTTCAAGCAGTAACAGCCCCTCCGGCGGCCGGGCCGATGAAATCGTCTCCAGCATGGCGCCGGGCACCGGCAGTTTTGACGTCTCGTCGATTTCCACGTCCGCGGAAAAATACTGGTCTTTCGCGCTTACGTTCTGGCCGAAGCCGCGCGCGTAGACCTGGCCGGCGACCGCGTAAATTGTCGCACCAAAGCGCTCCTTGTAGAAGCGATCGTCAGCGCCGTGAAAGCCGGCGAGGCGAATGACGTTGTCGACCTTGCCGAGCTCCGCAAGCCGTTCGAGCCCGGCCTCACTCAGCTGCACCGAATTGACCAGCGTCAGTGACGTGTCATGGCGGATGATGACCATGTTGCGACTGAAGGCGATGGGTGGCCCCCCCGTCATGCGGAAGCGACCGCGAACCATGAAGATATCGTCGAATACTCTGCGTATTTCGCCATGCGGCTGCGCAGTCAGCCGGCGTGGATTAACCATCCTTTATAGTCCCTCGCGGCCAGGCGCGTTTGCGCTCAAGCCTTGCGCCGAACGGAGATTACGTTCGGCAGCTGTTCGAGTTTTGCGATGACGCGACTGAGTGCGGGTAAACCCGGTACGCTCACAGCAATCTCCATCACCGCTTGCATCAATCTTTTGTCGCTGGTGGTGTTAACGCGATCGACACTGATTTTCTCGTCTGCCAGGACGCTCGAAATGTCGCGCAACAAGCCCTGCCGGTCGTACGCGTGTAGCGTCAGTTCGGCCGGGTAGATCGCGTCGGGCGACTCGCCCCAGTCCACCTCGATGACGCGCTCGGGCTGGCGCGTATTCAGGCTGAGGAAGTTTCCGCAATCCTGACGATGAATGCTCACGCCACGACCCTGTGTAATGTAACCGGCAATGCGTTCCGGCGGCACGGGCCGGCAACACCGCGCAAAATTGCATAGCAGGTCACCGACCCCGGAAATCGCCACCTGTTTCTCGCCGCCGAGCCGCTTGCGACTCGTCCTGCGCGCGGCGGGGCGAATTTCGTCGCGCGGCGGCCGCAAGTGTTGCAACGCCGATGCAATCGCGGCGACCGTGAGGTCGCCGACGCCCAACGCGACGCACAGGGAGTCGACATCGTTTTGCCGTAACTGCCGGGCGATATCCTGTGCCGAAACGTCTTTCACGTTCAGGCGGTTGAGTTCCCGATCGAGTATCTCTTTACCCTGGCGGCGGTTCTGTTCCTTGTCACGCTGGCGAAACCAGTTGCGGACTTTGCTGCGACTTCGCGCCGCGGCGAGGTAACCCAGTTGCGGGTTGATCCAGTCGCGGCTGGGCTGCTCCTGGCTTCCGGTGATGATTTCGATCTTGTCTCCGTTCTGCACCTGGTAGGTGAGGGGGACGATGCGGCCATTAACCTTTGCGCCTCTGCAGCGATGGCCGACCTGCGTGTGCACGTAGTAAGCAAAATCGAGCGGAGTCGATTTCGCCGGCAGTTCAACAACGTCGCCCTTCGGGCTGATCGCATACACACGATCCTCGAAGACATCCTCGCGAATTTGATCGAGCAGATCGCCGTCGCGTTCGGCCGGTTCGAGCAGCTGGCGCAGGAGTTGAATCTTCTGATCGAATGCAGCCTGTGTTGCTCCTCCCTCCTTGTAGCGCCAGTGCGCGGCAATACCGAGCTCGGCGTGTCGATGCATTTCGTGTGTGCGTATCTGCACCTCGATCGTCTGACCTTCCGGGCCGATAATCGCCGTATGCAGCGACTGGTAGTTGTTGTCCTTGGGATTGGCGATGTAATCGTCGAACTCGCCCGGCAGGTATGCCCACAGGTTATTCACGACGCCCAGCGCGGTGTAGCACTGCTGAACATTGTCAACCAGGATACGAACTGCACGTACGTCGAAAATACTTTCAAGACCTGCACCTTTGCGCTGCATTTTCCGCCAGATGCTGTAAATGTGTTTCGGCCGTCCGGTCACTTCCGCATCGAGGCCGTGCTCCTTCAGCTCACGGCGCAATTCGCTGATCACCCGATTGATGAATACCTCGCGCTCTTCGCGCTTCTCGTTAAGTGTCCTGGCGATCCACTGATAGGTGTCGGGCTCGAGGTAGCGGAAGGAGAGGTCCTCCAGTTCCCATTTGAGTTGCCACACGCCGAGGCGATTCGCCAGTGCAGCGTAGATCTCGCGTGTTTCGATCGCGATCGCCTGTTGCTCTTTGGCCGGCCATTTCTTTGCCAGGCGCAGCCGATAAAGCTGTTCGGCAATGCGCACCAGGACCAGCCGCACGTCCGAGACTACGGCCAGGAGCATTTTGCGCAACGCCTCTGACTGCTGCACGGCGAGCGCCTCACCCGGCTGCCAGTCCGGCGGTAGCGAGAAGCGGCCAAGCTGTACCATGCCCGCGACAGGTTCGGCCAGTGCGGCGATCGGGCTTGCCAGCAGCTGCTTGTTGGCGAGTTTTTCATCGCGCAGCAACGGATAGACGTAAACCGCTGCGATTACATTGCCAGGCAGGTGCAGCGGCTCCAGTATGGAGGCGATGGCCGCACCCTCTGCCCGCAGTGCCCGGATATCCGCCTGCTCGGGTAATCCATCGAGGAACGCCTGGACTTTTGCAAGCAACCCGGCCGAAGCGCCGCGGAGCACTCGCTTATCCTGCTCGAGGGTGGACATTTGCAGCTTATTCCATGGTGTGTGGTCGCCCGGGAACGGCTATCATACGCCCAGATTGCGGCCTGTGAAGGGCCGGGCGTTTCTTGGGCAAAGCAACGAAAAAATGGCAGGACATAGCAAGTGGGCCAATATCCAGCACCGGAAAGGGGCCCAGGACAAAAAGCGCGGCAAGCTGTTCACCAGGCTCATTCGCGAGATCACGATTGCTGCGCGGCTCGGCGGCGGCGACCTGGGCTCGAATCCGCGTTTGCGGCTGGCGGTCGACAAGGCAAAGTCGCAAAGCATGCCCAAAGACAACATCGAGCGCGCCATCAAGCGCGGCTCCGGAGCGCTCGACGGGGACGACTTCCAGGAAGTTCGCTACGAAGGATACGGGCCCGGTGGCGTGGCCGTTATGGTCGACTGCATGACGGACAACAGAAACCGCACGGTGGCGGACGTGCGGCATGCATTTTCCAAGTTCGGCGGTAATCTCGGCGCTGACGGTTCGGTCAGCTACCTGTTCAACCACGTCGGGCTGATCACCTATCCCGCCGGGAGTGACGAGGAATCCATCATGGAAGCGGCGATCGAGGCCGGCGCAGAGGATGTGCTAGTAGACGCCGACGATTCGATCGAAGTACTGACGGACCCGGTGGAATTCGAAAGTGTGCGTGATGCGATGCGGCAAGCCGGCCACAAGCCCGAAAACGCCGAGTTGACGATGCGTGCAACAACCAGCACGGAGCTCGAATTGCAGTCGGCCAGCTCGATGGTCAAGATGCTCGAAATGCTGGAGGATCTCGACGATGTGCAACAGGTATATTCCAATGCGGAAATCTCCGATGAGATACTCAGCCAACTGTGAAGCCGACATTGTCTGAGCGCATCCGCATACTGGGTATCGACCCGGGCTCACGCGTCACCGGGTTTGGTGTGCTCGATTTCCGTGGCAATGACGCGTCATACGTCGCCAGCGGCTGTGTGCAAAGCGGCAAGGGCGATTTCGCCGGGCGCCTCGAAACGATATTTCGTTCCGTTGTTTCGATCGTCGCCGAATACCGGCCGGACGTCGTCGCCGTTGAATCCGTATTCATGCACCGCAATGCCAGTAGCGCGTTGAAGCTCGGCCACGCGCGTTCGGCCGCAATCTGCGCCACGTTCGACGCAGGGGTGGAGG
>JAHHOT010000183.1 GCA_018677555.1 Gammaproteobacteria bacterium | reverse complement strand
CCCCTTTTTTTGTCGCGGCGGGGGCGCCGCTCCTACATAAAAAAACCCCCTGTACGAGCGCTGCCGCAACAATAAAGAACCCCCTGTACGAGCGCCGCCCCCGGCGCGACTGCCCCACGGACTGGTCTTCGCGGCGGCACGGCACTCCTGCGATTCACGGCGGGAGCGGGCTGCGGATCAGGCCTCGTCTGGACCGTAGGGCTGGGGTTTGCTGACCGTTGGGCGCTCGCAGTAGAACGGCGGTCGGTTCCTGCCGCTGTGATAGTAATAAAGCCGGTTACCTGCCTTGAGCACGATGCGCGAGCCGTGCGTGAGAACCTGCATATACTGATAACCGGGTTTAGAGCAGCCAAGGCTGGAGTCGGGCCAGGTTACATAGGCGGCGTCAACGAGCTCCACCGCATCGTCGCCAAGGCTCATCCTGGTCATCAGGTCGGCTTTCGCCTTGTCCACCAGTTGCTGCAAACCCGGGCCGACAGGCCCGCTACCTTTGCCGCCCGAGCCCGCTTCGCCGACTGCACTCGGCGTAGCCTCCAGTGTCAGACGCTTCACGTCTCGTTTATTGTCCTCGTCGCTCATCGCTTCCTCTTTCCCGTGCTGGCCCATCGCGCAGTTGGAGATCATCGTAGCAATGAGTGCGGTCGCGAGTGCCTGTGCATACTTGTCCATTAAGTTCTCTCGATTGCGTTCCCTCGTGTAAACGTATGTTAGCAATTTCGGGGTCACAATCATCACCAGACCGTTCCAACATTCGGCATAAACCATTATTCTGTGCCGCCCCGAATGGAGATATCGCAAATGATCGGCACTTCGAAGAGCGATTGCGTGATTGTTGGCGCCGGGCACGCGGGTGCGCAACTGGCGACCCGCTTGCGCCGCCTGGGCTGGCAGGGCGCCATCACGCTGGTCGGTGAGGAAGCGCATTTACCCTATCATCGGCCACCGCTGTCAAAAGACTATATGAAGGGGGTCAAGTCCCTCGGCAATGTCCTGCTCAATCCCGAAGTTGCTTACCGGAATGCAGACATCGATCTGCTGCTTGGCGAACAGGTACGTAACATCGATCGGGATTCCTGCCACGTCACGCTGGCGTCCGGCAAAGACCTGCGTTATGACAAACTGGCATTGGCCACGGGTTCGCGCCCGCGGCAATTGCCGGTACCTGGCGCGGACACGGATGGTGTCTTCTACCTGCGCAATGTGGACGACGTGGACAGGATACGTAACGCGGTCGTTGCCGGAGGCAATGCGGTCGTCATTGGAGGTGGCTACATCGGACTGGAAGCTGCCGCATCGTTGCGCACGCTGGGCATGAACGTCACGGTTGTGGAGGCAATGGAGCGCGTCCTGCAGCGCGTTACCTGCGAATGTGTGTCGAGCTTCTTCGCCCGAGTGCATGCCGAGGAGGGCGTCGAAATCCGGACTGGCACCGCCGTATCTGGAATCAGGGGTAAAAGTAAGGTGTCCGGGGTGGAAACCGGCGGGGGCGAACAAATACCGGCCGATCTCGTTGTCGTCGGAATCGGTATCGTGCCGAATGTCGAGCTCGCGGAGAATGCCGGCCTGGAAACAGACAATGGGATCGCGGTCAACCAGTTTGCTCAGACCAGTGATCGCGACATTTATGCCGTCGGCGATTGCACCTCGTTCGTTCACCCACGCTACCAGCGGCGGATTCGGCTCGAGTCAGTGCAAAACGCGAACGATCAGGCAGTCACTGCAGCCAGGTCGATTTGTGGCCAGAATGAACCCTACGACGCGCTTCCGTGGTTCTGGTCCGACCAGTATGACGTCAAGTTGCAGATCGCCGGCCTTGCTGAAGGAGCCGCGGAGATCGTCGTTCGCGGAGACACGGGTTCGGGGAGAAGCGCATCGGTGTTATACCTGAAGGACGATCGCCTTCTGGCTGTTGACGCGATGAACAATCCACGGGATTTCGTGTTCGGCAAGAAATTGATCACAGAAAATGCGCGACTGGATCCCGCCGTACTGGCTGATAGCGATTCACCGCTGAACGCCGCAATCATCGATTGAGGCGCCGACTGCCGGCATTACGCGTGCACGGATGTGAAATCGCAATTCCCGGCGCGCAACTGCGCCTGTTCAGCGATCACGCGACCGTTCTATGGCGAACTGCAGGCGCTGCTGTTCGACCTGCGGCAGATTCATTCCGTCAAGCATGTTTTGTGCCCGCAGCGGGTCCCTGGCAGCAATAGCATGAATCTGCGCGATGCGCGCCTGCTGCTTCTTGACCGGATCCGACATGCTTTCGATCAGCAGGTTCTGTGCCGGCGTTGCATCGTGCCACATGCGCGCCATGCCGGTAATGGCATCGTCACGCTGGCCGGAAGGGAGATTGCGAACCCACTGAAGGGCTGAATCCGCTTGCTGCGTGTACCACGCAGCCGCCACCTGTGTAACTGCCGCCTGTCGCTGTGCCTGGGCCGTGATCTGATCGAGCCATCGTGCGGCTTCGACGGGGTCCCGGCGTGCCTGTTGCCCAATGAGCTGCAAATACGCCGTGTCCCTGTTTTTTCCAGGCGGCAATTGTTCAGCAAGCTGTCTGGCGGTGTCGAAGTCGCGGCGGGCAAGTCCCTGTATCATTGACACCCGCATCGAGTCATAGTCCTCGGTGTCGCGGAACTGCTCGACGAACTGACGCGCCTCGGCGACAGAAAACTGGTCCACCATGAATTGCACCAGTTGATCACGCCACATCCTGGCCGATTCGCCTTCAAGCCTTGGCAATATCTTCTTCGCCGTGGCGATATCCGTGTACATCAATCGGCCGCCCATTCGTCCGAGGATTTCTCTCTGTACGTCCTGCTCGTTCGCTGTGAGCCAGTGCATTGCGGCGTCAAGGTCTTTCTGTGCCCAGCGAACTGCCACCGTACCCATGGCGTTGTTTTTCTCGCTTGAGTCCGGCAGTTGATCGACCAGCTGTGCCGCGAGTACAGGATCGTTTTTCGCCATGGATGCAGCAACCGCTGCGATTGCAGCGTTGCGCTGTTGCACATCTTCAATGAAGCGTGCTTCGTCGATTGCGCGTTGTGGGTCATTTAGTGCGATTTGCCCGAGGACGCCGGATAAATACTCCGGGCGATCGGCGTGACGCGCCCATTCGAGTGCCTGATCGGGATCCGAGCGGCTCAACTCCTCGGCAATAAGATTGGCGACCCACCGCCTTTCCTGGCTCATTTCCAGCTGATCGAAATACTGCAGCGCGCTTTCCGGATCCTGCTCCAGCAATGCGCGCATTGCGGAGTACACCTGCCTGCGCTGATCCGATCGAAGTCCTCCGGGTTGTGTGAGCTGATCGAGAATGGTTCGCGGGTCAACAGCAGCGGTACTGGAACCGACCACGGAAGAAAACTGCATGCGCAGCTCATCATCTTCAATCAGCTGAGCGTAACCCGGGGCGCTTTCAGGGTTCGAGCGACTCAAATGATAGGCAAGCCAGGAGATCGACTCGCGCTTCGCGGTTCGCGAGGCAAGACCCTCTATGTATTGAATCGTTTCTGCGGGAGAGCGGTCGGCCATGGCGTATACGAACCGGGCGCGCGATGTGCTGTCGGGGCGAATACCGAGTTCGCGCTCGATCCTGTCTGTCGTTTCGTTGCCCATGTAGCCGAACGCCGAGTACATTGCCTGCGCCGCAACATTGCGCTGCCCGATTGAGGGTTGCGCCAGCGCCGCGGCGATTGCCTCGTCGAGTTCGTTCCTGGCCCAGCTTCTCCAGACACTCGCCTCCATGCTTTTCTCAGCAGCGAAAGATGGTGATCGTGCCAACGCTAGCGCAGACTGCGGGTCGAGTTCCGTGAGCCGCGAGAAAAGAATACTCAATGCACCCGTGCGATCCTGATCGTCGACGATGCGGTTTGCTTCGTGAATCAGGTTCTGAACGGCGCCGGAATCCGATCGTCCTGCAAGCACATACAGTGCTTCCGTTTCCGCGAAGTCGGAGGGCAGCGCCAGTATCTGCTCGATTGAATAAATGCCGTCGTAGCGGTCGTCGCGGTGTTTTTGCGCTGCCGCCTGCGTCATTTTCGGCACGCTGTCGAGGTTACGCAGCGGTGCGTCGGTCGATGCCGGCGCGGATGGCCGGTCGAGCACGGCAATGGTAATGGCGGCACCCGCAAGCGCGCCGATCAACGTTGCAGCAACGAGCGTCTTCATCGGAGCCTCTTCTTGGCTGCATATGCAACTTTATAACCAATGTTACACCCTCGCGGGCTGGCAGCGCAGCCGACAATCGCAGCGTAAATGCTTGATTCACGCCGAACGGCGCGGATACTGGCTATGGGAGAAACGGGAACGCCAATGAAAAGAGACACGCTGGGCTTACCCAAAGTCGCTTACGGGCGCGGCAGCTACGTTTTCGACGAAGCCGGGAATCGGTACATCGATGGCTCCGGCGGCCCGGCCGTGTTCTGCCTGGGCCACGCGCACCCTGAGGTTAACGAGGCGATTCGTGTGCAGCTCGGCCGCATAGCGCATGGCTACCGCTTTACGTTCACCAGCGATCCGCTGGAGCGGCTGGTCGAAATTATTCAGCAACAGGCGGGCCCGGGTTTCGAGCATGCTGTGTTCGTCTCCAGCGGTTCGGAAGCGACCGAGTCGGGACTCAAGATAGCGTTGCAGCATTTCTGGGCCAGGGGCGAGGCTTCGCGCAATCGCTTCATCGCGCGCGACCGCTCCTACCACGGCAATACGCTCGGTGCGCTGGCGGTGTCCGGCTTCGCATCGCGACGCGAGCCGTTTGAGCAGGCGCTTCGCGAAACTGCATTCGTCAGCGCAGCGAATGCTTATCGCAAGCCCGCGGGTATCAGTGTTGAGGACTACGTCCAGCAACTCGCTGATGAGCTCGAACAAACCATCGTTGAGCTCGGTGCGCAAAACGTGGCTGGCTTCCTGTTCGAGCCGGTGGTCGGTGCGGCCGGTGGCGTGGTCCCGGCGCCGGCAGGTTACGCGAAGAAAGTTCGCGATATTTGTGATCGTCATGGAATATTGCTGATTGCGGATGAAGTCATGTGCGGCGCCGGTCGCTGCGGCACCTGGCGCGCGCTTGAGCACGATGGCGTCGTGCCGGACATCATGATGCTGGCGAAAGGGCTGGGTGGCGGATATGTGCCGCTCGGAGCGACCATGTTTTCGGCGGCCGTTGGCGAACCCATCCATGCGAACGGTGGTTCAGTCAATACCGGCCACACGTTTACCGGTCACACCCTTGCCTGCGCCGCAGCCGTGAAAGTGCAGGAAATTATCGAACGCGATCGTCTCGTCGAGCGTGTCAGGACGCGCGGCCATTCGTTTATAAGTGAACTGCGCGACAGGCTCGCCGATACAGACGCCGTCGGCGACATCCGGGGTCGCGGATTTTTCGTTGGCGTCGAGCTGGTAAAGGACCGTGGCACCAGGACACCTTTCCCGGCGCGTGCCGAACTACGGGAACGCATACGCAGGCATACGATGCAGGAGGGCCTGATCTGTTACCCGGTGGGCGGCAACGTGGACGGGCGATCGGGTGATGTGGCCATACTTGCACCGCCGTACAATGCCAGCGACAAGGAGCTGGACGAGATTGCCGGCAAGTTCGAGCGCGGGCTGCGTCGGGCGCTGGCGGACGTGCGCTAACATTGTGTTTTGCTAGCAATATTTTACAGCCTGGAGCAATTTGAGCCGCGCGCGCTGCGGCGACTTTCCTGGTGATAAGTGTTACTACGGATGACAGGAAGGCCATCGCTGCGGTTTAATGAAATAAGCTGAGTTCGCATGATTGGGGACAGGTATATGCAAGACGGATGGCCGGCCGGGCTACGCGACCAATTGCTGCAGAAGAAAGACGAATTGTCATCGAGACTCGATCGAATCCACCTCAATGTGCGGCGACCGTTACACGCAGATTCAAAAGAACGCGCGAAAGAGCTGGAAGACCAGGAGGTCGTCGATGCGCTCGGTAACGAGGCGCGTGAAGAACTTGCAAAAGTCAGCGATGCACTTGAACGGATGGATGCCGGTACGTATGGGCTTTGTACTGAATGCAATAACGACATCGGCGAAAAGCGGCTGTTGGCGTATCCGTATGCCGACGAATGTATCGATTGCGCAACACTTGAAGAAGAGCGTCGGAGGCGCCTGTGACACGCCGCAACCAAGCCGAGCGGATCCTGAAGGAAGAGTAATTCCACCTGTCGGACGAGTCGGGGCCGGACGACAAGATCGTACGAGAAGGCCTGTTTCAGGTGACCAGGCAGATCATCGACAACGCGGCGTTGCCGCCGGAGCTACTCCAGCGCCTGGTAGACTGCAGTGCGAAACCGCTCTGCGACGTCAGTATCCTGCGGCCTTAGCTGCGACATGAACAGCGCGATCAGGCGCTCCGCCGGATCGATGAAATACGTTGTATTGAATGCACCACCCCACTGGTAGGTACCGGGAGTACCGAGTTCGCCAATAACACCGAGGTCCGGCAAGACGCCGAAGCCGACGCCGATATCGAGAACACCGTCGCCATCGCCGTCCGCGCGCGGGCTGGCCATCAACTCGACGGATTTGCGGCTCAGAATGCGCACGCCGTCGAGTTGCCCGTCATTCAATAACATCTGCATGAAGCGAGCGTAGTCACGCGAGGTCGACACCAGGCCGGCGCCGCCGGAAAAGTAACTCCTTGCACCCCTGATCGGGTAGTCGGGGTCATCCATCTTTATCCTCGACTCCCTGCCGTTCGATACCACCAGCCCTTCGCCGTCGACATGGGCGTACAGCGTCGCCAGCCGGTCGGCTTTTTCCGGCGGGAGGTAGAAACAGGTATCGTGCATCCCGAGCGGACCGGTGATGTGTTCCAGAAAAAATTCGTCCAGCGTCTGTCCCGAAACGACCTCGACCAGGTAGCCGGCCACGTCGATATTGAGGCCATACGCGAAAGACGAGCCCGGCTCGAATAGCAGGGGCTGCTGCGAGAGCAGGGACATCTGGTCTGCAAGCCGCATCCGCGATGCGGTAAGGCCATCAATGATGCCGGCGTCCACGTACCGCTGCTGAAGCGGCGATTCGATGAAGGGATAAGAGATGCCCGAGGTGTGTGCCAGGAGATCGACGATGCGGATCGGCATGCTCGCCGCTGCGGTACCGGCGATTCTGCCTTCTTCAGTCACTTCGGTGATGACGCGCATGTCGGCGAATTCCGGCAGGAACTTCGATACCGGGTCGTTCAGCTGGAAGCGGCCCTGTTCGTAGAGCATCATCGCCGCGACCGTGGTAACCGCTTTGGTCATCGAGGCGATACGAAAGATAGTGTCTGGCGTCATCGACGTCCCTGACTCGGCATCCGCGAGGCCGAACGCCCTGTGGTAGACGATCTTGCCGTCACGGGCGATCAATGCGACGCTGCCCTTTATCTTGTCCGCTGCGATCGACTCCTCGATCAGCCGGTCGACGCGCGACAGTCGCTCGACGCTGAAGCCCAGTGCCGCAGGATCACCCGTTTCCAGGGCCGGCGAGGGCGGGGAACAGACCAGGAGAAAGACGAGGGCAATCGTCGGCGTGGTTCTCAGCATTGCTGTCCTCTCGTATGGCTCAGGAGTTGGAGCATACCAGCGGAGGACGTTGACGCGTAACGCCTTTATCAGCGCAGATGCGAACTGGGATTCACGGCTTTTCGAGCAGCCCGGCGGCTGCTCGCGGCAGGCGCTATTGTGTACGGGCCGACTGGTCCTGTGTCGAGGTTTCGTCGACGAATACCTGGTTTTCGACGGAGCCCTCGAAGTACAAGGGCTCCTGCTCTTCGATGGGGCATTCGAACCATAGCGGTTTGACGACAAGAAGGTCGCAAGGCAATTGGTCCAAAACCTGCTCGGTCGTGCTGCCGACGAGAATTCGCTGCAGCGGATTGCGCTTGATCGAACCCATTACGACGACACCGGCGCCGATATCCCTGGCCACTTCGGGGAGCAGTTGCGGCGCGTAGCCGGTCACCAGGTGTACGTTCTGTTCCAGTATCGGGTAGCCATCCAGCAGTTTATCGAGTCGCTTCTTATGGCTTTCCCGAACCTCCTCGTTGTAATCGTCGATCGTGAAGACGCCTGGATCGAGCGATACCACCGAGCCGCTGACGATAGGCGCAAACGCATGAAAGGCGTGCAGATCGCAGGAGAGCCGGTCAGCCAGAGTCGCCGCAGGATTGAGAATCTGGTCATCGAGTTCCGCATATTCGTCCCGCTCATGCGTTGGATCCACGCTGGCCAGAACTGGCGCGCCGTCAGGCCACTCCGTGTCTTTGGCAAGCCACAGCGGCTCGGGACACAGTCGCACGAGATTCCAGTCAGTATTGCTGAACAGCGCGCGGCCGATCTTGCTGTGGTAGTGCGTTTCCTTGACGACGATGAACGGCTTGTTGCGCAGCACATGCCGGATGATTCCCTCGTCCAGCGGCGTATCCCACACGGCGCTGACGATAACGTCGTGACCGTCCTGTTGCAGCGGTCGGGCGATATCTTCCAGCTTCGAGCGCAGGTGTACCAGGCAGTCTCTGCGCGCGCGTTGCAGCCCTGCCGTGTCGAAGAAGTGATCGCCCGACAGGGACTGGTCGTAGAAGCAGATCAACAACTCGAGCCCGCGATTCAGCTTCTTCGCCAGCCATGCCCCACGCGTGACGCAAGCCTGCTCGTCATCCCTGGTGGGGTCCACGATTACCAGAATCCGGTCGCTGATCGTCATCTCGGGCACCTCTTTGTCGACTCCTGATCTATTGTCGTATCAGGCTCCCCGCCGTCGTATCCCCGAATATGCGTAAGAGCTTGTGGTTCCTACCTATTCGGGTTTTCCTCGCAATGCGCGGTCGTTGTTGGTTATCCTCAGCGGCCACGTGCCGGGACCGGGAGATGCAGTGTCCACCGCCATCAACGCGCGCAGCAGTAGCAGCATAGTCGCCGAAGTCATCGACAATGGCAAAGTCAGCTCGCAACAGATCCTGGTTGTTTGTTTGTGCATGTTTTTCAACATGCTGGACGGCTTCGATATCACCGCGATGGCGGTCGTAGCCAGCGACGTTTCTGCCGAATTACAGCTGACGGACGACCGGCTGGGCTGGATATTCAGCTTTGCCCTCGCCGGCATGATGTTCGGCGCCATGTTTCTCGCGCCGCTTTCCGACGTCATGGGTCGGCGCAAGGTGATCATTCTGAGTGTCTGCCTGGTGGGTGTGTCCATCCTGCTTACGGCAGGCGCCACAACACTGACCGAGTTCATCGTGTTGCGCTTTATCAGTGGCGCCGGTGCCGGGGCGATGCTGGCATGCCAGGCAACGCTGGCGGCGGAATACAGCCCGGACAAGTATCGCGCGTTGTCGGTTGCGGCCGTAACATCCGGTTATCCTCTTGGCGCCATGTTCACCTCTGTTGCGGCCGGCTACATCCTGCCGGACTACGGCTGGCGCGGCATGTTCTGGTTCGGCGGCGGCCTGACGCTCGGGATGGGATTCGTTGCCTGGCTGCTGATTCCCGAATCCCTCAAATACCTCATGGAGAGCCGCCCGGTCGACGCGCTGGTGCGCGCCAACAGGATACTCGTCAAGTTGGGCAAGAGTGCATTGAGCGAATTGCCGGCAGTGGCTCGCGACACAGCGAATCGCGGCCTCGTCAGCAATATGAAGCAGCTTCTTGGCACTGAGCATCGCCGCATAACGGTCACGCTGTGGACGGCATTTTTCCTGTGTTTCGCGACGCTCTATTTTTTGATGAGCTGGATCCCGAAGCTGATGGTCGATTCGGGTTTCGATGCTGCTGTCGGCCGCCGCGCCTTCCTGTTTTTCAACCTGGGTGGAGTGATAGGCATTTATTTTCTGGGGGTGCTCGCAACGCGCTGGAAGCTCACCAACATCATATTCGGGTTGTCGTCCGCTGCGGCAATCGCGATGGTGTTGTTTGCGCTTGCGCCAGGAAGCCTGACCATGATGATGGTGCTCATACTCGCAATCGGCGTGCTGCAGCAGGGCGGCTTTACCGGGCTTTACGCGGCAGCTGCAAAAGCGTACCCGACAGAAATCCGCAGCACCGGGATAGGCTGGGCGATCGGGCTCGGCCGTTCGGGCGCTGTTGCAGGTCCGGCGATCGCCGGATACCTGATTGTGGCTGGCCTCGACATGGCGGCAAACTTCATCATATTCGCGATTCCCGTCGCATTCGGCGGCATCATCGCGTACCAGCTACATATCCGGTGACCGTGTGCCTATCGCTCTTGCGTCGTTCGTTGCGCTACTGTCGCTCTGGCTGCCGCGCCAGGCTATTCCCGCCGAAGCGATTATTGCTGTCGCAAGCAATTTCCTGGAGACGGCGGAGCAGTTGGCAGTGCGGTTTGAACGGCAATCCGCGCATGAGCTGACACTCACAGCGGGTTCGACCGGCAAGCTTTACGCCCAGATCACACAGGGTGCCCCGTTCGCTGCGTTACTGGCTGCCGACCAGGAAAGGCCACGCCGACTGGAGCAGGCGGGCCTCGCAGTGAAGCGCACGCGATTCACCTATGCGCGGGGCCGGCTCGCCCTCTGGAGCGCTGACGAGACACGTATAGTAAGAGACGCAACGGCCTTGTCGACTGGCCGATTCTCGGCGCTTGCCATCGCGAACCCGGATCTCGCTCCTTACGGCGTTGCGGCGCGCGAGGCATTGCAGCGGCTGGGAATCTGGGACAGCGTGGAAAGCAGGATTGTATTCGGTGAAAATATTGCGCAAACATTCACATTCGTGGCAACAAAAAACGCGGAGCTCGGGCTTGTTGCGTTATCCCAGGTGCTGAGTGCGCGAATCCGCAACGCAGGTAGCCGCTGGGATGTGCCTGTCACCCTGTACGATCCGATTCGTCAGGACGCATTGCTGCTGAAGCATGGCGCGGACAATGCCGCCGCTCGTGCGTTCCTGGAATACCTGCAGACCTCCGCGGCCAGGGAAATGATTCGCGCTGCCGGCTACATGACGGATTGAATCGATGCCGGACCTGGGACCCCTGTGGATCACGCTCGCACTTGCCGCAACGACGACGGCGATACTGATGATCCTGGGCACCCCGCTGGCCTGGTGGCTGGCCGGCACCAACTCACGGGCAAAGCCTGTCGTCGAAGCAGTAACCGCATTGCCACTGGTGCTGCCGCCGACCGTCCTCGGCTTCTATTTTCTCATCGCGCTTGGCCCCGCATCTCCCGTAGGTTCGTTCTGGATGACGGTGACGGGTGACGCATTGACGTTCTCTTTCAGCGGACTCGTCATTGCCTCGGTCTTTTATTCCTTGCCCTTCGCCGTGCAGCCGCTGCAGAACGGCTTCGAGGCAATGGGTCGCGCCCCGATGGAGGTCGCTGCGACACTCCGGGCACGCCCTCTGGATGCGTTTTTCACCGTTGCCGTTCCCGCGACCCGGCGCAGTTTCGTTGCGGCCGCAGTGCTCAGTTTTGCGCATACGATTGGCGAATTCGGTGTCGTGTTGATGGTCGGTGGCAACATACCGGGAAAGACGAAGGTCATATCGATAGCGATTTATGAGCATGTCGAAACCCTGAACTACAGGGATGCACATATTCTTTCGGCTGGTTTACTGCTGTTCTCGTTTGCCGTTTTGTACAGCGTCTACGCATACATGCGGGGAGGGCGTGTCAGTGCGGCTTGAGCATCCGACACTTCTGTCCGTTGACGTCTCCGCCCGCTATAGCGGTTTCGAGCTGCGACTCCGGCAAAAGATCTCGCTGCACGGAATAACCGGAATTTTCGGACCGAGCGGCAGCGGCAAGAGCACGCTTTTGCGCATTATTGCGGGACTGGAGCGGGCAGGAGAAGGCCGGGTTGAATTCGAGAATCGGCCCTGGCTGGATTCAACGCAGGGTATTTTCGTGCCGCCTTACCGGCGTCCGGTTGGCTTCGTATTCCAGGACGTACGCCTGTTCGATCACATGAATGTCGAGGGCAATCTTCGCTACGCGGCGCAACGTGCGCGCAACAGCGATGTCGACTACGACGAGGTTGTAGGAATTTTCGATCTCGGCGAACACCTCTCGCGGCAGCCGCAATCGCTGTCCGGTGGGGAAAAACAGCGCGTCGCAATCGCGCGCACGCTATTGACTCATCCCCGCTTGCTATTGCTCGATGAGCCGATGGCGGCGCTCGATGCGGGGCGCAAGAACGAGATTTTGCCGTACCTGGAAGCATTGCCGTCGCGCTTCGATATACCGGCCATCTACGTTACTCATGCGGTCGACGAGATTGCCAGGCTTGCCGACCAGGTTCTCGTTATCCGCGATGGTGAATCGGGTGGGCTGATCCGCCCGGTGGAACTGCTGGACAAAGTCGATGTCGTTGGCGGCGCGGCGGAAGCGGCGACGATAATCGAGGCCCAGGTGGTCGATCAGGATCCTGATTTGCACCTGACCCGACTCCAGTACCGGGAGCAATTGCTCGTAGTGCCGGAACTCGGCCGGCGGCGAGCGGGCGATTCCGCGCGCCTCTATATCAGGGCGGGCGACGTCGCACTGGCGACGCAAAAACCGCAGGGCAGCAGTTTTCGAAATATCCTGGAAGGCACGGTTCAGGCCATCGAGCCGCAGCCAGCCGGCGCGTTCGCGACGGTGCTGGTCGATATTGCCGGCACCAGCTTGCGGGCAAACCTGACGCGGCACGCGGTTCTCGAGCTCGAGCTGGCTCCGGGAACGCGGGTGTTTGCGCTGATAAAAACCGCTTCCTTCGACAGATAGTGTTACTGAATGATGGCCTTGAACAGCAGCTGGAAGTTCGGATCGCCGGAGCCGGAGTTGCCGCTCATCGCGCCGGTCGTGTTGATGCGAATATGGGTAACGGCCGGATCCGTTCCGTCAGCACCCGGCGTTGGCGCGTAATCGTAGGTTGCGCCGTTGTCGTTGGAGAACTCGATGTCGTCGGTGAGATCGCCAAGCGACACGAAATTGATCGGGTTGAGTCCGCTTGCCGGGCTGCCATCGGAAAACTGAACGGGGCCGCTGGTGCTGGCGTCGTAGTCGGAAACGCGCAGCGACATGTTGGCCGGGATCGCGTCGGTAACGACGAGCGAATCGGCGTCGACCGGGCCTGTACCGGTATTTGTCGTTACGATCGAGTAGCCCATCGTCGCGCCAGGGATCGCTTTCGGGTTGGAGGTGCCGTTGAACGGATCTTCGAGCGTTGTTACCGCTTTCAGCACCAGCAAGCTTGGCGAGCCGATCGGATCGATGTCTACACTGGCCACGTTGTTGGCACTGTTGGGGTCCACCTGGCTGCTGAAGTCGACCGAGGCGGTATTCGTAATAGTGCTGCCACCGGTGCCCGCATCCACGGTCGCGCTCAGTTGCAGCGTCGTGCTTGCGGCGCTCGGCACGGTTCCGACGAACCAGTCTCCGCTGGCAGGATCGTAGGTACCCTGCGCGGGCGTTGCCGAAACGAATGTGACACCCGCTGGCAGGAGGTCCATTATTTGCACGACCGTTGCGGGTCCCGGACCGTTGTTCGTCAGGGTTACGGTGTAAACGATGGTATCGCCTTCCCGGGGTGTCGCATCGTCCACCGTCTTGCCCAGGGCGAGATCTGCAGTAACACTGGGCGAAAACGCGAAGCAATCAACTGCCTCGTAGTCACCGCCATTGTCAATCGTGCGCCCGTTCGATCCGACGCCGGTAGCTTTGTCTATTTCATAAAGAATGCCCTGGGTACCGCTGGTGCCCCACAGCTGGCCACTGGGATCGGTGCCCATGCCTTCAATGTCCGGCACTGTTATGAGTGCGACGTTGGTCGTTGCGCCGGTGAGTTTGTTGATGGTCGCGAGCCGGTCGGTGCTGCCGCCGCTGTTCGTCGATGCATACATGACCCCGGTCGTGGGGTCCACCGCGATATCGTCGACAATCGTGTTGCCGAGGACGGGTTGGATCTCCACGTAGTCGACGCCGGCGCCGAACGCATTCGGCACGTGTGCGCCGGTCGCCATGTTGATCTGGATCAGGAGATCGTTGCCGCCCCGGGCATGCGAGCCATACATGACCCCGGTCGTGGCGTCGTAGGTCAGCCCGTCAACATCGCTGAACGTGATGTTGCCGAGCGAACCACTGCCCGTGCCGAACGTCTGTGCCAGCGGCTGGAACACTCCCGTACTGGTATTGAGCGTGCCGAGCTGACCGGCGTTCGCCGCGTAAACAATGCCCGATGCCGAGTTATATGCGATGGCTTCGATCGCACTGGTGCCGGTACCGGTACCGATGTTCGTTTCGTTCGTTGCCGGATCGAAGTCTGCCGTGTCGATCCGGGTGAACAGGTCATTCCCGCCATTGCCGCCACCCGAGTCGGCGACCAGGTAACAGAGCTGGTTGACGTTCAGGTTCTGCACCGTCGTGTCCTCATCCGAAGTGTCGTTTCCGGAAATGGGATCCGTCTCGTTGCCGGCAATCGACGCAGAATTGGTAATCACACCGGTTGTCACAGGTGCAGTAACGGCGATGTTGATCGTCGCATTCGTGCCGCTGGCCATGTCACCCAACAGGCAGGTGACAATCCCCCCGCTCTCCGAGCAGGAACCCTGTGTCGACGATGCCGACTGAAACGTGGTGCCCGCCGGAATCGTGTCGGTTACCGTCACGCCCGTTGCGTCTTCCGGCCCGTTGTTGCTGGCAGTCAACGTGTAGCTGAGGGGGCTCGCGACGTTGACCGGGTCTGGCGTGTCCGTTTGCACAATGGCGAGGTCCGTCCCCGTTAGCACGACCGTGTAGTCGATCTCGATAAACTCGAGGCGAAACGTTTCATTACTGCCGCCGTACAGGTTGTTCACGCGCAGGCGTACCTGGGTGTTGGACGTAGCGAATGCGCTGATGTCGTAGTTGCGCGACCCCGAGTTGGCGCCTGAGAGGTTGGTGAAATCCTCGAGTATCGTCCAGCTGCCGCCGCCGTTCGACGAGATTTCGACTATGACCGAGTCGCTCGAATCCACGCCTGCGGTCGTGCGCCAGTCAAAGATGAGATTGGCCGCTACGGCGCCGCTGAGGTCCGCCTCGCGTGTCAGACTCGGCTCCCCGCCGGTGTTCGGCCGGTCCTCCAGTCGCAGCTCGCCCCCGTTCGTGATCCAGACGTTGCCACCCGTGGCGCCGCCGCCCTGGCCGTCGATCTCGGTCCAGTCGCCGGTCCAGTTGTTCGTGCCATCGTTGTTGCTGTAGACGCGCGTTTCGAAATCGTCGCGGACCGTGGCAGCCTCGGCGGATAAGGTCACGAATGCGGCGAGCAGCAGCAACGCTGGCGCTAAATGCCATACACGCCCGGAACAGGCGGACTTCGTCGGTCCTGTTTGTGGAATCAGTTTCAGCTTCATTGCCCAAGCGGATTCGATCGCCCGCGACAGCGTGGCGGCCGGCCTCCATGCTCCTGCCATCTGCTCATTTTTTTACTTTGGATTCAAGGATCTGGATCAAAATTCGCCGCTAAATACCGGCCGGAACGCAATTCTGAGCGGTGGTTCACAGCTGCGCCGTTTCGGGTACCCCTTATTTCACAGGGTCGTCCCCTTTGCGACAATAAAAGAAATGTGTGCGCTGCCTATGGCAGTTGCATCGGCAGCCAGGATCGAGGAACCGCAGGAATGAAACAAGACAGTGCCAGCGAAGGCGTGGCGGAGAGTGAGGCCACCGACACGAACGGGGCGGGTGCCAGGAGTCAAAAGCCGCGCAAGCGAAAGAAGAAAGTACAGGCTGATAATCCCTCCCATATATACGGTGAGCTGCGACATAGCCCGGAGCAGATCAGGGACCTGTTTCGCAACGGGACCTTCCCGTACAAGCAGCGAATTCGAACCGCGGCCTATGAACAACATAAAGCGGAACTGCAGGTCGAGCTGCTAAAGGTGCAAAACTGGGTCAAGCAGACAGGCCAGCGTATCGTTACCCTGTTCGAGGGCAGGGACGCCGCCGGTAAGGGCGGCACAATCAAGCGATTCATGGAGCACCTGAATCCACGTGCCGCGCGCGTGGTCGCGCTGGAAAAGCCGACCGATACGGAAATGAGCCAGTGGTACTTCCAGCGCTATGTCAAACATCTGCCGACCGGCGGAGAAATGGTGTTCTTCGATCGCTCCTGGTACAACCGCGCCGGTGTCGAGAGGGTCATGGGCTTTTGCACGTCGCTCGAATACCTTGAGTTCATGCGCCAGGTACCGGACCTGGAACGGATGCTGGCACGATCCGGAATTCACCTGTTCAAATACTGGTTCTCTGTAACACAAGCCGAACAGCAGCGGCGCTTCTCATCGCGTCAGCAGGATCCGCTGAAACAATGGAAACTCAGCCCGATCGATGAGGAGTCACGCGACAAGTGGCTGGAGTACACCCAGGCCAAAGAGGCCATGTTCTTCTATACGGACACGGCGGATGCGCCGTGGACCGTGATCAAGTCGGACGACAAGAAACGCGCGCGCCTGAATTGCATGCAACATTTTCTGTCGTCCCTGAATTATCCGGACAAGAACGAGCACGTCGTGCACGGCCCCGATCCACTGATCGTGGGCACGCCCTCGCAGGTCATCGAAAAAGACCGGCATCTGTGGGCCTGAGCGTCAATTCGCATCGAAGGTCATGCCGATATTCAGGGCGATCGCGGGCTCCTGGACACGGAATTGCATGTTGCCGGCCGCGCGCAGGGCGTCGCCCGACGGGATCCAGGCGGAAAGTCCGGCCTGCAGGCGGTACCTCCAGTTGCGGCCGAGGCTCTCGGCACCAAAGCGCATGCCAGCATCGACCGTCAGAACGATACGATCCGCGTGTTTCCCGGTGAGCGAGGACAGGGGCATCTGCGCTATCGGTTTTTCCCGGCGCCAACCGATGCCGGCTCCGGCGTACCAGCTTATCCATTGATCGCTACTATTGCCGAAGCGCTCAAACTCGAGCCCGGTAGTGAATTGCAGGCTGCGAACGTAGCGCGATGAGTTATCGCCTTGCTGTGGCTCGCCAAAACGGACATCGGCCGTCAACGCGCGCTGCCAGCGAGAGGATTCGGGCTGTAGCCACTCCGGGCTCAGTCGACCGCCGAGCCTGGCGTGTACATCCGGCAGGATGAAGGACCATTCTATTGCCGCGTCGGGGCGAGGGCCCCAATCCGTAGTCGTGTCCTCACGCGACGAAACTATGCGGATCTGTCCGTAAGACGCGTCGTTGCCCAATTGCTGTGCGGTTTCCACGACCAAAGCGCCGAAGCGGGCGCCAACTGAAACTGCCAGATCCTGTTCTTCGACAGCGACCGACTGCAAAACGGGTTCGCGATATCCGGATCGCCAGTCCTGTCGCAGCCCGAACCAGAGGTCGATAGCACCCTTCCGGGCAACGGCGAAAGCCGCGGCCGCCGCGTCAAGCTGGCCGTCGCTCGTGGCGAGAGCGCTGCCGCGAAGCCAGAAGCCACCGGACCAGCCGCTGAACGCTCCATCGGCCTTCGCATGATGTGTTAGCGCGTACCAGTCTCCGCTGGTCCACGCGGTTACATCTGTCCGTCGCGTATCGCTGTAAGGAAAGGCGGTGACCGGAGATGAGACCAGGCGATGAAACCCGTTTTGCACCCGCTCGCCGCCGAATTCGCCAATGCGGCGAATACCGGCACCTACAAACAACTGTCGATAATGTGATTTGCTACCCTCGCTAACAAGCGCGTAACCGGCCGACACAGCAAGCTGGTCGCTCCTGCCAATCAGATTCATGCTGTTGCGCGTTAGAACGCTGTAGTCCATAACGCCGATCCAGCGCTCGCCAATTGTGAAAGTGCCAATCAGCTGCTGCGTGCGAAAGTCGTCACTTGAACTGCCACGCCCGATGAAATCGTTGATGAAACTGATTTCGATATCGCGATCGATGACAGGTGGCAATTGCGCGGGGAGACCGGCGATTTCGCCGGCCGTGGCGCTGGCAAGCAACAGGCAAAGCAGCAGGCTGACGACACACCGGGATGAATATTTGCCGGGCGATCGCAGCCGAATCGGGGCAACACGCCGCCACTCGATCAACTGGCGTAACCCAGAGTTCGAAATGCGGCGCCAACCTCATCCAGCGTCGTTGCATCTTCGATGGTCGCGGGCGTTTGGAACTCGTCGCCGTCTGCGATCTTGCGCATTGTTCCGCGCAATATTTTTCCCGAGCGGGTTTTTGGCAACCTTGTTACAACGGCCGCCTTTTTGAAAACGGCAACGGGTCCGACTCGGTCCCGCACCAGTTGCACGGATTCCGCAACGATGTCCGCATGCTGGCGCTTCACGCCGGACTTCAGAACCAGCAGGCCAACGGGCAGCTGACCCTTGAGATCGTCGGAAACGCCGACAACCGCGCATTCCGCGACGTCGGGATGTGCAGCGAGTACTTCTTCAATCGCTCCTGTTGACAGGCGGTGCCCGGCAACGTTGATGATGTCGTCGGTTCTCGCCATGACATAGATGTAGTTGTCGGCGTCGATGTAGCCCGCGTCGCCTGTCTCATAATAACCAGGGAAGCGACTGAGGCAGGTCGCTTTGTAGCGTTCATCGGCCTGCCAGTATCCGGGCAGCGTACCTGGCGGTAACGGCAGCGTGCAGGCGATGGCCCCGACCGTTCCGCTGCCCGCAGGCGTGCCGTCCGCGTCCATGATCGTGACGCCCCAGCCAGGCACCGCGCGCGTTGCGGAGCCAGCCTTGACCGGAAGTTTCCCGATGCCAAGACAGTTCGCGGCAATCGCCCAGCCGGTCTCGGTCTGCCACCAGTGGTCGATGACAGGTACCTGCAGTTTCTCCTCCGCCCAATGCAGGGTGTTGGAGTCGCAGCGTTCGCCGGCAAGAAAAAGCGAGCGAAAGCCGGAAAGATTGTAGCGATCGATGAGCTCTCCATCCGGGTCTTGCTGGCGAATCGCGCGAAACGCCGTGGGCGCGGTAAACATGCAGGCGACCTTGTGTTCCGATATGACTCGCCAGAACGCGCCCGCGTCCGGAGTGCCAACCGGTTTGCCCTCGTACAGGACTGTCGTGTTGCCGTGCAGGAGGGGCGCGTAGACGATGTACGAATGCCCGACGATCCAGCCGATGTCTGATGCGGCCCAGAACACCTCCCCGGGCTCGACGCCGTAAATATCACGCATCGTCCAGTAAAGCGCCACGGCATGACCGCCGTTGTCGCGAACGATGCCTTTGGGTTGTCCGGTCGTGCCGGAGGTATAGAGTATGTACAGCGGATCGGTCGCATCGACGGTGACGCAATCGACCGCGTCGGCTTTCTCCAGCGCGTCGTGCCAGTCGATGTCGCGGCCGCGGACAAGCTCGGCAGTTTGCTGCTCTCGCTGCAGGACGATGCAACAGTCCGGTTTGTGGCTGGCGATATCAATCGCCCGATCCAGCAACGGCTTATAGGCCACGATGCGGCCTGGCTCGATACCGCATGATGCGGAAACGATTGCCACCGGCCTGGCGTCATCGATTCGGGTTGCCAACTCGTTGGCCGCAAACCCGCCAAAAACGACCGAATGCACCGCGCCGATTCGGGCGCAGGCGAGCATCGCCACGATTGCCTCGGGGACCATCGGCATATAAATGATGACGCGATCTCCCCGGGCTATCCCGCGGCTCGCAAGAACGCCCGCAAATCTGGCCGTTTCGTCGCGCAGCGCGCGGTAGGAGATTGAGCGCTGCGTGCCGGTCACTGGGCTGTCGTAGATCAGCGCGGGCTGCTCGGCTCTCCCCGCATCGACGTGCCGATCGAGTGCATTGAAACAGGTGTTGAGGCGCGCGCCGCTGAACCATCGGAAAAGCGGGTCGTTACGACGGTCGAGAACGCGGTCCCACCTTCGTTCCCAGTGTATATTCTCTGCCGCTGCGGCCCAGAAATTCTCCGGATCCTCGATGGACTGGCGGTAGATGCCGTCGTACTGCGTCACGCTGTCGATATCCTGCAACGGGAGACCAGCGGAACGATAGCATTTCCCCGATATTCGGGCAGCCGGCCGCGAAATGCCTACACGCCGAGCATCGCCTGCAACTTTTGCCGTATTTGCCCTGCCGAGCGGGGATCCATGACGTTGATCGCATCGACACCGGTCAGCTCACCAACCAGGTCAATGGCGGCCGATGTGCTGGTCGCCGGACCGGTGACGAGATCGGGCTTCAGGCCGAACGCATTTTGCACGCCGACGACCGCATAGGGGTCCGAAGCGCATAGCACCGTGCAACAAATATTGTTGCCGAGCTCCTCGATTGCCGCGGCGCCGTTGTATGGCTCCAGCGGAGACGCGCCGGCTTCGGCGACGAGAAAGTCCGGCTGCAGTTCGTGGATGTGGTGCAAAAGCGGTCTGATTGCGCGACGGAATTCGTCTTCGGGCACAACCGTGGAAGGCAGGCCGGCGTCCACGAAATCGAATACCTCGCTTGCGCCGGCGTCATGAAAACTCAGTATGTCGCGGAAGCGACCCGCGCCCGTTAGCTTTGCTCCGATCACTTTCCTGCCCAGGTCTTCGAGCTCGTGCACGATGAGTCGACCGGTCGTTGTCTTGCCCGCCGACATCGACGTACCGACAAGAAGAATGGTGGGAATCGAAAAATTTTCGCTATTCGCCGATATCGCGAAATCGGACATGGTGACCTTGTTGCCTCGCCTGCTGACATGGCCAACGTATTTCAGACGCAACGCTGGCGGGATCATCTGCGACATCGACGTGATTTCGCCAAACAGGCCGGCACTGGTCATCGCGTGCATGTCACTGCCAGCAATATCACGATAGCTGCCGACACCCTCGAGAGTGGCAGAACGGTTGCCGAACGCGCCCACAATGCGGTCTCCCGGCAGTGCATGCACCATACGCCCCGACGCCAGCTCGATGTTGTAGACACGATGCGGTGCGTCGACCATCTCGCCAACGACATAGTCGCCGCTTGCCCAGTGACTGCTGGAAATTCTTTCGATTGCGAACGGTTGATCGCTGAAATCCGCGATGCGGGTGAGGGACGCAAAGGACGTTACGGTCATGGGGTCTCCTCCCGTGGAGGAGGCGCCTGTAACAGCATGGCCAGCAAGGCGGTTCGTTCGAGAGTTCGATCCAGGTAGAGGAACTCATGCACTGCGTGGGCGCCGTCCCCGACCGGCCCGAGCCCGTCAAGGGTTGCGGTGTACTGGCTGGTCGTATTTCCATCGGAACCACCGCCGGCCCGGCCCTGTCGCAGGTCGAGCCCGAGTTCTTTCCCGGCCGCGACAGCCTGTTGCCACAACACTTCGTTGCGCGGTGTGTGTTCCATCGAAGGTCGGCCAATGCGGCCTTCGATGGTGAGCCGAACGCCGGGTGTCGTTGGGGTGAGGCCGTGGATGGTTTTTTCGATTCTTTGGCCGTCGGCAATGGTGGGCACGCGAACATCGGCAACAGCCTGGCTGTGAGGTGCGATGACGTTAGGCTGAATACCCCCGTCGACCATGCCGACGTTCACGGTGACGCCACGCTCCGCGTCATTCAGCGAAAACAGCGTTTGAATGATGTGCGACAGCTCCAGGATGGCGCTTGCGCCGCCCTCCGGGTCCAGCCCCGCATGCGCTGCTTTTCCATGAACGGTGATCGTAAATCGACCGATGCCTTTGCGTTCGGTCTTGATCAGGCCATCCTCGCCCAACGCCGGTTCCAGGACAAACGCACGTTTCGCGTGCCGTGCCAGTCGGCGTATTGTTGCGGTCGAGCTGCGGCTGCCTATTTCTTCGTCCGCATTAATAAACACAACCGGGAGCAGGGCGGGTGCCAGGTCATGCTCCCGCAGCGCTTTGAGAGCGAACACGATCTGGACAAGGCCGCCTTTCATGTCCAGTACGCCCGGGCCGCGGACGATATTGCCGTCGACCTCGAACGGACGTTGGGCAACGGTCCCGAGCGGCCAGACGGTGTCGTAATGCCCGATCAATAGCTGCACGCCTTTGCCGCGCGATCTTTCCGCGGGGCGGGCATAAACATGATGGCATGCGCCGTTCGGCTGAACGAGGCGCACGGTGAAGCCGATCTCTTCGAGCGCGCTGGTCAGCGTGGCGCGCATCAGCCGATGCGAGTCGGGATGAGACGAGGGCGATTCGGCTTCCACCATATGCTGAAGCAACTCCAGCATCGCGGCGCGCTGACCCCGGATGTAGTTCAGAATCTGGTCAGCAAATGGCCCGTTCATGCTTACCGCTTCATATCGGCCGGAAACGGGAACGCGTTTGAGCGGGTGATTGTGGCGAAGCGACTCGGCGGCAGATAGGCGATCAGCGGGTGCTCGTGAATAAGCTCCTGTTCATCCACCTCGGTGGCCCGCAGGTAGTCCTGATCGGCGTATGCCGCCAGGACTTCGCCGGTGATCAGGCAGTTGTCACCGAATCCGTCAATGGTCTTGTAGTGTTTGCACTCGAGAAACAGATAAGCGTCTTCGATGAATTCGCCGTCCACCTGGCGCGCATCGAAGGTATCGAACGCGCCCAGCACCGATTTCGGCCCGTCAGCATAGCGCGGAGAGGCAGCAAGACTGGCATACAGAACCTGTGACGGCTTCGGGTAACTCACTGTGAACTCGCCGCTGCGGGCTATGTTCGAGCAGGTGCGGTGCCGTGGACTGCAGACGAAGCCGAAGTAGTTGTCCCAGCCCATTGGCATTGCCATGTGTTTCGGGGCGAGATCGAGCGAGCCGTCATCATCGCGGCTGCCGATCAGCACCAGCGGCGCGACCATGAAGCAGCGCTCCCATACGGGCTGCTCGCGGTCGAGCTCGACCAGGCGCGACATGCTTACAGGTACAGATGGCATAGCCACGGCGAAACCCTCGGTGTCAGTACCTTATCCACGGTACGCACTGGACTGCAGCTTAAAAATAGGTAGATGCCGAGACCGGCGTGGTCGCGACCGAAAATCGGCGGGCCCGGCCGGGCAACGCCGCAAATCTGCTGCGGTCGCTAGCCGATACGGCCGGTGATGTAGTCTTCGGTCAGCTTGTGCTGCGGATTCGTGAAAATCCTGCTGGTCTCGTCTACCTCGATCAACTTGCCGAGGTGGAAGTAGGCGACGCGCTGTGACACGCGCGCTGCCTGTTGCATCGAGTGCGTGACAATAATGATCGCGTAATTCTCGGAAAGCTCGTCGATCAGGTCCTCGATCTTCGCCGTGGCGATCGGGTCGAGCGCCGAGCAAGGCTCGTCCATCAGGATGACTTCGGGGTTGACCGCGATCGTTCGCGCAATACACAGGCGTTGCTGCTGGCCGCCGGACAGGCTGGTGCCCGGCTCGTCGAGCCTGTCTTTTACTTCCTTGAGCAGGCCGGCCCGCTCAAGACTGGTATGCACGATCTGGTCGAGCTCCGAGCGATTTGCGGCCAGGCCATGAATGCGCGGCCCATACGCAACATTTTCGTAGATTGTTTTGGGAAAGGGATTCGGCTTCTGGAATACGATACCGACACGGGCGCGCAACAGCACCGGGTCCAAGTTCTTCGCATAAATATCTTCACCGTCCAGCGTTATCCGGCCGGTCACACGGGCCGAATCGATGGAATCGTTCATGCGGTTCAGGCAGCGCAAGAACGTGGATTTGCCACAACCCGAAGGACCGATCAGGGCAATCACCTGTTGGCGGCCAATCTCCAGCGTCACGTTCTTGATCGCGTGATTATCGCCATAGTAGACGTTGACGTCCTCCGCGGAAATAAAGGCGTCGTCGCTTTTGACATTGCCGACCGTATCGCCGGACGGGTTTGCGTCAGATTCCACGTACTCGACATGCTCCATTGCGTCACCGGTTGCGACCGCTACTTCGTTGTCCACTGTTGTGCCTCTTTCTTGTTGGTCTGTCGGGCGCAGCTGATCTTGATCTGTACGTACCATTTTGAATGCCTGTCTGGTCAATGCAATACCTACCATTGTCTTTCGACGCGTTTTCGGAGAATAACGGCCGTCAGATTCATCACCAGCAGAAATGCGAGTAACACGATAATTGCAGCCGATGTGCGTTCTGCGAACGCACGCTCGGGGCTATCCGCCCACAGATAAACCTGCACGGGCAGCGCCGTCGCCGGGTCCGTGAAGCCCGCCGGCACGTCCACGATAAACGCAACCATGCCGATCATCAGCAGCGGCGCCGATTCGCCGAGCGCGCGACTCATGCCGATGATCGCGCCGGTCAGCATGCCGGGCAGCGCGAGCGGCAGGACATGGTGCCCGACCACCTGCATTTTCGACGCGCCCAAGCCCAGTGCCGCTTCTCGAATCGACGGCGGCACCGCCTTGATGGCCGCACGGGATGCAATGATGATGACCGGTAGTGTCAGGAGCGACAGTACAAAACCGCCAACCAGCGGCGAGGACCGCGGAATGCCTATCCAGTTGATGAATACCGCCAGGCCTAGCAGTCCAAACACGATCGACGGAACCGCGGCCAGGTTGTTGATGTTCACTTCGATGAGGTCAGACCAACGATTCTTTGGTGCAAATTCCTCGAGGTATATCGCTGCTGCCGTGCCGACCGGAAATGATACGGCGATAGCGACTATGAGCATGTACAGAGACCCCATGACGGCGCCGCGGATGCCTGCCAGCTCGGGCTCGCGCGAGTCCCCGTTGGTAAACAGCGCGGTATTGAAACCCATCTCGAGCCGGCCCTGCTCCGCCAGTTGGTCGATCCAGGCCAGCTGACGATCACTCGCCGTTCGCTGCTCCTCCGGCAGGGTACGATCGATGTTTCCCTTCATGACCATGTCGACGGTCGATGCCGCAGGCACGCGCATCGTCTGCGTGGTGCCCAACAGGCTCTCGTCATCGCGGATCGCATCGCGAACCTGGTAACCCGCCCCGATGCTGACAAGCCTGTTCATTTCACGCCTGGCACGCCGGTCCGTGGCGTCCGGGAGTAACTGTCGAAGCGACTGGCGCACCACGCCGTCAAAGTCGGCGTACTCGAGATCCAGCTGACCGCCCGGCGCCAGCGCTTCTTCCGAAAACTCGATGTCCAGTGTCAGGTAGGTTTGTGAAAACGCTGTGTATCCCTGTGCGATGAGGCTCCAGAAAAATACCGCAAGGAAAAGAATGCCGATGGCAGTGGCAATGAAGCCAAACGCCCGGAACGTAAGTTCACTGCGGTGACGCTTGCGCAGCCCGGCAGCAACCTTGTCGCGGGTGGAGATTGACGTGTCCCTGTTCATCAGTCGTACTGCTCGCGGTATTTGCGCACGACTCGAAGCCCCACGACGTTAAGTCCCAGGGTAACGACGAATAGTATGAGGCCAAGCGCGAAAGCGGCCAGTGTCTTTGCACTGTCAAACTCCTGGTCGCCGACGAGGAGCGTGACGATTTGTACGGTAACTGTAGTTACTGCCTCGAAGGGATTTGCGGTCAGGTTCGCCGAAAGGCCGGCGGCCATCACGACGATCATTGTCTCGCCTATAGCCCGCGATACGGCAAGCAGGATGCCACCGACAATGCCGGGAAGAGCGGCCGGTAAAATAACGCGTTTCATCGTTTCGGAGCGCGTCGAACCGAGGCCGAGCGCGCCATCACGCATCGCGCGGGGCACGGCATTGATCGCATCGTCCGACAACGATGAAACCAGCGGGATTATCATGATTCCCATTACCAGCCCGGCGGCCAGGGCACTCTCGGAGGCAACGCTAATGCCAACGGCCTCACCCGCGTTGCGGATGGCCGGCGCGACCGTAAGTGCAGCAAAAAAGCCGTAGACGACAGTCGGTATACCCGCCAGGATCTCGAGCAGCGGTTTCGCAACGTCGCGGATTCTCTTGCTCGAGTATTCGGCAAGGAATATCGCCGTCATCAGACCGACCGGCACAGCGACAAACATTGCAATTGCAGTGATCAGGAGTGTGCCGGTAAACAGGGGAACTGCGCCAAAGCTGCCCGAGGATCCGACCTGGTCCGCCCGGATTGCCGTTTGCGGGCTCCATTCCAGGCCAAACAGGAAGTCCGTGAGAGGCACTTCGCGGAAGAAACGGATCGCTTCGAATAGCACCGACATTACGATGCCGAGAGTGGTCAGGATCGCAATGCTCGATGCGGCGATCAGCAGGCCGGTTATGACGCTTTCGACCTGGTTTCGCGCGCGGAATGCGCGCGATATTCTGCGCCACGCGACTGTGGCACCGAGTAACGCGATTCCGATGCAGGTCACCGCCAGGAGTCGCCGGCTTGTCTCCTGCAATTCCTGAATGCGTTGCGAGGCGTTCGTAAGTACCGCGTTGACCTCGCCGGCAACAACATCGCCGGCGGCAAGGTTGCGAATGTTGTTGACCAGCAAATCCAGTTCCGAGGGTGCCATGGATCGCTGCGCGTCCGGCAGACTTTGAATCGTAAGCGCGGTCAATACCCGAGGTTCGACAACCAGCCACAGCACCAAAATGAGCATCGACGGCAGCAGTGCACACAGTATGGCAAAGTAGCCGTGGTAGCCGGGCAGAGAGTGCAGCTTTGTAATGTTGCCGGGACCGCCGGCAACGGCAAATGCGCGCTGTTTGCCAAGGAAGAAGGCAGCACCGGCAATAGCCGCGAGAAGAATTGAGAGAGTCGTTGCCGGCATCGAGCCTCAACCTTTTGTGACTGGATCGCGGCTACCGCCGTGGCACAGCAGTTACTGCTGTGCCACGGACAGCGGCGTCAGGTCGCGAACGCGCGCGGCGATCGCCGAACGCTCCTCGATCCCGAGCGGGATGAGACCGCGGTCCGACAGGTAGCCCTCGTCACCCCACGCCCGGTTGCTGGTAAATTCACGCAGGAAGCCGCGGAGTCCCGGTATTACATCGACGTGTGCCTTCTTTACGTAGAAAAACAGCGGTCGGGACACCGGGTAAGAGCCATCGGCGATGGATTCGAAGGTGGGTGCCGATCCGTCTACCGCGGCGCCTTTCACTTTCTCGGCGTTCTGGTCCAGGAAACTGAAGCCGAATATGCCGAATGCCGATGGATTCGCCTGCAGTTTCTGTACGATCAGGTTGTCGTTCTCGCCGGCCTCGATGTAAGCGCCGTCTTCACGAATCGTGTGACATACGGATTTGTATTTGTCGCCGTCCGTTTTCTTCAGTGCAGCAATCCATGGAATAGTCTTGCAACCGCCTTCCATCGCCAGTTCGACGAATGCGTCGCGCGTTCCTGAGGTTGGCGGCGGGCCAAGCACTTCAATTTCCAAAGCGGGCAGCGATGGATCAACTTCTTGCCATGTCTCGTAAGGATTCGGAACGAGTTTGCCCTCACTGTCGCCAGGTACATTCTTGGCCAGTGCAAGAA
>JAHHOT010000068.1 GCA_018677555.1 Gammaproteobacteria bacterium | reverse complement strand
GGCTTACATCATGCCGCCCATGCCACCCATGCCGCCCATGTCAGGCATTGCCGGTGCAGCGGACTCGTCCTTCGGCGCTTCGGCGACCATGGCTTCGGTCGTCAACAGCAATCCGGAGACAGAGGCTGCGTTTTGCAGCGCGTAGCGCGTGACCTTGGTCGGATCCAGGATACCGGCCTCGACCATGTCGCCGTACTCGCCCGTCGCAGCGTTGTAGCCGAAGCTGCCTTCGCCTTCCGCGACCCGGTTCAGAACAACACTGGCGTCGCCGCCCGCATTTTCCACGATAAGACGCAGCGGCTCCTGCACGGCGCGCTTGAGGATGCTGATGCCAACATTCTGGTCGGAATTGTCGCCGGTGAGCTTGGAAATCTTGGCAACGGCGCGAATGAGCGCGACACCGCCGCCAGCAACAACACCTTCCTCAACGGCGGCGCGTGTAGCGTGCAGCGCGTCCTCGACGCGTGCTTTCTTTTCCTTCATCTCGACTTCCGTCGCAGCACCGACCTTGATTACGGCAACACCGCCGGACAGCTTGGCAACGCGTTCCTGCAGTTTTTCCTTGTCGTAGTCCGAGCTGGATTCCTCGATCTCGGCGTTGATCTGCTCGACCCGGCCCTTGATGTCTTCGGCACGTCCCGCACCGTCGATGACCGTCGTGTTTTCCTTGGTGATCTGTACTTTCTTGGCTTCACCGAGATCCTCGATCGTGGTCTTCTCCAGCGACAGACCGACTTCCTCGGAAATCACCTGGCCACCGGTCAGAACTGCGATGTCCTGCAGCATGGCCTTGCGACGATCGCCAAAGCCGGGTGCCTTAACGGCCGCAACCTTCACGATGCCGCGGATATTGTTGACGACCAGCGTTGCCAGCGCTTCGCCTTCGACGTCTTCCGCGATGATCAGCAGCGGACGACCGGACTTGGCAACACTCTCCAGTACCGGCAGAAGATCGCGAATGTTGGAAATTTTCTTGTCGAACAACAGCACCAGCGGATTCTCGAGCTCCACGCTCTGGCTCTGCTGGTTGTTGATGAAATATGGCGACAGGTAGCCGCGGTCGAACTGCATGCCCTCGCCGCCGTCGAGTTCGTTAGCCAGGCCCGAGCCTTCCTCGACCGTGATCACGCCCTCTTTGCCGACCTTCTGCATAGCCTGGGAGATGATCTCGCCGATCTCCGTGTCGGAGTTCGCGGAAATGCTGCCAACCTGTGCAATCGCCTTGTCGTCTTCGCAGGGCTTCGAGATCTTCGTCAACTGCTCGACCATGGCGACCGTTGCCTTGTCGATGCCGCGCTTCAGATCCATCGGGTTCATACCGGCGGCTACAGACTTCAGGCCTTCGCGCAGGATGGCCTGAGCCAGAACCGTGGCTGTCGTGGTGCCGTCGCCGGCGACGTCGGACGTCTGTGAAGCGACTTCCTTCACCATCTGCGCGCCCATGTTCTCAAACTTGTTCTCGAGTTCGATTTCCTTGGCAACCGAAACGCCGTCTTTGGTGACGGTCGGTGCGCCAAAGCTCTTATCGAGCACTACGTTGCGGCCCTTGGGACCAAGGGTCACTTTGACGGCGTTCGCCAGGACATTCACACCCTTGAACATCTTCTGGCGTGCGTCGTCGCTGAAGCGTACTTCTTTAGCGGACATGTTAATTCTCCTACAAAAATCTATATGTGCGTCGGATTGACGACTAGCCTTCGATAACGGCCATGATGTCGTCTTCTTTCATTACCAGAAGCTCTTCACCTTCGACCTTGACCTCGGTGCCGCTGTACTTGCCGAACAGCACCTTGTCACCGGCTTTGATATCCAGGGCACGGATTTCACCCGATTCCAGGATCTTGCCATTGCCGACGGCAATGACCTCACCTTTGATGGGCTTCTCGGCCGCAGCGTCGGGAATAACGATTCCACCCGGGGACGTGCGCTCCTCTTCCATGCGCTTTACGATAACTCGATCATGAAGCGGACGAATCTTCATCGATTGGATCTCCTCTAAACTATTGTTTTTAAACCATGTTTTTGGCTTAAAGAATGGGCCGTTGTTAGCACTCGACCTCAGGGAGTGCTAATAATAGGGATGCGCGAGCAAAATTCAAGTGTTTCGCGGGCGACCCGGCCGGGCAGCCTGCACACAGGCGCCGTTTTATGCGGGCTGGTTCGATGACAGCCGGCCCGGCGGCCGGTATCCTGCGAGGCCGGCCGGAGCCAATGATCGGCCGGACGGTAACAAAGCCGTGCCGGACAAGGTCCAATATGTACGAACAGGCCCGCGTTGCCATACGCCATACCGGAAAACCCGCAATAATGCCGAAAACGACTGTCATTCAACGACTTGTGCTGCTGGCGATGCTCCTGGCAGGGACCGTCGCCGCGCTGGCCGACGAAGAGATCCTGCGCCCGGAGGACGCCTTTGCTTACGCCGTGGCCGATACCGGCTCCGCGTTCGAAATCGACTGGGCGATTGCGGACGGTTATTACCTGTACAAGAAGAAACTCTCTTTCGAAAGCGGCGCGAGCAATGTCCTGCTGGGCGACTACACGCTGCCGCAGGGCCGGCACCACGAAGACGAGTTCTTCGGCGTGCAGCAGGTCTATCGGCAGCGCTTTTACGTCACTATTCCGTACACGGTCGTTGGCGAACGGCCGGCGTCCACAATGCTGGTCATCAGGTCGCAGGGCTGCGCGGATCTCGGCATCTGCTACCCGCCGCAGGAATGGAACGCGAGCGTCGACCTCGTTGCCGCGTCGGACCAGGGCCCCAAATTCGAGCTGGGCGCCACGCCCGGTGGTCTCGGCGACTTCCTGCCGGTCGACGAGGCGTTTCGTCCGGTGGTCACGCCGCTGGACGGCAACACCGTCGAACTGGCGGTTCAGGTCGCGCCCGGCTACTACCTGTACAAGGACAAGATCACCGCGAGGGCCATTTCGGATCGCGCCCAGGTTGCCAGTATCGAGTTGCCCGCCGGTGAGATGAAGGTCGACGAGTACTTCGGCGAGATGGAGGTCTACCACAACGACGTGTTCGGCAAGATGGTTCTGCGACGGGCCACGCCGGAAGCCATGGAATTCACGCTGGAGGTCGCCTACCAGGGTTGCGCCGACGGCGGTATCTGCTATCCGCCGGTAACCCGAAGCTTCGACGTTTCTTTGCCCACCGCCACCGCCGTTTCCGCCCTCGCGGCTGCCTCGGCCGCACCGGCAACGCCGGTCTCGGAGCAGTCGAAGCTCGCGAAAATCATCACTGGTTCCAGCCTTGTCATCGTTGTCGCCACGTTTTTTGGCGCCGGTCTCCTGCTGGCGTTCACGCCCTGCGTACTGCCAATGGTGCCCATTCTTTCCGGCATCATTGCCGGCGAAGGCGACAACGTCAGCCCGACCCGCGGCTTCATGCTGGCCGTGAGTTACGTCATGGGCATGGCCCTGATCTACACCGCCGCCGGCGTTGCCGCCGCAGCGGCCGGGCTGCAACTGCAGGCAACGTTCAACCAACCGTGGGTGCTGACGCTGTTCTCCGGGCTTTTCGTGTTCCTCGCTTTAGGCATGTTCGGCATGTACGACCTGCAGATGCCGTCGGCGGTGCAGAGCCGCCTGTCGAGTGTAAGCGGCAATCAGAAGAGCGGCACGATGGTCGGCGCGTTCGTCATGGGCGCTCTGTCATCGCTTATCGTGACGGCCTGTGTCGCGCCGGCATTGATCGCATCGCTGACCGTCATGGCACAAACCGGCGACATGCTGCGTGGCGGCATCGCGCTGTTTGCCATGAGCCTCGGAATGGGCGCGCCGCTGTTGCTGGTTGGCGCCGCCCAGGGCAAATTCCTGCCCAGGGCCGGGCCGTGGATGGTTGCGGTCAAAAACGCTTTCGGCTTCATGATGCTGGGCCTCGCGATCTGGATGTTGTCGCGTATGTTGCCGGACGGCGTCATCCTGGCAATGTGGGGTGCGCTCATTTTCATGGGCGGCGTTTTCCTCGGCGGCCTTACCACCCTGACGCCGGATGCCGCCAGCTCGCGGAAGCTGGGCAAAGGCGTTGGCGTCATGGCCGTGATATACGGAGCGATTCTGCTGTTCGGCGCGTTGTCGGGCGGTCACAGCCTGCTGCGACCTCTCGAAGGATTCACCGTGGGCGGCGGCCAGGGCAGTGACATTGCTCACGAAGGCCTGGAGTTCCAGCGCATCAAGACCGTCGACGAACTCGATGCGGCACTTGAGCTTGCTGCGGCACAGGGCAAGACCGCGATGCTCGACTTTTACGCTGACTGGTGCGTCAGTTGCATCGAGATGGAAAAATTCACGTTTCCGGATGCCGGCGTCAGGGCCGCGCTCGCGAACACGGTATTGCTGCAAGCGGACGTTACGGCAAACGATGAGGAAGACCAGGCACTGCTGGCACGCTTTGGCGTGTTCGGTCCACCGACGATTATTTTTTTCGACAAGAACGGCATTCAGCGCACCGGCTACGAGGTCGTCGGTTACATGAAGGCCGCCAAATTCATCGAACGCATCGAACTGGCGTTCGGCAGCAATAGCGCGACAATTACGGCACAGACCGTCGGGAAGTAAGAATGAATAACAAGATGGTGGTTGCGGTGGTCATCGTCATCGCGGCGCTAGCGGGATACCTCACCTACCAGTACCAGCTTGCGGACGACACAGTCGACGAGCCGACCGCGACGGAGCCGGCGGAAGTCGACAATACCGCGAGGGTCGTCGACTTCTCGCTGAACGACATGGACGGTAATGTGCGCCACCTGTCCGACTGGAACGGCCAACCCCGCCTCGTCAATTTCTGGGCCACCTGGTGCGCGCCCTGCCGTCGCGAAATTCCCCTGCTCAAGAAATTGCAGGGCGAGCAGGATGACAACGGTGTGCAGGTTATTGGAATCGCCGTCGATTTTATTGAAGACGTCACCGATTACGCCAAGGAAGCCGAGTTCAACTATCCCATTCTGGTCGGGCAGGAAGACGCAATGGCAGCGGCCGAGTCGACCGGCGTCGAGTTCATCGGCCTGCCGTTTACGCTGGTCATTACCCGCGACGGCCAGCTGCTGAAAACCCATATCGGCGAGATCGTCGAGGAACACGTCGAGTTGATCGTCGAAGTGCTGCAGCGCCTGGATGACGACGGTCTCTCCATCACAGCTGCCCGCGACGCCCTTGAGGATCTGTAACGCCGGCCCCACCGACGCTGTCGGCTGCGGCCGGAAATTCGCCGGGTACCGCATCGCAGGAGAAAACTGCGCCATTTGCTGCGAAAAAGTATAGAATTGCGGCCATCTCCGGGAAAACGGCACGCAAGAGTGAAAATGGCGGGTTTTCTGCTCATCAACGGTCCGAATCTCAACCTGCTTGGCACGCGCGAACCCGGTGTCTACGGCCATACCAGCCTTGCCGCGCTGGAGTCGGCACTCACCGCCCGGGCACAGTCACTCGGGCATTCGCTGAGCTGCTTTCAAAGCAACGCCGAACATGAACTGGTCGACTGCATCCACGCCGCGGCATCCGAAGGCGTCGATTTCATACTGCTCAACCCCGGTGCGTTTACGCACAGCAGCATTGCGATGCGCGACGCACTGCTGGCTGTTGGCATTCCGTTCATCGAAATTCACCTGAGCAATGTGTTCGCACGGGAAAAATTTCGCCACAAAAGTTACTTCAGTGACATTGCCGCCGGCTGCATTTTCGGCGTCGGCGCAATCGGTTACGAGCTGGGGCTCAAAGCTGCCGTTCAGCAACTCGAGAATGCAGAGGAATAAGAATGGACATACGCAAGGTCAAGAAACTGATCGAGCTGCTGGATGAATCCGGCATCGCGGAAATCGAGATCACGGAAGGCGAGGAATCCGTGCGCATCAGCCGGCATTCGCATGGCGCTCCGACGATTGCGCCCATGGCGGCGCCAGTCATGCCCGCGCCTGCGTTAGCGGCGGCTGCGCCGGCCGCTGCTGCACCCGCCCCCACTGCGCCGTCCGCACCGGAGCCGCCGGGCGCGAACCTGGACCTCGAAGAAGAGGGCTCGGCTGTCACGGCGCCAATGGTGGGCACGTTCTACTCGGCACCATCGCCCGGTTCGCCGCAGTTCGTTGAGGTCGGCGATCGAGTGAACGAAGGCGACACATTGTGCATTATCGAGGCGATGAAGATGATGAACCAGATCGAGTCGGAATTCTCGGGCGTGGTGAAATCGATTCGCGTGCAGAACGGCGAACCCGTCGAATACGGCCAGATTCTGTTTGTCATCGACCAGCGCGACGCCGGCTGATCGGGCGCGCATCATGCTCGACAAAGTCGTCATTGCCAACCGCGGAGAGATTGCATTGCGCATCCTGCGCGCCTGCCGGGAAATGGGCATCAAGACCGTTGCCGTGCATTCATCCGCTGACAACAACCTGAAGCACGTACTGCTCGCGGACGAAACCGTGTGTATCGGCCCACCGGCGTCGGCCGAAAGTTACCTGAACATGCCCGCGATCATCAGCGCCGCAGAGGTAACCGATGCGGTCGCGATCCATCCGGGCTATGGCTTCCTGTCCGAAAACGCCGATTTCGCAGAGCGCGTCGAGTCCAGCGGTTTCGTATTCATTGGCCCGCCGCCCGATTGCATCCGGCTGATGGGCGACAAGGTCTCGGCCATTCGCGCCATGAAATCGGCCGGCGTACCAACGGTGCCGGGCTCCGACGGTCCGCTGGGCGAAAGTTCCGACGAGAACCTGCGAATCGCTCGTCAGATCGGATACCCGATCATCATCAAAGCCGCAGCCGGCGGTGGCGGGCGCGGCATGCGCGTGGTGCATTCGGAAGCATCGTTGACGTCGGCAATCACCGTAACCCAGGCGGAAGCGCGCGCGGGTTTCGGCGACGCCACGGTTTACATGGAGAAATTCCTGGACCGGCCACGACATATCGAGATCCAGGTGCTTGCCGACAACCACGGAAATGCCATTCATCTCGGCGAACGTGACTGCTCGATGCAACGTCGCCACCAGAAGGTCATCGAAGAGGCACCGGCGCCGGGAATCACAGAGGACCAGCGCCAGACCATCGGCAAGCGCTGTGTTCAGGCCTGTATCGACATCGGCTACAGGAGTGCCGGCACTTTTGAGTTTCTGTACCAGGATGGCGAGTTTTACTTCATCGAAATGAACACGCGCCTCCAGGTCGAACACCCGGTGACCGAAATGATCACCAGCGTCGATATCGTCAGGGAACAATTGCGCATTGCGAGTGGGGAGCCGCTGAGCGTCACCCAGGACGATATCGAGATACGCGGGCACGCCATCGAGTGCCGGATCAATGCGGAAGACCCGAAGACGTTCATGCCATCGCCAGGTCTGGTGCAGCTCTGGCATGCGCCCGGCGGCCCCGGCGTGCGCATGGAAAGCCATATATACAGCGGTTACAAGGTTCCGCCATTCTACGATTCGATGATCGGCAAGGTCATCACGCATGGAAATGATCGTCCGACGGCTATTGCAAGAATGAGAAACGCCCTGTCGGAAATAGTCATCGAAGGTATAAAGACGAATGTGCCGCTGCACCAGGAAATTTTCCAGCACGCCGCGTTCCAGGCCGGCGGAACGGACATTCATTACCTCGAGAAGCGACTCGGCCTGTAGGTTGAGCCACGCGGATCTCTCATGGTGGCGCATGCGGTAGCGGTATAGCGACGATGGGATGGCGTCAATTCGTTATGGATCTCGAATCGCTGGCACCCGAACGTGTAGAAGACGTGTTTGCACGCAACGGCGCCAACGCAATTACCTTCAGCGATGCCGGTGATGACCCGGTCTTCGAGCCAGCACCCGGCGAAACGCCGTTATGGCGCGCTACCCGCATCACCGGATTGTTTCAGGCTGACGCGGATTTGACGGCATTACGCAACGATCTGCTGCAGGACCTGTCGCTGGCAGCGCTGCCCGCCCATCGCATCGAGGTCCTCGAGGACCGCGCCTGGGAGCGCGAATGGCTCAAGGACTTTCGACCCATGCGTTTTGGCGAGCACCTGTGGATCTGTCCATCGGGATTCGAGATCGACGATCCACAGGCCACGGTCATCATGCTGGATCCGGGACTGGCCTTTGGCACCGGCACGCACGCGACGACGGCATTATGCCTGGAATGGCTGGACGGGATCAGCGTGGAAAACCGCTCCGTACTCGATTACGGCTGTGGCTCCGGCGTCCTCGCCATTGCAGCGCTGTTGTCTGGTGCCAGCCACGCTACAGGCCTGGACATCGACCGGCAGGCGCTGGTGGCGTCGCGGCAAAACGCAGTTGTGAACGGCGTCGTGGAAAGTTTTTCGGTCATACAGGATGCTGCGAAACTCGACGCCAGGTACGATGTCGTCCTGGCCAACATTCTCGCCGGCACGCTGATAGAACACGCAGCTGAGATCAGCCAGCAGCTTGCACACGGCGGTCAGATTGCTCTTTCCGGAATCCTCGAGGAGCAAATCGACGCGGTTGCCGATGCCTATGGCCCATGGATCGCGTTCGGGCCGGTCACCACCAGGGACGGCTGGGCGTGTCTGACAGGCACCAGGAGCTGAGCCGGGCCGATGTATACGCAATGCCCCGATTGCCAGATTGCTTTTCGCGTTACCGCCACCGTCCTGCAGCAGGCGAAAGGCCGTGTGCGCTGTGGCGGCTGCGGACATGCGTTCAGTGCGCTTGATTACCTGACCGAAGAGATGCCCGGAAATCTCAACACAGGGCCCGAACTGGCAGCCGACACACCGGCGGAAACAAGTGATGAGGATTTCGCTGCCCAGAGCCAGCGTTTGTTGCAGACCCTCGAGGAACTGGCGGCCCCGTCTGACGAACACGGCGATGCCGGCGGCGACGAGTGGCAGGTGGAGACGGACGGATCTATCGATGCGGAGAAAGTGCCGCGCGTCACCGAACAGGTAAACGTCGTCGACCCCGAAGACACACAGCACAACCTGAGTCTCGTTGGCGCGGCCGGCGCCGCCGCCGAACTACGATACGACGACAACACGCCGCTGCCGGACGATTTCGATGATGCCGAACACACGCCGTATACGCCACCGGTCGACAAGCCACGTCGTCGCGAAGGCGACCGCGTCGACCCGGTTTCACCGGAATTTCTGGACAAGCAGGGTGACTTCTCCCTTATCGAACCGGACGAGTGGACCGATATTCTCGACGAAGTGGGCGCCGCCGCCCTCGAAGTCCGGCCGGACGATGCGGAATCCCTGCCAGAAGTGATCACAGCTTCACACGAAACAGACGATGCGCCGGCGGACGATGGCGTGGCGGGCGACGAATCAGTCGCTGCTGCAGCGGCTCGGGCCGCAGACGACAAGGAGCCGGCAACGGACGCAGAAGCGCCGGAGCCGGTTGCCCATTTCGATTCAACGGCGGTATTTGAAGAGCAAATTGCGGCGGCACGGGATGCGTTGGCACGCGGGGAATTCGAAGCGAATGGCGATGACGCGGGAGAGGAGCCCGCGGACGAAGATGGCGATGAAAAACACCAGCCTGCCGCGGCCGAACTGGCCATCGCCAAAATCGTCGAGGACACTCCGCGCCCGGAAGTCATCGACGCGCACGCACAAGAAGACGTGCCAACAACGGACGACGACTACCTGATTCAACCCCAATCCGAATCCGAGCAGTCCATTAACAAGGAGATCGACCAGCAGCTTCTCCTGGCGTCAACCCACGACAGGCTGCTGGTCAAGACCATCGCAGGGGACAAATTCGACGTCGACGAAAAAGACCTGAATGTCGAAACGATCGTCATGCAAGGCGACATTGTCGGCGACGCACTTGATGCCGGTGAGGTCGAGGGCCGCGATCATGCGGCAGGCGACGACCAGGCCGAAGAGAGCCTGATCGATACCTATGTATTCAATCGCAGCAAGGGTGCCGGTGGCCGCCGCCGCACGGATCGGCCGGGCGCGCGGATTTACCTTGCGGTGGGCTTCCTGGGTTTGGCGCTGCTTGCGCAGTTTATGCACACGTCACGCGAATCTCTCGCGACATTCGGCATGTTCAACCAGACGATCGGACCGGTGTATCGCGCATTCGGCCGCCCGATTTCGCCGGATTGGGACATCAAGGGCTGGCAATTCGAGGCAACCAACGGCAGCACCGACGAAAACGGACAGCGGCTCACGATCCTGTCGCGTATCGTCAACCAGTCCGAACAGTCGTTACCGTACCCGCTCATACACGTCTCACTCACGGATCGCTGGGAAGAGATCATAGGCAGCCGGGTACTGGAACCCGCGGAGTATCTGGCTGGCGAAATCGACCCCAGCCGCCCGCTGGAGACCGGTGAACGATTCACCGCGGCAATTACCATCGACAACCCGTCGGACGCAGCAACGGGGTTCAAGCTCAACGTCTGCTATCGTGTCGTCCCCGGCGAGGTCCGCTGCGCCATCGAAGACTTCAAGAACTGATCAGACACAGTACGGCAATGCAGATTGGTCCCTACAAACTGGCGAGCCCCTTCCTGCTCGCCCCGATGGCCGGCATCACCGACGCACCGTTTCGCAAGTTATGCCGGCGCTTTGGCGCCGGCCTGGCCACCTCGGAGATGACGACCGCGGATATCAGCCTGTGGCGGAGCACGAAATCACGCCGTCGGCTGGACATCGACATGGATACGAGCCCGGTCGTCATCCAGATTGCCGGCGCGGACGCCGCCCAACTGGCGCTCGCGGCGAAGCTGTGCGTCGAAAGAGGCGCAGATATCGTCGACATCAACATGGGTTGCCCGGCCAGGAAAGTTTGCCGCAAAGCTGCCGGTTCCGCGCTGCTACAGGACGAGGCGCTGGTCGCCAGCATCCTTGCGAAAGTGGTCGGGGCCGTCGCGGTGCCGGTGACGCTGAAAATCCGCACCGGCTGGGATCCGCGGCACAGAAATGGCGTAACGATCGCCCGAATCGCGGAGGACTGCGGCGTTCAGTCGCTCGCGGTGCACGGCCGCACCCGCGCCTGCCGCTTCAGGGGAAATGCGGAATATGAAACGATCGCGCGCATCAAGAACTCGGTAAAAATTCCGGTGATTGCCAATGGAGATATCGACACTCCCGAGAAGTCGCTTGAAGTTTTCCGCCTAAGCTCCCCAGACGGCTTGATGATTGGACGGGCCGCACGCGGCCGGCCGTGGATCTTCCGCGAACTCGAACATTACCGGGTACACGGCACAAAGATTGCGCCGCTGGATAAACACGAAGTCCGTGATATTATTCTCGGCCACCTTGATGACCTGTACCGGTTTTATGGGGATAAAACTGGCGTCAGGGTGGCTCGCAAGCACCTAACCTGGTACTGCGCCGGACTGATAAACGCAGAAGAATTCCGGTCAAGGGTGGTGCGCGTCGAAACTGCTTCTGAGCAAATTCGCCATACGCGGCAGTTCTTTGACCGGACGGTTGGGGAGACATCGCTGGCGGCGTGATCTGTATTTTTAGAAGCTTGGGTAAGCACGATTTCCAGGATTTTTGTAACGTGGGCAGCAAGAAAACAAAAAACAAGTCGCTCAATGTACCTGGCAGCAAAAGACCACTAAGGAAACACACAGAGGACGCCTTGAATCAGTATTTTGACAGCCTGAACGGCGACCGTCCGGGTGATTTGTACACGCTGGTGCTAGGCGAAGTAGAACGACCGCTGTTCAAAGCGGTGATGGACTACACTCAGGGCAACCAGAGCCAGGCCGCGGGTATACTGGGCATCAACCGCGGCACACTTCGCAAAAAACTGAAAACCTATTCGCTTCTGACCTAAGGGCCCGCATGACAAACGTACGTCGAGCGCTTATCAGTGTTTCTGATAAGCGTGACCTTGTTTCATTTGCCGAAGGTCTCTCGAAATCGGGAATCGAGCTGCTGTCCACCGGCGGTACCCACCGGGAGCTTAGCCGCGCCGGCGTCGATGCCATTGAAGTAGCGGACAAGACCGGCTTCCCGGAAATCATGGGCGGCCGTGTCAAGACGCTTCATCCGGTGATCCATGGCGGGCTGCTTGGGCGCCGCGGTACGGACGATGCCGTGATGGCCGACATGGGCATCGAACCGATCGACCTGCTCGTTGTAAACCTGTACCCGTTCGAACAGACGATCAGTCAGCCCGGCGCCACTTTTGGCGACGCCATAGAGAACATCGATATCGGCGGACCGGCAATGATTCGCGCCGCGTCGAAGAACCATGAGAGCGTTGTTGTGGTCGTCGACCCGGCCGATTACGCAACAATCCTCGCAAAGCTGCAGTCCGGCGGAATCTCTGTCGACGACCGGCGCCGTCTTGCCGCGAAAGCCTATGCGCACACGGCAAACTACGACACGGCGATCTCGAACTATCTCAGCTCGTCGCTCGGCGACGATGCGCCCGGCGAGCGGTTTCTCTATTCCGGTCGCCGCATCATGCAACTTCGCTACGGCGAGAATCCGCACCAGAATGCGGCGTTTTACCGCGATCAACGGGCCGTCGCCGGCAGCCTTGCCAGCGCACAGCAGCTGCAGGGAAAGGAATTGTCCTTCAATAACATCGCGGACAGCGACGCGGCGCTGGAATGCGTGCGCCAGTTCGACCAACCCGCCTGCGTCATCGTGAAACACGCCAATCCATGTGGCGTGGCAGTTGACGACAGCATCCTTCGCGCCTATGAACGGGCGTTTTCGACCGACCCGACGTCTGCGTTTGGCGGCATCATCGCCTTCAATCGCAAACTCGATGGCGCCACTGCCCGGCGGATCATCGACCGGCAGTTCGTCGAAGTCATCGTCGCACCGATCGTTGACGACGACGCGCGGGCCGCGTTGCAGGCAAAGAAAAATGTGCGTGTACTGGCAACCGGCGACGCGGACGCTGCCGCAGGCGGACTCGATTTCAAAAAGGTCTCTGGCGGACTGCTGGTGCAGGACAGCGATGCGGGGGAGATCGCCGCGGCAGATCTGAAAACAGTCACGCAAATAGCACCCGACTCGCAGCAAACCCGCGACCTGCTGTTTGCCTGGAAGGTCGCGAAATATGTAAAGTCAAATGCGATCGTCTTCTGCAGGGACGGCATGACAGTGGGTGTCGGCGCTGGTCAGATGAGCCGCGTTTACAGCACGCGCATCGCCGCGATCAAGGCTGCCGACGAAGGCCTCGACGTTGCCGGGTCCGTGCTGGCATCGGATGCGTTCTTTCCGTTTCGCGACGGCATCGACAGCGCGGCCGAGCACGGTATTTCTGCCATTATTCAACCCGGTGGATCCGTGCGCGACGATGAAGTGATTGAGGCAGCAAACGAGCACGGACTCGCGATGGTATTCACCGGGATGCGGCATTTCAGGCATTGAGGAGCGCTGGCAAATGAAGATACTCGTGGTTGGCGGCGGCGGCCGTGAGCATGCGATTGCCTGGAAATGCGCCCAGTCAAGCGATGTGTCGGAAGTTATCGTCGCGCCCGGTAACGCCGGCACCGCGCTGGAGCCGAAGCTGCGGAATGTTGCGGTTGCCGCGGAGGACATCGACGCGCTGCTCGATCTGGCCCGTTCAGAACTCGTCGACCTCACGATCATAGGGCCAGAAGTGCCGCTCGTTGCCGGCATCGTCGATCGATTCCAGGAGCTCGGCCTGCCCTGTTTCGGCCCAACGGCCGATGCGGCGCAACTCGAGGGTTCCAAAGCGTTCACCAAGGATTTCCTGCAGCGACACCAGATACCGACCGCTGATTTCAGGCACTTCACGGACGTGGATGCCGCGCTTGGCTACGTTCGCAAGCGCGGTGCGCCGATTGTCATCAAGGCCGATGGCCTGGCGGCCGGTAAAGGTGTGGTCGTCGCGCAGACGCTCGCCGAGGCGGAGGCCGCGGTACGCGACATGTTATCGGGTAACCGTTTTGGCGCCGCAGGCAGCCGCGTGGTCGTTGAAGAGTTCCTGCAGGGTGAGGAAGCGAGCTTCATCGTCATGACGGACGGCAGCAATGTTCTGCCGCTGGCAACCTCACAGGATCACAAGGCGCGCGACGACGGCGACACCGGCCCGAATACCGGCGGCATGGGGGCTTACTCGCCCGCACCGATCGTTACACCGGACATCGAGCGGCGCATCCTCGACGAAGTGATACACCCGACACTCCGCGGGCTGCGCGAGGAAGGAATCACCTACCGTGGTTTTCTATACGCGGGCTTGATGATCGGCACGGACGGTACTCCCAGGGTCATCGAGTTCAATTGCCGCATGGGCGATCCGGAAACCCAGCCGATCATGGCCAGGCTGAATTCCGACCTTGTCGCGCTTTGCAAAGCAACGCTGTCGGGCGACCTCGAATCCGCCACCGCCGACTGGGACCCGCGTGCCGCCCTCGGCGTGGTCATGGCCGCCGGCGGGTACCCGGCAGGCTACGAGAAAGGTAAACCGATTAGCGGGCTGTCGGCGGACGCGACGGACGCCGCAAAAGTGTTTCATGCCGGCACTGCGATCGACAACGACGCCGTGACCACCAACGGGGGACGGGTGCTCTGCGTCGTCGGGCTTGGCGACAGCGTCGCCGATGCCGCCGCTACGGCGTATATGCAGGTCGACCGTATCCACTGGCCCGACGTGTACTTTCGGAGGGATATCGGCCACCGCGCCATCGAGCGTGAGGCCTGAGACCGTGATATCCACGTCGGAGGCAAGTCAGCTTATCGCCGGCACAATGCCGGAAGTCGGTTGCGAAACCGTCGCGCTTGCGGACTGTGCGGGCCGGGTCTTGCGAGAAACCATCCACGCTGAGCGCGACCAGCCACCGTTTGACCGGGTCACGATGGACGGGATCGCGTTCAGCTACGACAGCTTCGACGCCGGCGTGCGACGTTTCAGGATCCAGGCGCGCCAGCACGCAGGCGAGCCACGGCTCGAACTCGCTGACGCGGACAACTGCATCGAAATCATGACCGGCGCTGTGTTGCCGCTCGGCTGCGACTGCGTGATCCCGGTGGAAAGGATCGAGGTAGTGGAAGGCGCAGCGATTGTCGAAGACGGCTACCAGCCCGAGCGCAGGCGCTTCGTCCATGCACAGGGTTCGGACCATCGCGCTGGCACCAGCGTATTGCAACGCGGTGCGCGGATCACGCCAATGGACGTTGCGGTCATTGCGAGCTGCGGCAAGGAATCCGTGTCGGTCTCGGCACAACCGACGATTCGCGTGATTTCGACCGGTGACGAGCTCATTGCGCCCGGTCAGGCAATCGAAGCGCACCAGGTGCGACTGTCCAACGGGCCCGCCGTTGTCGCGATGCTGCAGACTCATGGCTACAGCGACGTCGCTCACGATCACCTGGCAGACGATCGCGATGTGCTGCAGACGAGGCTCGCTGAACATCTTGCCAGCGCGGACGTGCTGGTGCTGAGCGGCGGTGTATCCATGGGCAAGGCGGACTTCGTGCCCGGCGCACTGGCGGAACTGGGCGTGAAGGTGGTTTTTCACAAGATAAGCCAACGCCCGGGGCTGCCAATGTGGTTCGGCATCGGCGCGAACCGGGAGGCGGTATTCGCATTGCCCGGCAATCCGGTATCGACGCTCGTTTGCTGCCGGCAATACGTCGTGCCGGCACTGCGCCAGGCCAGCGGCCGTGCGCCCGCCCGGGCAGAATACGCGGTCCTTACCCGGGATGTAACGTTCAAGCCGCAACTCACGAATTTCCTGCCAGTGAAGCTTGCCGTGACCGACGCCGCGCGGATCGAAGCGAGCCCGGTCATGACCAATACGTCGGGTGACTTTACCGCGTTGAGCGGCACTGACGGCTATGTTGAACTGCATCGCGAGACGACGGAATTCAGCACGGGTAGCGTGCTGCCCTTGCATCGCTGGTGATCACCGGGCCTTGCCACGCAAAAGGAACTGACGCCGCAATGTTGAAGATGAAGAGCAAATGCGAGCGCTGCCAGAGCAAACTGACCAGGACGGCGACGGCATTTATCTGTTCGTACGAATGTACGTTTTGTGAATCCTGCACTGATGAAATGGGCGCAATCTGTCCAAACTGCTCGGGAGAACTCGTTCGTCGACCGAGGCGGGACCGCAGGGCGGCCAGCGTTGCCGTGTCGCAGATCAGAAAACGGCTGCCTGGCTGACTGACAAGCGCTCCGCGAACGACAGGAGGGCGAAATGACACTGCAATGGAACGCCGGCGGCTGGTTCGGTAGCCAGATCGGTGGTACGGCGTGGATGCTCGTGGCAGGCATTTTGTCGGCATTTGAAGACATTGACACCGGTTTGATCGTGCTGGCAATCTTCGCCATTCCTAATGTCATTGGTTTTTTCCTTTGGCGAAACCGGGCCTCGATTTCCTGCTACAAGGCCACCCAAACCTTTCTTCCGGTGATGGGGCTGTTCGGCATTCTCGCCGTGTCGGTACTCGAGCGGCGCAACCAGTGGGATGCCATACAGAGCGGCGGCACGGTTTCATCGACCTGGATGTACCTGGCTATCGCAATTGTCGTCATCTGGCTGATGGTCACGTTTTATTTTCGATTCGGCCGCAGCGACTAGCGCGGTTGCATTCCCGCCGTGTTTTTTTTCACAGGGTAAGGTGAGGTGCGCGAGGAATTTCTCAACGCTGCGATCGACGAGGCAAAGAAGGGAGTTGCCGCCGGCGGTATTCCGATCGGCTCTGTCCTTACGATTGGCGACGATATCGTTGGGCGTGGCCACAACCAGCGCGTGCAAAACGGCAGCCCCGTGCTGCACGCGGAAATGGACTGCCTGGAAAACGCCGGTCGTCTCACTGCCAGCGATTACCAGCGCGCGGTGCTGTATTCGACGCTATCGCCTTGCGACATGTGCAGCGGAGCGGTCCTGCTTTACAAGATTCCGACAGTCGTAATCGGTGAAAATCGTACCTTCCGGGGACCTGAAGATTATTTGCGCTCGCGCGGCATTACGCTCGAGATCGCCGATAACGATGAGTGCATTCGTCTGATGCGCAAGTTCATCGCGCAGCACCCTGAATTATGGAACGAGGACATTGGCGAATGACGCGTCGCGGGGAAAGTTGCATCACCATAACAAGGATAACTCTGAAAACTCCGACAATTGAGGAGTTGCACAATGATGACCGCAATCAATATTTTCTCGGGTGGGCAAAGCCAGCTCCGGGAAGTCGCGGCGGCGATTGAATCAGAAATTCTTCCTACACTTCGCAAACAACATGGATTCAGGGGCTCGCGCCTGTACCGGCGCTGCGACGGCATCGAGCTCGTACAATGCACGGACTGGGAGTCGCTTGCAGACCATGACGCCTCGTCCGACAGCGCCGAATTGGCCATGGTCGGGATGCGACTGGCAGACCTGCTGGATTCCGGCGAGATAGAAATGTACGTTGACGCCTACGAGATTGCCGCATCGGCGTGAATCGCGGGCCGGGGGAAAACAAGACAGGAATGAGAATATTAACGATGGTCGCGCTCATGTTGAGCGCATGCAGTATCTGCCCGAAAGCGACGGCAGCAATTGACGACGAGGCGAAGATTCTTGCCGTCATCGACCAGATGTTCGAAGGATTACGCAACCGGGACGCGGACGCCTGGCGCAGGCTGATGCACGAAGACGGACAGTGGTTCATTCAGCGGCGGGCGGACGGCGATGACTGGCATACCGAGTCGACGTCGACGATCGAGCGGATCATGGCACTTTCCGCCGAGTCGGCGACCGTGGATGAAGCCTATGAATCCCCGATAATCATGATCCACGGCACAATCGCGACCTTCTGGGCGCCGTTCAAGGCGCGGGTCGACGGCGCGCTTGTGCAATGCGGCGTGAATTCATTTCAGCTCGTCAAACAGGACGGCAACTGGAAAATTGCCAACATCATGTATACGGCGGAGCGCTGCGACAGTCAGCCTCGCGAGTAGTTGCTCGCGTATTCCGGAACACCCGCATCGCCGTCGTAGGCCGGGTCGACCTGCGGCGTGCCAACAGCAATTCCGAGGGGGATGACGCCAGCCCAGTAAGGCTGGTCCATGTCTTTCTCGGCATCCTTGGGTGGCCCGGAGCGAATCTTCACGCTCGCCTCGTCCAGCTTCATCGCCAGCACAGTGGTCGCTGCAATTTCCTTGTCGTCGGGCTGTTTGCAATCGGTCCAGCGTCCCGGAAGCATATGATCGACAAGCGCTTTGAAAGCCGCCTGTTTTTCGGCCTTGTCCTTCAACAGGCGCGCCGTACCGTAGGCTACGACCGATCGATAATTCATGGAATGGGAGAACGCGCTTCGCGCAAGGACCAGGCCGTCCAGCAACGTGACGCAAATGCTGATCGGCAAGCTGTCGTCGATGTTGTTCAACCAGCGGCTTGCCACCGCGCCATGAATGACCAGCTCGTCATCCAGCCTGGCGTAGGTCATGGGAATGACGATGACGCCGTTCGGGGTGCTCACGCCGACGTGGGCAACAAGCCCTTCGTCGAGGATCGCACAGGCGACCTCGCGATCGTACGTGGCACGTTCGGAGTGCCTGCTGATGGTCGTCTTGTCGGTTTGCCTCAGCGCATCTGACACGGCTGGCCCTCTTGACTGCGATGCAGCAGAGACTATCCGGCCAGCGCCATCATTCCAAGTATCAGATCGGAAAAAGACGCGGCTGAACAGCGTCGAATCAACGACGTAGCGGGAATCCTGGAGCCGTCCGGACTAGCGTTTCATGGCTTCGAAGAATTCGGAATTCGTCTTGGTATCCTGCAACTTGTTCAACAGGAACTCGACTGCCGCAAGCTCATCCATTGGATGCAGCACTTTGCGCAAAACCCACATCTTCTGCAGCTCTTCCGGTTCGGTGAGGAGCTCTTCCTTGCGCGTGCCGGAGCGGTTGATGTTGATCGACGGGAACACCCGCTTCTCGGAAATGCGTCGATCCAGGTGGATCTCCATGTTGCCGGTGCCCTTGAACTCTTCGTAGATCACTTCGTCCATCTTTGAACCGGTGTCCACCAGCGCGGTCGCGAGGATCGTGAGGCTGCCGCCTTCTTCGATATTGCGCGCAGCACCGAAGAATCGCTTGGGACGATGCAATGCGTTTGCGTCGACACCGCCGGTCAGGACCTTGCCGGATGACGGCACGACCGTGTTATAGGCGCGTGCCAGTCGCGTAATGGAGTCCAGCAGGATTACCACGTCGCGCTTGTGCTCGGTCAGTCGCTTGGCCTTTTCGATGACCATTTCGGCAACCTGAACATGCCGGCTGGCGGGCTCGTCAAAGGTCGACGACACGACTTCGCCGCGCACGGTGCGCTGCATCTCCGTAACTTCTTCCGGCCGCTCGTCGATCAACAGCACGATCAGAGTGACCTCCGGATCGTTGGCCGAAATGGCCGAGGCGATATTCTGCAGCAGCATCGTTTTACCGGCTTTCGGCGGCGAAACGATCAGTCCACGCTGGCCCTTGCCGATCGGCGCGACCATGTCGATGATGCGCGCGGTCAGGTCTTCCGTACTGCCGTTGCCCTGCTCCAGGACCAGCCTGTCACGCGGAAACAGCGGCGTCAGGTTTTCGAACAATACCTTGCTGCGCGCGTTCTCCGGCGCATCATGGTTGATCTGGCCGACCTTCAGCAGCGCGAAATATCGCTCGCCGTCCTTGGGCGGCCGAATGAGTCCGGAAACCGTATCGCCGGTGCGCAGATTGAAGCGCCGGATCTGGCTCGGACTCACATAGATGTCATCCGGTCCGGCCAGGTAGGAACTGTCGGCCGAGCGCAGAAAGCCGAAACCGTCCTGCAGGATTTCCAGCACGCCGTCGCCATAGATGTCCTCGCCGTTCTTGGCGCTCGCTTTCAATATGGCAAAGATGATGTCCTGTTTGCGCGAGCGCGCCAGGTTTTCGAGCCCAAGGGACTCGCCCAGCTCCACCAGCGCCGACGCGGGACGGGTTTTCAATTCCGTCAGGTTCATCGCATCCTTGGAAAGCTCGAGCTGATCCGGCGGGATTACCTCCAGATTGCCGTCATCGTCCGGATAGGACTCTTGCTGACCGCGGCGCCGCCGACGGCGGTTTCCCTGACCGTTGGAGCTCTTTGATTTAGCCGACTGCTTTGGACGACTTCGTGTTTGATTACCCAAGTACCCTCTCACAGATTAGATTCCAGAAATTCAGTTAGTTGGGACTTCGACATTGCCCCCAGTTTTTGCGCCTGGACAGCACCGTCCTTGAAAAGCATCAGGGTCGGGATACTGCGAATGCCGAATTTTGGCGGTGTATTCGGATTCTCGTCGATATTCAGCTTTGCGACGGTCAGCCGGTCTGCGTATTGCTCCGCAACTTCGTCAAGCAATGGCGCGATCATCTTGCAGGGACCGCACCATTCCGCCCAGAAATCGAGTAATACCGCCTTGTCTGACTGCAAAACATCGGTTTCAAAATCGCTGTCATTGGTGTGCACGATCTGCTCGCTCACCGTGATCTACCTCCGGAAAAATGATGTGGTTATCGATAGTGACGCTGCTCGTTGTGTGCGCTCTGCTACAGACGAACATTGAAATGGATGACGCTGCCTCTCCAATCAGGCAATATGTCGCAGCTTTACCGCGGCCTCTCTAGGATTTCGATGATGGCGAAACTGGCGATTGCGACGATTGTCGCGTCGATACGCTGTCAATTTGACCCCTTCGCGAGCCATTTTGCAAGCCCAAAACCCACATTTTCACGACGAGCCCATGACCGATAACCATCTGAGCGACCTCAGGTTCCAAGCTTTGGACCTGCACCCCGACGTACTCGCCGGTATCGACGGTGCCGGGTTCGAATTCTGTACCCCGATCCAGGCATCGACGCTGCCGATCGCACTCGAGGGCCACGACGTGGCTGGCCAGGCCCAGACCGGCACGGGTAAAACCGCCGCATTCCTGATCGCGGCATTCCAGCGACTGCTGAATAATGCCACGCGGACGGAAGGCGACGAGGGTCAGCGGCAACCCCGGATTTTCATCCTGGCGCCAACCCGGGAGCTCGCGATCCAGATCGCCAGGGATGCGGAGCTGCTCGGCAAGCAAACGGGCTTTCGCATTGCCCTGGCGTACGGCGGCACCGGATACGAGCAACAGCGCCAGACGATCTCCGAGGGGGTCGACATCCTGATCGGCACGCCCGGCCGTATCATCGACTATTTCAAACAGGGCGTGTTCAAGCTCAGCGAGGTGGAGGTGGCCATCCTGGACGAAGCCGATCGCATGTTCGATCTCGGCTTCATCAAGGACATCCGTTACCTGTTGCGCCGCTTGCCGCCACCCGACAAGCGACTCAACATGTTGTTCTCAGCGACGCTGTCCAACCGCGTCATGGAGCTGGCCTACGAGCACATGAACGAGCCGGAACTCGTGCGTATCGAGCCAGACAAAGTCACCGCCGATCGCGTACGGCAAGCCATCTTTTTCCCGTCAAATAAAGAAAAATTGCCACTGCTGGTCGGACTGATACGCGAAATGGGCGCCAGTCGAATCATGGTATTCGTCAACACCAAACGCGAAGCCGAACGCCTGCAGGACTATCTCGAAGCCAATGACATACACGCGAAAGCGATCTCGGGCGACGTTGCGCAGAAAAAGCGACTGGCCATGCTGATGCAGTTTCAGAAAGGTGAGCTGCAAGTGTTGATCGGCACGGACGTCGCATCGCGCGGTCTGCACATTCCGGACGTGCAGTACGTCATCAACTACGACTTGCCGCAGGACCGCGAAGATTACGTACACCGGATTGGGCGCACGGCGCGCGCCGGGGCCGCCGGCGACGCTATCAGCTTTGGCTGCGAAACCTATGCGATTGGATTGCCTGACATCGAGGATTACATAGGGCACAAGATTCCGGTGGCGAAGTACGACCCGGCGCTGCTACCTGAGTTGAATCACCCCGCGCCGCGCAAGCGACGCCCGCGACCGGGGCACAATAAGGGCCGGCCTGGCGGCAATAAGGGATCGTCGCGGCCACGCTCAGGCTCGCACAGCCGGTCTAGGTCGTCATCAGATCGCAAACCCCCTCGATAGCCACGAATCCCTCGACCTTGCGCATCGGCTCGTGACTGACCGGGCGTGCAATTGCCAGCAGGTTTGCGAGTCCGAATTTTCGTGCGCTCGCCAGCACTGCAACGTTGTCGTCGACAAATAACGAACGGCGCGGGTCGAAAGCTTCGGCATCCTGCAATGCCTGCCAGAACGGCTGGTCTTCTTTCGCATGACCGAGCTCGTGGGAGGTGTAGACCTCGTCGAAGAACTCCGCCACTCCGGTGACCTCGGTCTTGATATCCAGCGTGGTCTGGTGCGAATTGGTCACCAGCAGAACGCGCAGCTCGTGACCTGCCAGCGATTCGAGGAATTCACGGGCACCCGGCAGAAAACCGATGCGATGATTTACCTCCCGATGCAGCGCAACGACATCGAGGTCGAGAATCTCGCTCCAGTAGTCGAGGCAATACCAGTCCAGCTGGCCCTGCAGACTGCGCATTTTCGCGTGTAGCGTCTTCCTCGCTTGCGCCTCCGGCACGCCGTGGCGCTCCGCATAGCGAGCCGGGACCATCTCGAGCCAGACGTAGTTGTCGTAACCAAGGTCGAGCAAGGTGCCATCCATATCCAGCATCAGGGTGTCGCAGCTGGTCAGCGCCGTTCTCGGGTCTGGCCCCATTACTTTCTCCGTCTGTCTGCCGGCCAATGCTTTATACTGCGCAGCCCCCGGCCTCAATCAACCGATTTCCGCTATGGACCTCAAGTCATTCATCGAACCGGGAATCGCACTCGCCCGGAAAGCCGGCGACGCGATCCTCGAAGTGTACGCGAGCGATTTCGACGTACAAGCCAAGGACGACGATTCCCCGTTGACCCAGGCCGATCTGGCCTCACACCGGATCATCGCGTCCGGCCTGCAAAAACTCACTCCGGAGCTACCCATCATCTCGGAGGAATCCGGCCTGCCGCCGTTCAAGGAGCGACGGCAGTGGAACACCTACTGGTTGATCGATCCGCTCGACGGCACCAAGGAATTTGTCAACAAAAATGGCGAATTCACGGTCAACATTGCTTTGATCAAAGCGGGCCGGCCGGTTTTCGGCATCGTGCACGTTCCTGTGTTGGGCAAGACCTATGTCGGCTGCGAGGGACACGGCGCAGAGCTGAGGGAGCGTGATGGGCCGCCGCAGCCGCTGCAGGTTGCCGTCGAGAGCAGCATGCCGGTGCGCGTGGTCGGAAGTCGCTCGCACCGCGGCTCCAGCCTCGATGCATTTCTGGAGCACCTGGACGACTACGAAATGCTGCCGATGGGCAGTTCGCTCAAGTTTTGCCGCGTCGCCGAGGGTGCAGCAGACGTGTACCCGCGACTCGGTCCGACCTCCGAATGGGACACAGCGGCTGCGCAGGCCGTGGTCGAACAGGCCGGCGGCCTGGTCGTCGAGCTGGACGGCCGCCCCCTGGCGTACAATCAGAAGGACGACATTCTCAATCCGCATTTTCTGGTCATCGGACCCCAGGACTACGACTGGGTGGGCATTGCCGAGCCTCAGCAATGACCGATGTGCGTCACGGTTCCGGTCAATCAATGACCCGCTCTGCCGCCTATCTGGGCTAAAATCGACGCTACCCGGGAACAGTTGAGAATCTGCTTGTGGCGAGATGAACGAGAAAGTAGATACAGAATCTTTCAAGACCTTTGCCAGGCTGCGCGAACTCCGCGTGAATCACCGTGACCTCGACTACCTTATCGACAGCCTGTCCCATGACCCGATGGTCGACCAACTCCGAATCCGCCGGCTGAAGAAGAGACGCCTGATCCTCAAAGACATGATCACGCAACTCGAAAGCGAGTTGATTCCGGATCTGGACGCCTGAGCGCAATAATGTCGCTGAAATTGCCCTTTCACTGCGCGCTGGCCGCCCTGATGCTGAATGGCATCGCCTGCGCATGCCCGGCCATGCTGCAATACACAAAAGCTTCATCGCATTCCGCAGCAAAGTCACATCATCACGCGGCCGTTGACGAGCAGGGTTGCGACACCGGATGCGACTGTGACGATTCGAGCGCAATCAAGTCGGACCGCAGCCAGGCGGGCCGCATCGACGCGCGTAGCGCCGCCGATGACGGCGACAGTTCAAGCTGCTGCCTGGCTCCTGTCACCAGTGCGCGACGCACAGCGACCGTGCATCCCCCGCCGGGACTGCGTGCGCTCCCCGCCCGGAAACCGGCAACCCCGGTATCGCGTTTCGAGCGAATGCTCGACTAGGTCACGGCAATCCCGTCTTCGGCCCGCTTGAATTTGCGGGTCGCCGATTGATTTACCGCGACCATTTTCCTGCGAGAATTTCATGCACTACCTGCCACGGCTCACGCGACGCCGTTTCATTGCCAATACCCTGACGGCCAGCGCCTGCCTGCCATTGCCGGCCTGGGCGCTCTCCGGCAGCGCGCTGCAACAAGACATTGACTACAAGGATGTGTTTGATCTCAAAATCGGCAACAGCTCGATAGTGCTCGACGGTCGCAGCGCCCCGGCGCTTGCGATCAACGGAACTATTCCGGGGCCATTGTTGCGTCTCAGGGAAGGCCGGCGCATCCGGCTAAACGTGTCCAACGCACTTGCCGAAGATACGTCGATCCATTGGCATGGCCTGCTACTTCCACCGGACATGGATGGCGTGCCCGGCATCAGTTTCGCCGGCATTGCTCCCGGCGACACATACCATTACGAATTTGACGTCGTGCAAAACGGCACCTACTGGTACCACAGTCATTCCGGACTTCAGGAACAACTGGGTGTGTACGGCCCGCTGATCATCGACCCCGAACACGAAGACAACGTGCAGTTCGATCGCGAACTGGTCGTGTTGCTGTCGGACTGGACCTTCGAGGATCCACAAACCGTTTTCAGAAACCTGAAAATGCAGGATACGTACTACAACTACACACAACGTACCGCCAGCGATCTGCTGCGGGATGCCCGACAGTCCGGCTGGCCCGCAACGCTCGCCGACCGGGGTATGTGGGGCCGCATGCGCATGACGGCGACGGATATAGCTGATGTATCCGGCGCTACGTACAGCTTCCTGATCAACGGCCATGATCCGGCCGGCAACTGGACAGGCATTTACAAGAGCGGCGAACGCGTGCGCCTGCGTTTCATCAACGGCTCGGCGATGTCTATCTTCAACGTGCGCATTCCTGGACTGGAGATGCGGGTGGTCCAGGCCGACGGCGTCGACGTAGAGCCGGTGACGATCGACGAATTCCAGATCGGCACGGCGGAGACCTACGATGTCGTCGTGCAACCGAACGACGAGCGCGCGTACACGCTCTTCGCCGAGTCGATCGACAGCAGCGGTTATGCGCGCGGCACGCTGGCGCCGCGGCGCGGCATGACAGCCGAGGTGCCAAAGCTGCGCAAACCACCACTGCTGGGTATGAACGACATGGGCATGGACCATGCCGCCATGCAGCACAGCGACATGTCGACCCACGGCCCGCAGCACGCGGGCATGCAGCATGCCGCATTGCCGAGCTTTGCCCACAATCACCCGCGCGGCCCCGGGGTGGCAAACGTCACGGAAAATCCCGGTAACCGTCTGGCCGAGCCAGGCACCGGCCTGGAGAACGCCGGCCACCGCGTGCTTACCTACGGCGATTTACGGAGCCTCAAAGCAGGGCGCGACCGGCGCAAACCGCAGCGCACCGTCGAGGTGCACCTGACCGGCAACATGCATCGTTACATGTGGTCGTTCGACGGCAGGAAATATTCGGAGATCGAAGAGCCTATCGTCTTTTATCACGGCGAGCGCCTGCGGCTGGTGCTGGTCAACGACACGATGATGAACCACCCGATTCACCTGCACGGCATGTTTGTCGAACTCGATAACGGCAACGGACACCACAATCCGCACAAACACACGATGGTGGTGAAGCCGGGCGCCTGGCTCGCCGCCAATATCACCGCCAATGCGGCCGGCGACTGGGCGTTCCATTGTCATCTCCTGTACCACATGAAAGCCGGCATGATGAGCCAGGTTTCAGTGGTGCCGGCAGCAGGGAGCGGCAATGCGGCCTGAACGGCAGCCAGGCCTTGTTGTCATGCTGGTCGCACTTCTTGCTGTGCCGGGTTCACCGACCTTCGCCGCGGATGACGATCTGATGGCTTTCTTCCTCGCGGACCGCGTCGAGGTAAGCGATGGCGAAGGTGACTATCTGTGGGACGTGCAGGGCTGGGCCGGCGGCGACTACCACCGGCTGTGGCTCAAATCAGAAGGCGACCGGCACGAAGCGGAACTGCAGCTGCTGTACAGCCGCGCCGTGTCGCCGTTCTTCGATTTGCAGCTCGGTATCCGCCACGACCTCGACCCGCGGCCCTCCAGGAGCCACGCTGTGGTCGGCCTGCAGGGCCTGGCTCCGCACTGGTTCGAGGTTGACGCCGCTTTGTTCCTGAGCGACGAAGGCGTGCTTTCCGCGAGGCTGGAAGCCGAGTACGACCTGCGCCTCACGCAACGCTTGATCCTGCAACCGCGCGCCGAAACGGAAGCCGGCTTCGGCGACGACGATGAGCTGGGTCTGGGTCGCGGCGTGCGGCAACTCGACCTGAGCTTGCGCCTGCGCTACGAGATACGACGCAAACTGGCCCCATACCTGGGATTCGGCTGGCGGCGCGCATTCGGTGATACCGCCGATTTTCTCGAGCTCGACGGCGAGGACAGCAGCGGGTATTTCGCCGTGGCCGGGCTACGATTCTGGTTTTGACGGCTTCGCGCCGATGTGTTCCATGCCGCGCTGGCGCGCAAGCGTCACCTGGCGACGTCGCTCCTCCAGCCTTGCCGCCCGGTCGGTTTCAAGCTTGTCGATGCAACGCGGGCAGGAAACGCCTTCGCGGTAGTCGGGCGACTTCAGGTCGTAACTGCTCAGGGGTCGCCGGCAGGCGTGGCACTGAACGTAGCCACCCTCGGCCAGATCGCGATCTACCGCAACGCGGCTGTCGAATACGAAACACTCGCCCGCCCAGCGGCTGTCGCGCGGGTCAACCTGCTCGAGGTAATTGAGGACACCGCCCTGTAGCTGGTTGACGTCGCTGAACCCGAGTTCCTGCATTAACGCTGACGCTTTTTCGCAGCGGATTCCACCCGTGCAGAACATTGCCACCGGTTTCTCGCGGTCGACACCACGCAGATTTTTCGCGAAATCTGCAAACTGCCGGAAGCTGTCCGTGCCGGGATCGAGAGCACCGGGAAACGTGCCGATTTCGATCTCGTAGTGATTGCGGGTGTCGATGAGCAGCGTGTCGGGGTCGTCCAGCAATGAATTCCATTCAGCCGGCGAGACGTGCCTGCCCGTGCCGCGATGGGGCCGGATGTCCGGCCGGCCGAGCGCAACGACCTCGTTCTTGCGACGGACTCGCATGCGACGAAACGGCGCGGTGCCGGCGTCCGTCCAACGCGCATCGATGGGAGACGTGATGGAGAACTCGTCACGGATCCAGTCGAACACCGTCAACACAGCCGCCTCCGCGCCTGCAAGCGTTCCATTGAAACCTTCCCTGGCGACCAGCACGGTGCCCAACAGGCCGGCGTCGTCGCACAGATTCTGTAACGCGTCACGCAACGAATCCGGTTTCGCGATATCGAGAAACCGGTAGAATGAAACCACTTTCACAGACGATCCACTCCCGGGCCGGAAAACGTCAATGACAGTATGCTGTGGCGAATCTCCTCGCCGAGCACGAGCCGCGCATCCTCTCCGATCCGCGTGATGTTGTCATCGAACTCGAGGAATCCCGCTTCATTGCGTCGCAACACATTGAGATCGCGCAACGTCTTGATGAAGTCCTGGAACAGTGCCTTGTCGAAGAAGTCCGGCGAATGCAGTTCGTATACCATCGCGAGGCGCTGTGCGCTCTTCTGGCAAAGCGATTCGAGCTTTGCGCGACTGAGCGTGCCCGAACCGTTCTTTACCAGCAATGAAATCACCAGGTAGAAACGCTGTAACATCGGCACCATCGATCGGCCGAGCAACAGCAGCTGGAACGCACGTTCGGAGCCTGCAGGCGGCCTCACAAGCACACTGCCCTCTTTCGCCAGGATCCCCAACCCGATTAATGCTTCAATTGCGGCACTCGTCACGTCGTCGACGTCGTCGAAGCGCCACTTGAGGCACAGCTCTTTTTGCATGAAAGGGTAAATCATGCGCACGAGGCGCTGGAGCTCGCGATGTTCGAGCCTCCGACCCTGTATGAAACAGCAGGCTACTGACGCCGGCACGGCGAATAAATGCTGCACGTTGTTGCGAAAATAGGTGAGCAACACGGCCTCGTGCTCGGCAACGTTGATGACGTCACCCAGTGGATGGGAAGTTCTGCGAATGAACTTCAGGCGCTCGCCATGATCCACGATTTCCTCGGGCGTCATTTCCGGCAGCGTGACGGAGTCGGAGTAGCGGAAGCGACTGAGAAGATCGATCGACAGACGGATCTGCCGGTGCAGCTCGAGCGCGCCCATCGCCTGCTTCGGCGTCGACAACAGGGCGGTTGCCAAAAGACTGATCGGCGTGACCGCGGCTGCAGAATTGATGCCGGACATTATTTGCCGGCCGAGTTCGTCGATGATCTTGTTGAATGCCGGCGGTCTTTCCTCCTGCTCGTTCGGAAAGTCGCGCCAGTCCGGCTGTTTCTCGTCCAGGATCGGATCCAGCAGGATCGGCTTGCCCGTATTGACGTATACCTTGCCGAAGTTTTCCCGCAGCGACTTGACCGATCGCAACAGGCCCGTGAATGATTCTTTCTCCTTGGCGGCGCCGCCAAGCTCACTGATGAACGACGCCCCTTCGATCAGTTTCTCGTAGCCGAAATAGAACGGGACAAAGGCGATTTTTCGCCGTGAATCGCGGATATAGGAATTGACGGTCATCGCCAGCATGCCGCCCTTTGGCGCCAGCAAACGGCCGGTCCGGCTACGACCGCCCTCGACGAAATACTTGACCGGGTAACCGCGGGTCAGGATCTGGTGCACATAGGCATTGAATACCGCGGTGTACAACTTGTTGCCGCGAAAACTCCGGCGCAGGAAGAATGCGCCACCTCGACGCAAAATCGGCCCAATCAGCGGCATATTCAGGTTAATGCCGGCCGCGATGTAGGGAACGTTCAGTCCCTGGTGGTAAACGATGTAGCCGAGTAGCAGGTAGTCGATGTGACTCCGGTGACAGGGGACGTAAATTACCTCGTGCTCACGAGCGATATCGTGCAGACGCTCGATGTGATTCAGCACTACGCCGTCGTAGATCTGGTTCCACACGCGACGCAGTACCCGCTCGAGTACCCGGATGGTCGGGTAGGACCGGTTCGCCGCGATCTCCAGCGCGTACTTGCGCGCCTTGTGCCGGGTTCGCTCGAGCAGCGCACGATTATCGCCGGCTTCGGCGTCGACGGCCCGAACGACGCGCGGGTCCGCCAGCACCTGGTTGACGAGATAGCCGCGCTGCGACAGATCCGGTCCCACGGTCGCTGTACGCCGCTGCCGAAAGTGAACCCGCAAGATACGCGACACTTTTCGATACGCGACCTCCGAATCGATACCTTCCTCGATAATGGACATGATCGGCAACGCGTCACTGAATCGCAGCAGCGTATTGCGGCCGTGCAGCAGCGTTGCGAAGAATTTGCGGGTGCGCCCGGCGATCTCCCAGTTTTCCGAGAACAACAACTTGAAAAAGGAGTGTTCCTTGTCCGGAGATCTTCCCCAGTAAATAGCGACAGGCACGAGCAACAGCTCTTCGCCGCCGGCATCGATACTCGCTTTGACCAGTCGCTTCAAACGCATTGACCCGGTGCTTACCTTGCGTTGCATGAGCAGTCCATGCGTGCGGCGCATAACGACAAGGCGGTGCGCTTCGCGTAATTCGCCGAACGACAGCGAGCGAATCGGCGATGGCATGTCGTTCAGCCGGCAAATGCGTTCCAGCGCAAGCGTATCCGCGAGACCCCCTGTCTCGAGCACGTAACAAACGGGGCGTTGCGGGTCGGTCAGAAGCGCGGCCGGGTCGTCGGGATGCACGACCGGACGCGCCCACAGCGCAAATACGCGACTGGCCAGCCAGTACCACGGGCGCAACAGTAGACGGAGGAAATTCATTTAGCGACTATCTTAACCAATTCGCAATTTCGGCAAACTATTGATTTTTGGAAATATAGTGCTAGGTAGCGGGCCAGATTGCCGCGCTGGTCAAGGCGTTCCCGCGACGCCGCTAGCACTGTGCATTGCGTCGCGGCTGCCGTATCAGCCGTCCAGGCCTTGCCTCGCTCACGTTGCCATTCGCACACACAACCTCACCTTTGACAAGAGTCGCCACGTAGCCCCGGGCTTCCTGCACCAGGCGGCGTCCCCCGCCCGGCAGGTCGTGACGAATCTCGGGCGGCCGCAAACCCAGCTTGTCGAAATCGATAACGTTGATGTCCGCGCGTTGACCGACGCCAATACGGCCACGATCACTGAAGCCCATGTGGTCCGCGTTATTTGCCGACAGCATCTGCACCACCCGCGGCAGCGGCAGCCTGCTGCCATCGCGATCGCGGCACCAGTGCGCAAGCATGGTAGTCGGAAAGCTGGCGTCGCAAATCGTGCCGACGTGAGCGCCGGCGTCGCTGAGCGATGCAAGGACCTGCGGATGATTGAGCATTTCGTAAACGACATCGAGGTTGCCGCCGGCATAGTTGAAGACCGGGAAATAGATAAGACTGTTGCCATCTCCGTCAACGAGGTAGTCGTAAATCGCTTCCAGCGGACGACACCCCGCGACCCGCGCTCGCGCCAGGAATGACGCCTCGACCGGCGGCTCGTAATCGACTTCGCCCTGCATCGGAAACATGCGCGCAGACAGCTGGTCGATCTGCGCGAGGATCTGGTCCACGAACGGCGGCACGGGGCTGCCGTCGCCGGCCAGCGGTTCCGATTTTTCCGTGAGCATACGCTCGCGTACTTTCGGGTCGCGCATGCGTTGCACGCGTTCCGCGAGCGGGAGCGATGAAATCTCCTTGTATGCCGGCACGCCGGTGAACGGATGAAAGCTGGTGTCGAGACCTGTAATCACGCCGATGCCACGCGCAGCTGCCTGCAGCTTGATGTCAAGCCCGCGTTGCGCAGCGCTGGCAACGCGCTTCTCGATGTCACGCCACTGGTCTTCGCCCGGTACACGCTGCAACCAGGTCATCGACAGGGGCCGGTCACCACTGGCAGCGGCCATCGCATCGATGAGATCGAATTCTTCGTCGAAGCGGCCACTGTCTCGCAACAGGTCGAAATCGGAAACCACCTGGATAACACCGTGGTCGAACCCGGCGAACTGGGCCGAGATGCCACAAAGTTCTTCCTGCGTCGCTTCGGATGACGGGGTCCACTGTCCTTTGGCTGTGCGATGAATGTCCGTGCGGCCGGTACTGAAGCCCGCGGCCCCTGCCTGCAGCGCGTCGCGAACGATCGCCTGCATAGCGACGTTGTCGCTCTCGCTGGCCGGCTCCAGGTTTTCCGCCCGGTCTCCCATGACGTACAGGCGCAGCGCGTCGTGCGGTACCTGGACCGCGAAATCGATACTGTGCGGAATGTCGTCGATGGCATCCATGTACTCGGGAAACGACTCCCAGCGAAAGTCGATGCCCTCGGCGAGAACCGAGCCGGGAATGTCCTCCACCCCCTCCATCAGGCTGATCAGGCGCTCTTGCTCGTTTTCCCTGAGCGGTGCAAAACCCACGCCGCAATTCCCCATGACACAGCTGGTGACACCGTGCAGGACACTCGGCACCAGCGTCTCGTCCCACGAGACCTGGCCGTCGAAATGCGTGTGTATGTCGACGAAGCCGGGCGTGACGATCGCGCCAGACGCATCGATCTCCTCGCGCGCCCGACCAACGTCGCCGCCAAGCGCCGCAATAATGCCGTCCTTGATTCCGATGTCGGCCGTATACGGTTCACCGCCATTGCCATCGTAGACGGTCGCGCCCCTGATCCTGTTATCCAGCACTCTCGCTCGTCCTCCAGAAATGCGCCAGCGAAAAACCGCTGATCATATGCCAGGTGCCCCACAGCCCGGCGACAATGACCATCCCGACGTCCGCATCGAACTGCGTACCGATGATAGCAAGTGCAAGACCGGAGTTTTGCATGCCGGTCTCGAATGTGAGGGCTTTGCGGTCCGCCGTGTTCAATTTCACGATCGCAGCGCTCAAATAACCGAGTGCGAGCCCCAGCGCGTTGTGCAGGATAACGAGTACGATCAGCCCGCCGATGCCGGTGAGGAACAGGTGACGGTCGCGAAACAGGGCGACGACCACGAACACGAGCAACGAAAGCACAGCGAGCCTCGACAGCGGCATGCGCGCCAGGTCTGCAAAAGCGGGCAGCCAGCGGCGCGTCATCAGCCCCAGGCTCAGCGGCAGCGCCAGGATGAACGCGAGGTTTACCCAGATCATTGCCGGGTCGACATCGATCTGGCGCAGCCAGCCGGCCGTCTCCGGATTTGCCGCAACCATCCAGGCGAAGTTCGTCGGCGTCATCAGCAACGCAATCAGGTTGGCAACCGCGGTGATGCTGACCGACAACGCGGTGTTACCGCGGCTGTAGTGGGTGACAAAGTTTGACAGACTGCCGCAAGGGCAGGCCGCCACCAGTAGCATTCCTGCCTCGACGTTCGCCGGCAACCGGAGCACGAGCGTCGCCGCAAACGTTGCCACGGGAAGCAGCACGAATTGCGCCGCCAGGCCCGCCGCGACGGGCACAGGGTTCCTTGCTACGCGCAGAAAATCCACGCCACGCAAGTCGAGCGCCACAGAGTAGATCATCGCGAACAGCACGACGTTCAGCAATATTTGCGGGCTGCTCAAAACGCGGCGGTCGCCGATACACCGCGATCGATGGCAGTGTCAGCGATCGCGGATCACGCCGCGGCGGCAAGACCCTTGTCAATGTCCTCGATAATGTCGTCGACGTGCTCTATTCCGACGGACAGGCGCACGAGCTCCGGCACAATGCCACCCGCCTTCTGCTGCTCGGGCGTCAACTGCGAGTGCGTCGTGGTTGCAGGATGAATCGCCAGGCTTTTTGCGTCACCGACGTTCGCCAGGTGACTGAACATTTCCAGGCCCTCGATAAATTTCTTGCCAGCTTCAAGGCCGCCTTTGATGCCGAACACGACCATCGGGCCGCCCATGCCGTTCAGATACTTGTCGTTCATTTCATGCATCGAGTCACCGGCAAGGCCCGGATATCGAACCCACTCGACCTGCCGATGATCGTCAAGGTATTCCGCGACTTTCTGTGCGTTGCTGCAATGACGTTCCATACGCAACGGCAGCGTTTCGAGTCCCTGTGCGAAAATCCAGCAGTTGTCGGGGCTCAGGCACGCACCCAGATTCCGCATTGGCACGACACGCATTCGCAAAATGTAGGCAACGGGTGCCAGCGATTCCGGCAGGTCGTAGGCCCAGCGGATGCCGTTATAGCTCGAATCCGGTTGTGTCATTGTCGGAAACTTGTCGTTCTTCCAGTCGAAGCGCGCAGAATCCACAACGATGCCGCCGATACCGGCGCCCTGCCCGCCCATCCATTTGGTCAGCGAATCGATAACGATATCGGCACCGAAGTCGATCGGCCGTTGCAGTACCGGCGTAGTGAACGTGGCATCGACAATCAACGGTATCGAATGCTCGTGTGCAATGTTCGCAATAGCCTCGATGTCCGCCACTTCCAGCGCCGGGTTCGACACTGTCTCGCAATATACCGCTTTGGTTTTCGGCGTAATCGCGTCAGCTATGTTCTGTGGATTGTTCGAATTAACGAAGTGCACTTTGTAGCCGAACTGCGGAAAGATGTCGTTGAACATCGTGTAGGTGCCGCCGTAAAGATTTGCGGCGGACACGATTTCGTCGCCGACACTGCAGATATTGTTGATTGCATTGAACGTTGCCGACGTTCCCGACGAGTGCGCCAGCGCGGCTGCGCCACCCTCGAGTGCGGCGATTCGCTGCTCCAGCGCATCCTGCGTCGGATTCATGATACGCGTGTAGATGTTGCCGAGTTCTTTCAGAGCGAACAGGTTCGCAGCGTGCTCGGTGCTGTCGAACACGTACGAGCTCGTGCGGTAAACCGCCAGGCCGCGCGCGTTGGTCGTCGGATCCGGCTGCACACCGGCGTGAATGCATTGTGTTTCCAGTTTCATATTGCCCCCGATCTGTTGATTGGATTACTGTTCCTCGCCACCGTCCGTGCCCTCCATCTCCTTGAGTCGCTTGTCCATTTCTTCCTTGTGCTTGAGCGCCGCGTCCTCGACCGCCTCCGCCTTGTCGATCGTATTGACCAGCGGGTCGAAAACACCTTCTTCTTCGGCTTTTTTTTCGCTGCCACAGGCGGCGAGGACAAACAGGGTGACCAGCATGAATCTCTTCATCGTGACACTCCTTGCGCGTTGCGCGTCAGCTGCGTGATGAATCTTTCCAGATAGTAGTTGATTTCGTCGATATTTGCTGTGAGACGGTGGTCGCCGTCGACCAGGTGCAACGTTGCATTGCATTGCCGGGCAAAGCGAATGCTGTTGTCGACCGGCACGACATCGTCATTCCAGCCGTGCACGATGGTCAACGGCATCGCTGGCGGCAGAGGCGTAAGCGCCTCGTAGCCCGGCATGAAGTATGCCGGCGCCAGCACGAACACGCCGATCGCTCCCGCTTCTGTCGCGGCAGCGGTCGCCACGTGGCCGCCCATACTCGATCCAACGAGTATGAGCGGATCCGAAACATTGCGTACCTCGTCCAGCAGTTTTTCGACGCGTGCCGTTGGATCAGCAATACCCTGATAGTCGACGCTTTGAATCTCGCAATCGAGATTTTTCGCCAGCTCCGCCATCGCGCGGATCTTGCTGCCCCACGGCCCGCTCTCCTGGCCATGGGAAAAATAAACTGCAGCTTTACTCATACCAGTATTCCGTCTCCATCGGCGCACATGTCTTCGATTTGGCGCGCCAGCAACCAGTCCCGATCCTGGCCCCACAGCACGGCGGCACCAATTCTGAATGAGGGCACACCCCAAACGCCGGCTTCCGTCATTTCGACGCGGTTTCGTTGCGCTGTTTCGCGCCACTCGTCGTCGGCCATTGCTTCGATGACCTCCGGCCAGAACAGGCCAACTTTTTCGGTCACCGAGCGCATTCCGTCGTCCGTTGCAACGTCGATGCCGAGGTTGAATATCGCTTCGCCGGCGGCGATGCAGAAGTCCCTCTCCCTGCGCTGGGCAAGCGCATAGTAATACACCGCGATGCAACGTTCGGCGCCCTCGCCAACCGGATCACAAAACTTGCCGACCGGCACACCGAGCCGGTCTGCCTCGCGCTTGGCGTCTTTCAATATGTACAGGATCTTCGTTCGCGGCACCGCCAGGCCGCGCTGGACCATTGGCAACACCGGGTGCAGGCGAAGATCGAGACCGAATGCGTCTGCGAGCCGGTAAATACGCGACAGAGCCAGGTACGAATACGGACTGCGAAAGGAAAAGTACATGTGCAATTGAGGCAGCGTCTTTGCGCTGGCTGGAACGGTCATGGGCAGGTTCGGCTGCATGGCTCGACGCAGTGACGCCAGCTCACGGTGCTCGCCGTCGACCCGCCTGAGTCCCAGGGCGGCGAGACGGTCGACGAGGTAATGCAGGCGGTCAACACCCCAATACCATTCACCACCGTAAAAAATCGTGGCCGCATTGTAGTGCCCCAGTTTCAACAGCTGCTTCTGGTTGGTCTCTAGCAGGGCATCCGCGACTCCGCTATCGGGACTGACCCCGGCAACGAGCCGCGAAACTGACTCGGAGTCGCCGCGCCAGTAAGCACGAAGAACGCGCAACAACAGCGCGGTGAAATCATCGCTCTCGCTTTCGGCCGCGAGTACCGCCAGTAGTGCGCGGCGATGCTCCACCACAGGCGCATCACTGAGGTCGAGGAACTGCACGCCGAGCTCGGCAGCGAGCAGGCGGCAGTCGTGCTGCGCGTATTCGGCAAGCAGCTCCGGCATCGGCCGGTACTCCCCGCCCACCGCGCGCGTCAATCGAATCGAGGGCTCGATGTCGTAATGTTGCATGAGCGCAGGCAGATAGCAGCTCAACAGGTACGAGTAGGGGTCGTCGAGCTCGAGAAACACGGTGACTTCGTGTGCCCTGCCGCCGACTTTGCGTTTCAGTTCGTTCAGCTGCCGTTGCACATTACCGGAACGCAGCATGAGGTTGACCGCCCGCGAACGAATATTCTTTCGCAGGTTCAATCTTCGTCCCACGCCGCGCTGGGTTTCCACAGCAACTCGTCGAGATCCGGCTGCCAACGGTATTTTTTCATATCAATACGGCCGTCCAGAATTGCAACGTCTTCGCGGCGCAAGCGCTTCGCCTGTTCCCTGAAGGCCCGGCTGTCGCGTGGAAAGGCGATCTTTCCCGACGCCTGGATCACGCGAAACCACGGCACGTCGCTGCCGCGCGGCAGGTGCCGCAAGGCATAACCGACCTGACGTGCGCCACGCGGAATGCCCGCGATTTCGGCGATCTGCCCATAGCTCGCAACTGAGCCCTGGGGAATGTCGCGAATCGTCGCCCAGATTCGCGCCATACGCCGTTCGGTCGCGGTTTTCTGCTCTTTGCATACCATTTAGCTGCTGCCGGCGCTCATACCGAGGCGCTTCCGGATCTCTACTCTCGCCTCGCGCAAGACAGTATCGCGATCGAGGCTGTCGAGTATTTCCTGCACCACTTTCTTCGGGCCGCCGTCCCCCCAGGACTTGCCCGCGGAAAGATATTCCGCCGCCACCCGACCGACGATATAGGTGCTGTAGTAAGCCACTGCGCCCTGCGCACCTGCGGTAACGATCGTCGACAGTCCGGCGGTTCCGACTTTCAGGGCACTCGACACGAAATGCAGTGCCCATACGGTGCCCATCAGCGCCGCCGCTTCGGCGACGATCACGCCGACCAGCGATCCCGCCTCACGCCGGCTAAGTGGCAGATCGTATACCCGCGAGAGGTGCACCACCATACCGACGTCGATAAACGCCGCCGCGAACAGATCGGCAACGGGCACCGGATTGAAGGCCACGGCCACCCCCTTGGCAATGCAATAGGTACGTACGAGCTTGTCGCCGATCTTGCGTCGTGCCTCGAGCATCCGACGTCCGACCTGGTCACTGAGGTCGGACGCGAACAGGCTCGCATTGAGCGCTGCCAGGGTCTTGCCTTCCGCTTCGAATATGTCCCACAAGCGCGTCTTGAGATCGCTGACATCGGGGTGCCGCACGCGCTCGCTGACCACTTCGCTGCCATCGGCCGCCCGCTCGATCACCTGCTGCGGCCGGGGCTCCGCCGCAACCGCAATGACATCACCGGGATGCACCAGCCCTGCCGTCTTGCTGCGGACTGACTCAAGCAATGCGGCCAGCTCATGCGCCGTGTACAAATCCTTCTTGTTGAGCGCCACGACGACCGGCCGGCCTTGCGCGAGCAAGGTCCTCAAGGACGTCAACTCGCTGTCGGTGATGTCGCCGTCAAGCACGAAGATCACCAGGTCGGAGCGGCGTGCAACCTCCTTCGCCATCGATTCGCGCTCCTCGCCGCCGGCCTCGTCCAGGCCCGGGGTGTCGATCAGGTAGACACCGGCAGCTTCGATCTCGGACCACGCTTGCATGCTCGAATGCTGCGTCTCGCCATGCAGGGGGCTCGCGGCGAATCGCTTGTCGCCAATAAGTGCGTTGAGCAGCGACGATTTTCCGGTGCTCACCCGGCCCAGCGCGGAAATGTGCAGGTGCCCGTGCTGCAGCTTGTCCAGCATTGCCTCCACGGCTGCATAGTCGTGGGCGAGGGCCTCGCGTATTCCGGCAGGCAGGCGGCTGTCGTCGATCAACTCGGAGAGGCTTTCCCGCGCCAGCGTCAGGTGATCGTCACCGACCGTCGATTCAGTCTTTGCCGCGCGACTGGTCCAGGGCCATCCTGGCAACCTGCCGAACACCCGCTTCAATATGCTCATTAATGCCGTCCTCGAACTCGCGCGCGGCAACATCGGGCTTAAGCTCACCGTGCCTGACAAGGGTTTTGACCAGGCTGCGGCCCAACGCGTCGAAAATCAGGCCATAGGCTACCGCATGCGCCAGCCCGCCAGCGACCGTACCGACGCCGGGAAAGGCCTTGAGGGCGTTGCCGGCGACGGCGAGACTCAGCGGTAACGCTTTTCCGGCGCGGCTCTGGCTGAGATCCAGGAACTTCTCGACGTCGATATCGCGGGGCTGCGCACCGTACAGCCTGCACAGCTCTTTGGTCATTGCGCTGCCGATGAATCCCTGGATGATGATATCCGTGCCGGGACTCACTGCGGCCAGCGCCCCAACCACCGCTTTGCGGGTCGAGTTGCGGATAATCTGTTCTCCCCGCTGCAGTCGATAGCGGGCCTCTGCTTGCGACAGTTTCTCGTCGGCCAGGTGAAACACCGCGCGATCACGCCGCGCATCGAGGTCGTCCCTGCCATCGTCGAGCAGTCGATTGATCGCCACCACCAGCACGCCGATGTCGGCAGGCCTCTGGCGCCGCTGTGTTTCCTCGCTGCCGTCCGCGGCACGCTCCACCACGTCCTGCGCGCCACCCGCCGAAACGGCAACGACGCGGTCGCGCGACATGTCGCTGCCCATGTCGCCCAGGTGGTCCAGCAGCCGCTGCATTACGGCTGCACGCTCATCGCCGCTGTAGCGGTCGGACTTGTTCATCACCAGTATGAGCGGCTTGCCGATTGCGAGCAGCCCGTGCAGCGCGTTTTTTTCCGCCCGGGTAAGGTCGCCGTCACAAACGAACAGCACGACCTGCGCGCGGCGCGCCTCCTCCAGCGCTTTCTGGTCGAGCCCTTCCTCGTGCCCGCCCGTGCCCGGAACGTCAGTGAGAAGAATCTGCGTACCACTCGCGTTACGCCAGCGGTAATGCCTGATGTCGGTGGTCGAACCGGCAACGACGTCGACGATCACGTCCGCTTGCGGGACCAGCGCTTTCACCAGCGAACTCTTGCCCGCACTCACCTCACCGAAAAAACACAGGTGGACGGACGCGTTGTCCTGGCGGGCGGCCAGCTCCTGCAGCTCGGCCTGCGCCTCGCGCACGTCGACGCCGGCTTTTTCCGCATCCTGCAGCCGCTGCTCGATGTCTGCCCTGGACAGTTTTACGCCCTGCCGCTGCGTTTCGGGGACTCGGCGCCGAACAACGAGCTTGATGATCAGCCACGCCGCCGTGATCACCAGCCCGACCATTACCGCTACATAGGCGTAGAGCAACAGTCGCGGTCCCTGCAACAGCCGGTCCCACACGTTCAATGCCGATTCGGTGACAAACAGCAGCGCCGCGATCGCAACGACGAACACCAGCACGATCAGCAGCGCGATCGACAGTCTGAGGAACCGATCCAGTTTCATACATCGACACCCTGCCGCATCGCCCGGCAGAAGTGAACAATATTCAGGCCCGGGCGGCTATCCAGCGGTCGATCTTTTCCTCGAGCATTTCCAGCGGTAACGGACCGTCCAGCAGGACCGCGGCGTGAAAGTCACGGACATCAAATCGGTCGCCCAGTGTTTCTTCGGCGCGCCGGCGCAGCTCGAGAATCTTCAGCTGACCGATTTTGTACGCCAGCGCCTGTCCCGGAATCGCGATAAATCGTTCGGCTTCACTGACCGCCCGCGCGTCCTTCACCGGCGAGTTGTTCACCATGTAGTCGAGCACGTCCTGGCGACTCCAGCCCTTCGCGTGCAGGCCGGTGTCCACGACGAGGCGTATCGCGCGCCACAATTCCGCGTTCAACGCGCCGAAATACTGGTACGGGTCCGTATACACGCCAAGCTCCTTGCCAAGAGACTCCGCATACAGGCCCCAGCCTTCGATAAACGCGGTGTATCCACCGAAGCGGCGGAATCGCGGTAAGCCTTCCAGTTCCTGTTGTAACGCGATCTGGAAATGGTGGCCCGGAATCGCCTCGTGCAGGAACAATGCTTCCATCGCCCACTTGGGACGTGCTTTGATGTCGTAGGCATTGGCGTAGAAAATGCCGGGGCGCGAACCGTCGGGTGCGCCGCGCGAGTACGAGCCACCTGCTGCCGAGCGCTCCCGAAACGGCTCGACTCGCCGCACCTCGAATGGCGTTTTCGGAAACACGTCGAACAGCTTCGGCGCGAGCGACGCAATGTGATCGGACATGTCGCGGTAGCCCTGGATCAACTCCTCGGGCTCGTCGAAGTAGAACTGCTCGTCGTTGTTCATGAAGTCGAAAAAATCCTGCAGATCGCCTTCGAAATTGACGACTTTCATCACTCCGCGCATCTCGTCATGTATTCGCGCGACCTCATCCAGCCCGATCTGGTGAATTTCCTCCGGCGTCAGGTCCGTGGTCGTGCGCAATCGTACGAGGTAGGCGTACCACTCCTCGCCGTTTGGCAATTCTGACAGGCCCACCGATTCGCGTGCCGCGCCGAGATACTCATCGCCAATGAAATTGTGGAGGCGCCGGTAGGCCGGAATTACCACCCTTTCTATTTTCTGTTTGTACGCTGCGGTAAGGCGTTCGCGGTCTTCGTTGCCGAAATCCTCGGGCATCATCCTGATCGGCGCAAAAAAGTTGCTGTCTTCCGCGGTGTCTGTAAATTGCGCTTCCAGCTGCGGCAGTACTTTTTCCATCAGCACACGTGGCTGTACGACGCCTTCCCGCATACCGATTTTCATGTTCTCGATTGCCTGATCCATCAGCACGACGTAGCCGTCCATACGGCTCAGCCAGTCGTCATAATTCTTGACGGTCCTGAAAGGATGTATGCTCGCACCGCTGCCAAGCACGGCAAAGAAATTCGGAATGGAGAAGAACTGGTTGATGGGCTGCAACTCGCCCGGAAACCTCTTGCCATCCAGGCTGTTCTGGCGGCTTAGTCTGAACGTGCCGTAGGTCAGCCGGTCCTGGCCCTGCAGCAGGCTTTCATCGATCTCCCCCAGGCGCTCGAGAAACTCGCGGTCGAGCGCCGCGGTCGCTTCGATGTGCTCGCGGCTCAGGAAGTTGGCGATCCTGTCGTCGTAACGGTCGTCACCGATTGACGTCGCCGTAAGTGGGCTCAGCTCGAGATTGCGCTCGAAATACTCCTCGACCAGCGCAGTGAGCGCCGCTGCCGCGGCAGCCGGGTCAGCCTGCGCGGCAGTGTCGGGGGCTTCCTGATCCTGACCGCCAGAGCACCCCGTGGCCAGCAGCAGGGCTGCAAGCCAAGCAAAAGTTACTGATTTCATTGAATTATCCTGGCTAGAGGCGCGCACAGCGCCATTTCCGATGTGGCGATTCTGGCGGTGTTGGACGCGCGAGTAAAGCGGGCGCGCGGCGCCCGGCGCCTACATCAGGAAACCCAGGTCGCGCACGGCGAAATTGCCGATGCTCGGCGCCACCGCTGCAAGGTCTGCGTCGTCGACGCCGAACCACTTCGCCAGCGTTGCCGCGTATTGATCGGCCGAGGTCGTGGGTATCATGCGTCCGCCGCCGACGTCGTCAGCACCGCCGATCTCGAGCAGCGGGTAGCTGCCGTACATGTCACGCCCCAGCACGGCATCGCCGACGACCAGTTGCACGCCGCCCCAGGCATGGTCGGAGCCGTCGCCGTTCGACGTCAACGTTCTGGCGAAGTCCGATTGCGTGAAGCTGGTTACGGCGTCGCCGACGCCGAGTTCCACCGTCGCGTCATAGAACGCGCTCATCGAGTCGCTGACGTTCTGCAACAATCCCGGCTGAACTGTGTTCTGGTCGTCGTGCGAATCGAAGCCGCCGGTCGCGACGAAGAAAATTTGCCGCTGCATCTGCAGGGTGTCGCGCACCGCGATAAGCTGTGCAACGGTCTGCAGTTGCTGACCCAGTTGCGAAGCAGGAAACTCGGTCGCGAGAACCGGGGCCTCCGCGATAGCGCCGCTGACCAGGTCAGCTGCCGCCACTGCGCGTTGCTGCACCTCCGCAAATCCGCGCTCATATACGGTGTCGAACTGCGCGGCGAGAATTCGTTCGAAGGCGAGGCGCTGTTCCAGCAGGATTCCTTCTTCAGCGAAACCCTGGAACGGGATCGGTCCGGTGGGACCCATGACGTATGCGATGCTCTCCTCGGCCGACTGGAACAGCGTGTTGCCGAACAACGACGCATTGGTTGCCATCTGTTGCTCGGTGACGTTGCTGCGAATGAGATCCGCCACGCGTCCCGCCCAGCCGGTCGCGCTCGTCGCCGCGCCCTTGAGTGAATGCCACTGGTCCTGCTGGTCATTATGCGAGAAGAGTTGCGGCGGCAAGGCCACGGAACCTTGCTGAAATTGCTCCCGGGTCGTCGGCTCGACGAGCGGGCCCACATTGCTGAGAAACGCGGCGCGACCGCTCTCGAACAAGCCCTGAATGCCGGGCATCGACGGATGCAGCCCGTAAGATGCACCGTCGGGCGTCAGCGGATTTATCGGCAGCAGGTCCTCCTGCAGCACGGCCAGGTTCTGCCGCGATGCAGCATACACGTTGTATTCCGCATCGCTTCGCGGGATCAGCATGTTGTACGAGTCGTTGCCGCCAAACAAAAAGACGCAGACCAGCGCTTTGTAGTCGGGAAACGGCGCGGTGGTCCCGACGCCCTGGGCGAACGTGCGCCCGGGAATATGGGCGAATGCGGCCGTCACCGCGCTGGCTTTGAGAAACTGTCTGCGATTCCACGTGGTCATTTGTCGCTCCTAGCGCTGGTATGCGTATTCGGGAGAACTGGCGGTCAGGTAGATCGCTTCCGCTGCCCGCGCGACGCTGTCCGCGGCGGGAATCCGCTCGACCATAGCGATAATTTCGCCACGCAAAGCAGGCGACATCTGCCCTGCCAGCAGCTTTTCGGATACCCGATCGACAAGCGCCGCTGAATCGGCCGCAATCGCAATCTCCTCACTGATAACGATGTAGATGTCATCTTCGCCGAGTTCCGTCGATGCCGAATTCAACCCGAAGGCCTGGATGAAAAAGTAGTTCGTGACCAGCGTGTTCTGGTACTCGGTGGCAATTTGCAGCTCCGGTGCCACCAGCCCGCTGTCGCGAATTTCGCCAGGCGGTGCGTAAAACGGGCTGAAAAAATTGAACACGGACGGTGACTGAAGCGGGCCCTGGCCGAAGAATATCGAGGCCGCCTCGAATGCCATGCGACCGCTTTGCGACGTGGCGTCATACGCCTTGTAAAGCTGCATCAGGCGCAACAGCGGTTCCTTGAGCTTGCCGTCGATTTCCATCGCCATGCCGGGCCGCGCTTCGTCGTCGAGAAGAATTGCCCTGACCACAGCGGCCAGATCGCCGCGCACACCCGTACCGTTGTCATTGAACACCTCGGCGACTCGCTGCACATAGCCTGGCGACGGGTTACTGGTTGTCAAACGCTGGATCAGGCGAATAGCGACAAACGGCCCGACGTTCGGATGATTGAAAATATTGTCGAGCGCGTCGGCAAGATCCTGATCGCCCGTCTGGCCCGCCGGAATCACGACGTCGCCAAGCAGCGTTTTCTCACCGGTGTCGTGGAAATCCGGATAAAGCTGCATCGGCACGGTTTGATTGAAGTCATTGACGAACGCCGACCGGAATCCCGGCGCACCAGCGTAGTTCCATCCGGTGTAAACGTGCGCGAAGCCCTCTATAACGCTCTGGTCGTAGGTAGGCACCGTGCTGCCATTCTGGTCGAGTGCCGGCGTCCCGTCGACATTCAGCTCAACCAGTCCTATCGAGAACAACTGCATCAGTTCGCGCGCGTAGTTTTCATCCGGGCGTATGTTCAGTGCCGCGTTCGGTTTTTCGTTACCCAGCATGCTGAGGTATACGCCCATCGCGGGGTGCAGAGTCACGTCCTCGATCAGGTCACGGTAGTTGGCAAACGCATTTTGCGCGAGCATGTCGTAGTAGCTGGCAAGCGCATAGGTCTGGTTGCTGAGCGCTCCGACCTGCGAGACCACCATGATCTGCGACAGCGCGAACGCCACACGCTGGCGCAGCTGGTCGGGCCCGGAGAGCGAATTGCGGAACCAGATATCAATGCGATCGCCCTGCAACTCGAACAGGAACTGGGGTCTGGGCAAGGCCTGCAGGTGTGGCAGCTGCAGCGAAGCGGGTGTCGCAATCTGCCGATCGATCCATGCCTCGAGCTCCATTGACCTCACGGCTTCCGACTCGAACTCGGTTGCGCCGAACGTCGCTTGATTCAGAAAACGGAATGCTTCGGCCGTG
>JAHHOT010000202.1 GCA_018677555.1 Gammaproteobacteria bacterium | reverse complement strand
AGTCAATGGTGCGACTTGAGGCATTCGCCGAAGTCGAATCGACCAACGATTACCTGCTCGAGCAGGCGCCGCCGCCGATCCGGCGTTTTCGCGTTGCGCTGGCGGATTTTCAGACAGCCGGGCGCGGGCGCATGGACAGGCGCTGGGATGCCCCGCCGGGAAGTGGCCTGTGTCTGTCAATTGCGTATACGTTTCAACGACTGCCAGCCCAGGTATCGGCGCTGACGCTAGCGATCGGCCAGGCGCTGATCGACGGCCTGGCGCGATCCGGTTACTGCGGCATCAAGCTGAAGTGGCCAAACGACCTGATGGCAAAAAACCGGAAGCTCGGGGGGGTTCTGACGGAACTTCGTACGGGCGGCGCGCCCACGGTCGTCGTCGGCCTGGGCCTCAACGTGGATTTCGCCACCGTCGGCGGCACGTTGCCGGCAAGGGCAATCGACTTGCGCTCGCTCGGGGACCGGCCAATCGACCGGGTATTGCTGACCGCGACCGTGATCGAATGCCTGCATTCCTGTATAGCCGGGTTTGAGCGAGATGGATTCGCGCAATGGTTCGACCGCTGGCCAGAATACGATTGGCTCAGGGACCAGCAGGTACGCGTCGATACCGGAAACGGAGCGATGGAAGGGATAGCCGCGGGTATCGATCGCGACGGTGCAATGCTGGTGTTGGCCGACAGTCGGCAGCATCGCGTGATATCCGGCAGCGTTGTGCCAGTGGCGGATGCGAATCCGTGAATTCGATCCGCGCACTGCTCCTGGACATCGGCAACACTCGGATCAAGTGGGGCCTGGCGCACGGCGCGAATTTGCAAAGGACGGGCACTGTGACGCACCAAAAGCTCCGCGATGCAGGGATTGCTGCGCTGACGACGCGCTTGCCGCGCCGGGTCGAACAGGTTCTTGCCTGCAATGTTGCCGGTAATTCCGTTGCAACGAAGATCTCCGGCATCATTCATTTGCATTGCGACACGGATACGCATTTCGTTCATCCGGCCCGAAGCGGGTATGGCATCACAAATGCCTACGGACGTCCGCGACGGCTTGGCGTTGACCGCTGGGTTGCGATGATTGGCGCCTATGCCGAGTTTTCTGCGGCGCTTTGCGTGATCGATGCGGGCACCGCGGTAACCATCGACGCCGTCGATCGAAAGGGAAAGCACCTGGGTGGCCAGATCATTCCCGGGTTGCGCCTGATGCAGGAAGCATTGACCAGCGCTACCGACGGCATCGTGATCAGTAACAAGGGTAGCCGATCGACTCTGGATGGCTTGAACCTGTTCGCGAAGAACACGACTGCAGCGGTGCGCAATGGCACCGTGAGCGCGGTCTGCGGTGCCATTGAGCGGTCTGTCAGGCGATTGAAAAAAGAGGGTCACCGGCCGAGAGTCATTGTCACCGGCGGCGACGCGCCTCGCATCCTCAATCAGGTCGACGTAAAATTTGATCATCGGCCGAACCTGGTGCTGCAGGGGCTGGCATACATGTCGCAGAGCGAGCGATGAGACATCTTCTGCTATTGCTGATCCTGGCAAACGTTCTCTACTTCATGTGGGGAATGTACGCACCGGAAGACCCGGATGTCGGTGTGGCGATCGTGAAAGAATCGGATCTCGGCCCTCCCCTGATTATTTCCGAGCGGGGAGTCGAGGGCGCCGCGACCAGTGTCGGTGCCGTTCTCGGCTCCGGAAAGCCGACTGATCTTGCCGCGGTCGTTGGGCAGTCATGCGTGACTGTTGGCCCGTTCAAGCAGGAGTCCGACGCGTTGCAGGCCAGGGAAGACTACGAACAGGAGGGCATGCGCACTGCGGTGCGAACGACGCAGGGCGAAGTATTCGTTGGCCACTGGGTGCAAATCCGAAACATCGGAAATCGCACGGTCGCGAACGCCATGCTCGAGACCCTGCGCGAGGGTGGTTTGGGGGATGCTTACCTGATCGGCGGCGAGGAAGAGGGGCTGAACATCTCACTGGGGCTGTTCGAGGACGCCACGCGCGCGGAAAAAATAGAGCTGCAGGCCAAATCGCTCGATCTGCCAGCCGACATCGTGCCGCGCAGCCGTGAGGCAGCGATATATTTCCTCGATATCGGCCTGCCGCCCGGCAAGGGGGCCGGCTCCATGATCGCCCGGTACGGTGAGGAGCGGGTGTTGTTACGCGAAGCGGCGACCTGCCCGGGCTCCGGGTAAGCGTTTCAGCTTGCCCGGCCGATCACAAAAGCGAATAATTCGCAGTCTTCTGACATGCCGGCATAGCTCAGTTGGGTGAGCCGGCAAGAATCGAAGCACAGCTTCGATTCCGGCGAACGCCGCGCCAGGACGGCGCGGCCGGGGTTGAAAGAAAAGTGACTTTGCGCCAGGGATGGCATCGAAAATGTTTCTGACATGCCGGCATAGCTCAGTTGGTAGAGCAACTGATTTGTAATCAGTAGGTCCCGCGTTCGAATCGTGGTGCCGGCACCAAACACCAAAGGGCCCTCGAGGCCCTTCGATGTATGTGCCTGCTGCAAAAGTCGCCCGGATGGCGAAATCTTCACGTCCAGTCCTGGGCACTAATGATCGATCGGCACCAGCGAACTGGCCTGCCCTGGACATTACGGGCTGAAGCTCCAGTCATTGCACAATCGCTAAAGCTGTCGGGAATTCGACCGATAACCACATGGGGATTCGTCGGTACGAAGGATGGGCATGTCGCTCGGCAGAAAATCGCTTGCATTGTTTCTTCTGTTGGGAGTCGGTCTGTGCGCGGGCAGCTACGCGGTCCTGAAGTCGGCGGTCTTTCCTGCGTTCGAGGAATTCGAACGCGAGTCCTCTCAGCAGGCGATCACACGCGTAACACGGATGCTTCAGGAAGACTTGCGCGCGATCGATATCATGAATATCGAGTATTCGTCGTGGACGCAGACTTACGAATACGCGCTCGGCGAGAGACCGATGTACGCGGAAGAGAACCTCGACCCCGTTTACTGGCGCAGCGTCGATGTCGATCTGTTTGCCGTGTTCGATAATGGCGGAAACGAGTTGTTCTCATGGATGGCGGACACCGGAGGCAATGTCGCGGAATTTGGCGAACAACTTGACTTCGCTTTGCAGGCTGGCCATCCCCTCATTTCGCACCGGAAGACCGATGATGCCCTGTCCGGGTTCCTGACCATCGGGAACGATGTCTTTCAGATCGTCTCACGTCCGATCCTGACCAGTGACGGCGAGGGACCGATCGCAGGTACGCTGATTGTCGGCCAGGCGCTATCGACAAAACGGATTGCCGCGCTCGGTCAGCGCGCCACCGTAGACATGTCGATTCTGCGAATTGGCATTGCCAATCTGCCGGAGCACGTTGTGGCGCGTGTCAACGAAGCGTCGGCTGCGGAAATGGCGTCGTATACTCGGGTCGGTCCCGAAGCAATTCACAGTTACCGGCTGCTCACGGATGTCTTCGGCGACCCGATCGCGTATCTCGAGACCAGCGCACCGCGCCGGATATCGGCGATCGGATCCCGCATCGTGAATACCACAATGCTCGCCCTGGCCCTGGGGTCAGCGGTATTCCTGACAGGGGGGTTGTACCTTCTGCATGCGTTCGTGACGAAACCGGTGACGCGCCTGACCGAACAAATCGTAGGTATGCGTGGGTCGGGCGACCTCGCGGTAGACATCGACGCGAGCCGCACGGATGAGGTCGGTACGCTCGCCAAGGAGTTTTCCCTGTTGACGGAGAGGCTCGGCGGCGCGCTCACCGAGCTGGAGGGCGCGCGCGACGAGGCCCTCGCGATGTCGAAGGCCAAGAGTCAGTTTCTGGCCCGCATGAGCCACGAGATCCGCACGCCAATGAACGGAATACTCGGCATGACAGAGCTGTTACGTGACACCAGGCTGGACGACAGGCAGCAGCAGTTTGCCGGCACGATCTATGAGTCCGGGGAGGCGCTCCTGTGCATCATCAATGACATCCTCGATATCTCCAAGATCGAGGCGGGCAGGATTGAGCTGGATATGGCGCCCTTCAACCTGCAATACGTCGTCGAGGAGTGCCTGGAACTTCTTGCGGAGTATGCCCACAGAAAGGGACTTGAACTGGCATGCAAGATACCGCTCGACCTGGAGCCGAACGTCCGCGGCGACGCGATCCGACTGCGCCAGATCCTGATGAACCTGGTCGGCAACGCCCTGAAGTTCACCGCGCATGGTGAAGTGATCATCCGCGTGTCGGAACAGCGTAATATCCCCGGGCGGCAGCGTTACCGCTTCGAGATCGAAGATACAGGCATAGGCATCAGCCCCGAGAACCAGGAAAGGATATTCGAGGCATTCATCCAGGAAGACGGCTCGAACACACGGCGCTACGGCGGCACCGGCCTCGGTCTTGCGATATCAAGGCAGCTCGTTGAACTGATGGACGGCGAAATCGGTGTAACGAGCAGCAAAGATCGCGGGTCCTTGTTCTGGTTTGAGATCGAGCTGTCGACGGACAAGACACTGTCCGCGAATCGGCGTGTGCGGCATCTTGCAGGGACCTCAGCGCTTGTCGTCGACGACAACGCGACCAACCGGGAAATTCTTCGGCATCAGCTCGAGGGGTGGGGCATGTCTGTTACTGCTGCACGATCCGGCTATGAGGCGATGAGCATTCTCACGGATACTCCAGCAAAACGTCCACCACCGGACGTCATGCTGTTGGACGTAGCGATGCCTGGCATGGACGGCCTGCAGCTTGCGAAGTCTATTCGAGGGGAGGGTTCATACCGCCATGTTCCGATCGTAATGCTCAGCTCGATATTGCGGTCCGACGTGGACGATGAGAGCAGAGCGCCAGAGCCCGACGAATGGCTGGCAAAACCCGTGCGGCAATCGCGGCTGTACGACTCATTGCTTGCAGTACTGAACCGCGACGAATCGGGCGAGGACAAGACTGAACCGCAGGATATCGAACGTCCGCACGACGTCGAGGTCGATCGCGACGGTGTCAGCGTCCTGCTTGTTGACGATAACGATGTGAACCTGGCAGTCGCCCGCGAGATGCTGGCGGTCCAGGGCTACAACGTGGCGGTCGCCCGCGACGGTGTCCAGGCCGTAGCAGCGGTAAAGGAGCAGGTCTTCGACGCGATCCTGATGGATTGTCACATGCCCGAGATGGACGGGTTCGAAGCGACGCAGCGCATTCGCGAATTCGAACGAGGTGCGTCACGTGAGCCGACGCCCATTATCGCGCTGACTGCTCACGCGTTGGAGGGAGACCGGGAGCGTTGTATCGATGCCGGCATGGACGAGTACCTGAGCAAGCCGTTCACCAAGCTGCAGCTGCAGTCCGTGGTGGACGAACAAATACGGCGACCTGCGGATCCTGCATCCGCGCAGGATCCCGAACCGTCCACACCGGCCTCCGACGTAATGCGCGGGATACCAGGAAGCTCGAAAGGCCTCGTCCTCGTTGTTGACGATAACAAGGTCAATCAACAGGTCGCACAATCCATGCTGAAGAGCATCGGATTCGAGACGAGATGTGCTGAAAACGGGAACCAGGCTCTCGCGGCGATTGGCGCCGAGGAATTCGATCTGATTTTGATGGACTGCCATATGCCGGAGCTCGACGGCTACGAAACGACGAGGGAGATTCGGCGGCGAGAGGAGAAGGCGGCGGCGACGGTGCGCATTCCCATCGTTGCCGTGACCGCGGACTTCCTGGAAAGCAACCGGCAGTCCTGTATCGACGCTGGAATGGACGACTACGTGATGAAGCCATTCACTCAGCAGCAGTTGCGGGCGGTGACAATGAGATGGCTGGTTGGCGCAGCGGCGAACGAGCCAATAAGCGTGCCCGTCGATGAAGACGGCTTTAGCAAGCTCGGCGATATCCAGGCCCTCGCATGCATCGATCGGGATGTCTTTAACGAAATCCGCGAGCTCGATGCGTCAGAGGGTGCGACTGTCGTGCGCGAGATAGTTGTCTCTTATTGCGCGACATCCACCAAGATGATGGTACAACTGCGAACGGCGGTTACAGACGAAAGTATGGATCTGGTCGAGGCGATCGCGCACTCACTCAAGGGTGGCAGCGGGCAAATTGGCGCTGCGTTCCTGGCCACGCTTTGCGAAAAAATGATCACGGCTGCGAAAGATGCCGACATTGAGAGACTGGAGGCGTTGCTCGAGAGAGCCGCCATGGAGCACTCTGCGGTACTGTCGGCACTCGATATCGAAATACAGACAGACGCCGCCTGACCCCTGGTGCCGGCATCCCGTCCGGAAGAATTGCTTGCGTGCAACAGGAAAGGCCCCGCAGTGCGGGGCCTTCGACGTGCAGAACGCTCGATTGCTCAGCCCCAGTCAAACCACATTTCGTGGAACGCGGGTACCAGGCCGTGCGCGGCGTTGTCGTCGCAGTGCGAAGCCAGACGCAGCCGGAACGGAGCGTTTGCAATGGCGGCACGCGCCAGTGTCGCGTCGAAATGCTGGAATTGCACTGCGCCCCTGACGAGCGGGTAATCAAGCTTGGCGTAGAACGCGCCGTTGCCCCACTTGTCGGTCCAGAACGCGTTCGCCGCATGTTGCCCGCCACGGCCATCGTCACCGGACAGGCCAAGGTCCTTCGCCGTTTGCGTCAGGTCCGCATCCGGAGTGATTGCGGCAAGCGCCGCCGTATCGCTCGGATTCGCCAGCGCGGTTATCGGCAAGCCGGTCAATTCGCTGGGCTTGTCGAGGCGCAGCCAGATCGTCCAGAGCGTATTCGGTACGGATTTCGACACGTGAATTTTCACATGCGTCTTGCCGTCACGCTGTCGAACCCAGATTTTCGCGGCCGCGTGATCGTAGGTACCACCACAATTTTTGACCATGTCCTCTTGCGGGTACCACGGTATTCCCGCGAGCGGAAAGATAAAACGAAAGTCCTGCGCGTGTCGGCCGTACCATCCGTCGGCCGATGCCGGCACAGCCGACAGCGCGGCGAGCGAGATTGCGGCCACTGTCGCGAACACTCCAGCTGAGAGTCTTTTCATGATTGTTTTCCCCGATAATTCACGAATGTTTTTAGTGCTTGCCGTCGATGAGCGAAGTATGGAAATTGACGGCTACACACTATGTAATAGCACATTAATTCCCGACGTGATTTCACATAATCAGGCGGCACTTATCGTCGTGCACCACAAATCCGCTTCACGATCAGCCCGGCCAGAAGGGCAACAATGCGCTCCCTGATTCCCATACTTGCCCTGTTGGCGTTGATCGGTGGCTGGTATCTGTTGCGCGACGATCCGCCCGCTGCTGCAGTGCCGCCGCCAGGCGGCCGGGCTGCCGATGCCAACGTGGCGGGGCCAGATTCCGCGCCTGCGGAACCCGCAAACCCCCTGGCGGATGCGTTGGACAGTGACCCGGTTGTACATTTTCCGGGCGGGAGTCGTTACGAAATCAGCCTACGGCCATTGCCGGACCCACCCCTGAACAAGCAAGAATCGATTTCCGGCTATATTCATGACTTGAAAATTTCGGCACTGAGCGGAGACGGGACGGCGGCATTCCAGCTTTATTACCAGTTGTCTTCCTGTAAGAACGCCTATCGCGATGCAGCAGAACTGGAATCCGCAATTCAGCGCATGTACGAGACACGTATCTATCCGCCCGATGCCCTGGGCGGGTCCGATACATCCCTCCGCGTCGACGACGTCTGGTCCCTGGAAGCCGCCGAACAGGAATTGCGGGAAAGTGCCGGTAATTGCGCTGCGCTCGACGCGGCAGATATCGCGTCGGCCGGTGACTGGCTCCGGCTCGGCGCCGAGCTGGATGATGCGCCGTCGCTTGTCACTTACGCGACGCGCGAGGGACCGGATTCAGGGCAAGACCAAAGCGCCGTTCAATCGCTGGCTGACGAGGCAGCGTTGCGCCGCGCCTGGATGCAGGGGAGTGTGACTGCGCTCGAAAGACTGTCAGTCCTGTATCGGGACGGATCGAGCAATACCGCTCCTGACGCCGTCATGGCCTATGCCAGCCGCTACCTGTTCGACAGGCTGTTGCAAGTGCAATTGGACAACATCGCAGACAGACCGGCCGGTTTTCCGTCGCAGGCTTTTGTCGCGGAAAATCGGGATACGCTGAATGAAATGATGCTGAGCTTACGTCCGTCAGAAGTGGACACTGCAATAGCTATCGCGGAGGATATGCTGCGTGGCAACCCGAAATGTTGCTTTGATTCTTTCTAGGGAGGCTCTGACTCATTCTCGTCGTGCGCGACGACAATGAGTCAGAGCCTCCCTGGCCAACGCGGGGAGCAATGCGATGCTTGAAAAATTCGAGCGCTATCCACTCACGTTTGGGCCAACGCCGATCGAAAAGCTCGGGCGCCTCAGCGCTCACCTCGGCGGAGAAGTCGAGATTTTCGCCAAACGCGAGGACTGCAATTCCGGACTGGCGTTCGGCGGCAACAAGCTGCGCAAACTGGAATACATCGTTCCTGATGCGATTGCCGCGGGCGCCGACACGCTCGTCACTATCGGCGGCGTGCAGTCCAATCACACCCGCCAGGTCGCGGCCGTGGCGGCCAAGATCGGCATGAAATGTCGGCTGGTGCAGGAAAGCTGGGTGCCGTTCGAGGATGCCGTATACGACCGGGTCGGCAATATCCTGATGTCGCGCGTCATGGGCGCGGAGGTCGAACTGGTCGACGACGGATTCGATATCGGCATACGCGAAAGCTGGGAGCGGGCGATTGAAGACGTGAAGGACAGGGGTGGTCACCCGTACCCGATCCCGGCCGGCGCGTCCGTTCACAAGTTCGGGGGTCTCGGTTTCGTCGGATTTGCCGAGGAAGTGAGGCAGCAGGAAGCGGACCTGGGTTTCCGTTTCGACTACATCGTCGTTTGCACCGTGACCGGCTCGACGCATGCCGGGATGGTCGTCGGTTTCGCGAAAGACGGTCGTGAGCGAAACGTCATTGGTATCGACGCGTCCGGTACTCCTGAGCAAACGCACGCCCAGGTACTCGATATTGCGCGCAACACGGCGGCGCTGGTCGAGCTCGGCCGGCAGATCTCGGCGGATGACATCGTGTTGAAGACGGAGTACGCGTATCCGGCCTACGGCGTGCCGTCAACGGAAACCAACGATGCGATACGGCTTTGTGCGCGACTCGAGGGGATGATGACCGACCCGGTCTACGAGGGTAAGTCAGCGCAGGGGATGATCGACCTGGTCAGGCGCGGCTTTTTTCCGGCCGGGTCGAAAGTGCTGTACGCGCATCTTGGCGGAGTGCCCGCGATCAATGCGTACAGTTATATCTATCGCAACGGTTGAGTCGAACGATCGCCGCAAGGCCTCAGAGGGGGTCGCCGTCGGCGTCGACGTGCTGGTGTTGCGTCTGGCGCGCGCGTTCGGTGCGGCGGCGCAGGAACACGACGAAACCCGACAGCATGCTCAGAAAGCCCAGAGCGAGGTACATTTCGGCCAAATCGGCGTCAAAACCGATGTACAGCGTTCCGGCGAGGAACAGCAACCCGATCAGTATATAGGCCTGCGGAAGTCGTTCGTAGATCGGCTCAGGTAGCCACATGGCATCGTCCGTTGTTGCCAGCTTCGGGGCGGTAAATGATGTGTGACGCGGCGCGCGGCCGCTGTGTCGCCAGTCACAGATTCCTGGCCGCGGATATCCGCCATGCCGGGAATCGTGAAGAAAATCACATCGTTACGTGTTAACTAGTCGCCCAAATACGGTTACCGCTGGCATCGTCGCCAGCTAGCGGTTGTCCGTGATGAAGTTACCCAGCAGCCGGAACTCCTCGTCCCGGGCGCTGCCCTTGCGCCAGGCGAGCCCGATGCGACGCTGGCTTCGTTCGTCGACCTCGTACAGCTTGACGCGGGTATTGCGCAAAAGCGCGGAACCACGCGCCATTTCCGGCAGAAACGTGATGCCCAGATCAGCGTCGACCATCTCGACCAGGGTCAGGAGGCTGCTGGCGCCGAAACGGCTGACTTTTTCGGTGTCGCGAATGCGGCAGGCGGCCAACGCATGCTCGCGCAGGCAGTGGCCATCCTCCAGCAACAGCACGCTTTCGGCATTGAGCCGGTTGAACCGGTAATTGTCCGGATCCACGAGGCTGGTGTTCTCGCGGCAGGCAAGAAGAAAGCGATCGCCGAACAGGTCCATGAATTCGACGCTGCGCAGGTCGAACGGCAGTGCGAGCAGGATGACGTCCAGTTCGCCTGCGAGCAGGCGTTCATGAACGCGCAGTGTCTGATCCTCGACGAGGTATAGCCGCAGATCGCGGAATTTGCGCCGCAGGCGCGGCAGAACCTTCGGAAGTACAAACGGTGCGATCGTCGGAATAACGCCAAGGCGCAGTTGGCCGCTAAGCGGCCTGCGTTGCTGCCCTGCCATTTCGACCAGCGACTCGACGTCGCGTATGCACAGCTGCGCCTGAGTTTCGATGTCCTGACCGGCCGCCGTGATGGTCACCTGGCGATTCGTGCGATCGACGAGCTGGCAGTCGAGTGTCGCTTCCAGTTCCTGGATGGCTGCGCTAAAAGCGGATTGGGACACAAAACTTGCCTCGGCGGCTCGACCGAAGTGCCGCGTCTCGCACAGCGCCAGGAAGTACTGCAGTTGTTTGATCGTGGGCAATCGCATAATCGGTAAAATCGATCATAACATACCAAACAATCTGATTTCCTAATTGATTGATCCGTCGTACCATTTCTCGAAATCAGGATTAAAGAGGGAAGCGGAGGAATGACAATCAATACCGGGCTAAGCAAAGAACAGCGCGAAGAAATCGCTGGCCACCTGTCGCGCCTGTTGGCGGACAGCTACACGCTGTACCTGAAAACGCACAATTTTCACTGGAATGTGACCGGGCCGCAGTTCAATACCTTGCATACGATGTTTGAAGCGCAGTATACGGAGTTGGCGCTGGCCGTTGACGAAATTGCTGAGCGAATCCGCGCCCTTGGGATCAGGGCGCCGGGCTCATATACCGAATTCGCGAGGATCACCTCGGTCCACGAGGCCAATGGCGGCGAAAGTGCCGAGGAGATGGTGCGGCAGCTCGTTACGGGCCAGGAGACGATCGTGCGCACGGCGCGCGAGGCGTTTCCGGCAGCGGATGCCGCGAACGACGAACCGACTGCGGATTTGCTGACCCAGCGCATGCAGTCGCATGAAAAGACCGCCTGGATGCTGCGCAGCATGATCGCGGAATAACTACACAGATTTCGAAACAGGAGAAATTTACGGTGTTTGAAAACAAGGAAGGACAACGGGTTCCCGCGGTCACGTTCAGGACACGCGAGGACAGTCAATGGCGCGACGTCAGCAGTGAGGAAATCTTCGGCGGAAAGAGGGTTGCCGTGTTTTCCCTGCCGGGCGCGTTCACGCCCACTTGCTCGTCATCTCATGTGCCCCGGTTCGACCAGCTTGCTAACACATTCAGCAAGTACGGCGTCGATGAGATCGTCTGCATCTCCGTAAACGATGCGTTCGTCATGAACGAGTGGCGCGACAGCCAGGCCATTGAGAACGTCACGTTTCTGCCAGATGGCAACGGCGATTTCACGGAAAAGATGGGCATGCTGATCGGCAAGGAAGATCTCGGCTTCGGCAAGCGCTCATGGCGCTACTCGATGCTGGTAAAGGACGGCGTCATCGAGAAGATGTTCGTCGAGCCTGAGGAGCCAGGCGACCCGTACGGCGTCTCGGATGCAGACACGATGTTGAGCTGGCTGGCGCCAGAAGCCCCGAAGCCGCTGGACGTCACCGTGTTGTCGCGTGGTGGCTGCCCGCACTGCGTTCGCGCAAAAGGACTGCTGCGAGATGCCGGCATCGATTTCGAAGCGCTGGAGCTCAACAAGCACTACACCGACCGCTCGCTGCGCGCACTGGCAGACGCGACCAGCCTGCCGCAGGTATTTATCAACGGCGAGCGCATCGGCGGGGCCGATGATCTCGAGGCCTGGCTGGCCGGCCCGTACCGGGCGCGCCAGCAAGAGGCAGCCTGAGCGGCACTCAACCCCGTACAGCAGGCAACTCTCTCCCCCGTATTTTGCCTGCCAACACTCCACCCCGGCCCCTGGCCGGGGTTTTTCGTTCTTGCCCGATGGTATCGTTTGGTTCTATGCTCGTTGACGGGCCGATAACAACGACAAGGATCTCCGCCGTGACCATGAACCTGTCCGACAAAAGCCTGCTTCGGACACAGGCATACATCGATGGCAACTGGGTCGACGCAGACGATGGCAGCAAGTTCCCGATAACGAACCCGGCGAACGGAGACGTCATCGCAGAGGTTGCCCGCTGCGGCACGGCCGAAACCCGCCGTGCAATTGAAGCTGCAGAGAAAGCGATGGTCAGCTGGCGTCGCAAGACGGCCAAGGAACGCGCTGTGCTGTTGCGGAAATGGTTTAACCTGATGATGGAAAGCCAGGAAGACCTCGCGCAGATTCTGACCGCCGAACAGGGAAAACCGCTCGCCGAAGCGCGCGGCGAAGTGGCGTATGGCGCGAGCTACATCGAATGGTTTTCCGAAGAGGCCAAACGGATTTACGGCGACACGATAGCGGCTGCCGGCAACGACAAGCGCGTCGTCGTTATCAAGCAACCGGTCGGAGTCGTTGCCTGCATCACGCCGTGGAATTTTCCCAATGCAATGCTCACTCGCAAGATCGCGCCGGCTCTCGCGGCGGGTTGTACCGTGGTCTGCAAGCCGGCAAATGCCACCCCGCTGTCAGCATTTGCATTCGTCGAGCTCGCAGAGCGCGCGGGCATTCCCGCTGGCGTGATAAACATTGTTGCCGGCCGCACATCGGAAATAGGCGCCGAAATCACGTCGAACCCGATCGTGCGCAAACTGACGTTCACGGGATCGACGGCCGTCGGCAAGAAACTCATCGAGGCTTGTGCCGGCACCGTAAAACGCACCTCTATGGAGCTGGGCGGCAATGCACCGTTTATCGTGTTCGACGATGCGGATCTCGATGCCGCAGTGCAGGGTGCAATCATCTGCAAGTTCCGCAACGCGGGGCAAACCTGCGTATGCGCGAATCGCATACTCGTGCAGGATTCGGTTTACGATGAGTTCACCGAGCGCCTGATGGCGGCGACAGCAAGTCTGAAAATGGGCGACGGCTTCACCGAGGGCGTATCGGTAGGTCCGTTGATCAATGAAGGTGCAGCAAACGATGTAATGGCTTTCGTCGACGACGCTGTCAGCAACGGCGCAAAAGTGGTCGCCGGCGGTCAACGTTCGGACCTCGGCGCCTGTTTCGTCGAGCCGACCATCCTCACGGATGTCACCGATTCCATGCGGGTGTTCCGCGAGGAAATATTCGGCCCGATAGCGCCGCTATTGCGTTTCAGCACGGAAGAAGAAGCGATCGCCATGGCGAACGACACGGAGTTCGGGCTCGCCTGTTATTTCTACTCGCGCGACGTCGGCCGCATCTGGCGCGTCGGCGAAGGCCTGGAGTACGGCATCGTCGGCATCAACGAGGGCATCATCTCGAACGAAATGGCGCCTTTCGGCGGCGTAAAGGAATCAGGCCAGGGCCGGGAGGGTTCGAAGTACGGCATGGACGATTACCTCGAGATCAAATACATGTGCATGGGCGGGATCGAATAGAAGTCCGATTCTGGCTAGTTTAACGGCGCCGGCGGCGTATACTGCAAGGCATGTCAGCAGAGCGCAGCCAGCAACAGCATGAAATCTACGAGCGCGCGCGGCTCGCGCGTGACGCTCGATTCGACGGTCAGTTCTACATCGGTGTCAAGACAACCGGCATCTATTGCCGGCCGATCTGTCCTGCCAATGCGCCGAAAAGCGAAAACGTGGAGTTCTATCCCAGCGCCGCTGCAGCGAGCGAGGCGGGATTCCGGCCCTGCCTGCGCTGCCGGCCGGAATGCGCGCCCGGCACGCCCGCCTGGAGCGGTACATCCACAACGGTTCGTCGCGGACTCCGCCTGATCGCGGGCGGGGCGCTTGACGATGGCAACGTCGAACGCCTCGCCGAGCGCCTCGGCGTCACCAGCCGCCACATGCGCCGTTTGTTCACTCATCATCTTGGCGCGTCGCCATTGGCCGTCGCGCACACGCAGCGGTTGCACTTTGCGAAGCGCCTGATCGATGAGACCGACCTGTCGATGCAGCATATCGCCGGCGCGGCCGGTTACGGCAGCGTGCGCCGATTCAATGACGCATTCAAGAACACCTACGGTCGTTCGCCGCGCGAGTTGCGCAAAGCGGGCGAGCCCGAACGGGTAAACGACGCAGCGGCACCATTAAACGTTCGTTTGCCTTACCGGCAACCGTTCGACTGGCACGCACAGCTGCGCTTCTGGGCGGACCGCGCGACGCCGGGTGTCGAGACCGTCGTTGACGATACGTACTGGCGCACGCTTTCGATTGACGGCGAGCATGCGGTAATTTCGGTTCGGCCGGCGCAGCAGGACGGTTACCTGTCGCTGGGATTGCAGGGCGTAGACACCAGCCGCCTTTTCGAAATCGTCCAGAGCGCACGCGAAGTGTTCGACCTCGATGCGCCAATCGCAGAAATCGCGAGCGTACTTGCGGCCGATGACGTGTTGCAAAAGGCGCTGCGTGCCAACCCGGGCGTGCGGGTACCGGGTGCCTGGGACGGTTTCGAGCTGACCGTTCGTGCGGTACTCGGCCAGCAAATATCGGTCAAGGCTGCGACCACGCTCGCGGGACGCATCGCTGCTCGTTACGGTGAGCCGCTGCAGCTCAAGTATCCGGAGGCGTCGGTCAACCTGGCGCGGATTTTCCCGACCCCGGACAAGCTGCGGCGTGCACGACTCAACAACATGGGGCTCGTGACCAGTCGCGCGGAAACGATTCGACGCATCGCGGCTGTGGTTGCCGATGGCCAACTGACCTTCGATGCTGCTCAGGAGCCGCAGGACTTCGTCGCGACACTCAAGTCGATTCGCGGTGTTGGCGACTGGACGGCCCAGTACGTTGCCATGCGGGCCCTCAAGAATCCGGATGCATTCCCCGCGTCGGACCTGGGATTGTTGAAATCGATCGATCGATCGCAGCGGGTTACGCCAGCGAATCTCGAACAACGCGCAGAGAGCTGGCGCCCGTGGCGTGCATACGCGGCATTGTTATTGTGGGGCTCACTTGCGGGCTCCGGAGGATAAACGTCATGTACTACTGTTACCTCGATACACCAATCGGTGACTTGCTTCTTGCGGGCGAAGATGATGCGCTGTGTCTCGTCGGTTTTCCGGAGGGATCGATGCGCCGCGAACCCGAGAATGACTGGATTTATTCCGAAAAACCGTTTGCCGAGGCGCGCCGGCAGCTCGGCGAGTATTTCGCGGGCAAGCGCCAGGCGTTCGACCTCAAGCTGAACCCGAACGGCACCGAGTTTCAATTACGCGTGCTGGAGGAACTGCAGCGAATTCCGTACGGCAGTACGACAACCTACGGTGATATCGCCACGCGAATCGGCAGGCCAAAAGCCGTGCGCGCGGTCGGTGCCGCCAACGGGCGCAACCCGATTCCTATCATTATTCCCTGCCACCGCGTAATCGGCAGCACCGGCAAAATGACGGGTTTCGGCGGCGGTATACCCACGAAGGAAGCCCTGCTGCGGCTCGAACTCGAGCACAGCCAGTTCCAGCAGAGCGCCTGAACAATTGCGGGCGTTCCTGACCTGTAGGAGCGGCGCCCTCGCCGCGACCGGGTAAATGGAACGGTAAATGGGGACATTCTGATTTAACGCGGTCGCGCCGAGAGGGAAATGGGGGGAAATGGGGACATTCCTGATTAAACATCTGCAGGAGCAGCACCCTCGCCACAACTCGCGTTTAATCAGGAATGTCCCCATTTAGCTTTAAATCAGAATGTCCCCATTTAGCTCATTTAGCTTACTCGTCGCTCAGGCGGACGATTTGTTTGCCGACGTTCTTGCCGGCAAGCATGTCGATAAATGCCCCGGGGGCATTGTCGATCCCCTCGGCAACGGTCTCGCGATACTGTAACTTTCCTTCAGCGAGCCAGCCGACCGCTTTGCCGACGTATTCCATGCAATCGTCCATGTGATCGAATAC
>JAHHOT010000078.1 GCA_018677555.1 Gammaproteobacteria bacterium | reverse complement strand
GGGTAAGCTATCGTGAGACCGCCAATCTGCGACCTTTGCGGCCGCGACGCGCACGGCGGCGAACTCGTTTCGTTTCGCGATTACGAAGCACTGCCCGACGGCATGACGGGACACCCGCGCGGTCTGTGCTGGTTTTGCACTCGACATGTCGACGCAGCGAACGCGCTGCAAGACCTGGATACTGCGGACGCGTTCAGACGTCTGAGACGAAAGTTTTTCTGGGGCCTGCTTGCCGGCACGGCGTCAATGTTTGTCCGCAAAATACTGACGAACCGGTAGTTCGTTCGCCGTGTTTACCCGCCCGCGATCGCGCCCACGATCAGGAACGGCTCCTCGCCCGTGGCCACGGAATCCGGCAATCGGGTGTCTGGCGGATCGTGCGTGACGTCTTCGCCGTCCGCGTAGAAGCGGACCCGCGGCCGTCGCTTGAGCGTCACGTGTTCGCGAACCGTGCCACGCAGCATCGGGTATTTTTCTTCGAGGGCGTCGAGCAGCGCACGCTGCGTAACGGTGCCTTCTACCTGTACCGTGACCTCACGCGCACAGCGCGCCAGCGTTTGCAAATGATGCGGCAGAACAACGCGAATCATGGAATAGTTTGCACCTCGACCGACAATACCGCTGGCAGGTCGCGAACGACCGCGGTCCAGTTATCGCCGCTGTCGCCGGACGCATAAACCTGTCCGCCGGTTGTGCCGAAGTAGATACCGCAGGGATCGGCTGTGTCGACGGCCATGGCGTCGCGGAGGACGTTGACGTAGCAGTGCTCCTGCGGCAACCCGTTCGTCAGCGCTTCCCAATCCTCGCTGCCGGCGCGGCTGCGGTAAACGCGCAGCTTGCCCTCTGGCGGGTAGTGCAGCGAGTCGCTTTCAATGGGCACGACATAGATGGTCTCGGGTTCGTGGGCATGCACGGCAATCGGAAACCCGAAGTCACTCGGCAGGTTGCCGCTGATCTCGCGCCAGTTGTCACCGCCGTCGTCGCTGCGCATGACGTCCCAGTGTTTTTGCATGAACAGGGTATTTGGATTCGTCGGATGGATTGCGATGCGGTGCACGCAATGGCCGACTTCGGCAGTGGGGTTGGGTATGTAGTCCGAATGCAGTCCATGGTTGATCGGCGTCCAGGTGTCACCGCCGTCCTCGCTGCGAAAGGTGCCTGCAGCGGAGATCGCGCAAAAAATTCGCCGCGGATTGTCCGGATCAATCACAATCGAGTGCAGGCACATACCGCCGGCTCCCGGCGCCCATTTCGGGCCCGTCGCGTGGCCCCGCAGGCCGGCAATTTCATGCCAGGTCGCACCGCCGTCGCTGGTCTTGAACAACGCCGCATCTTCAACACCCGCGTAACAGGTATCCGGATCGTCCAGGGACGGCTCGAGGTGCCACACGCGCGCGAACTCCCAGGGGTGCTGCGTGCCGTCGTACCACTGGTGCGTCGTCAACGGTTTACCGGATTCCTCGGACGTGTCGTAGACGAACATGTTGCTCTGGCCCTGCGGCATGCCCGCGCCGCCGGCCTGCCCGGCATCCGGGTCCGATCCCGGCTGTGTCCAGGACTGGCCGCCGTCGTCCGAACGCTGAATGATTTGCCCGAACCAGCTCGAGGACTGCGACGCGTAGATCCGGTCCGGATCGACCGGCGAGTGCTTGAGATGGTAAATTTCCCAGCCGGCAAAATGCGGCCCGTCCACCGACCATTCTTTTCGCCGCCCATCGGACGTAAGGATGAACGCGCCTTTTCGCGTGCCAACAAGAATACGGATCGTCGTCATGACCTGCTCCCCTCGCTGCGGTGCCTGATCAGCTCCCGATGTACCTGGCATACAATCCACGGGCGACCCGCGGATCCTGTGTACCCTTTATGATAGCCCGGCCGTCGTTAAACAGCGTGATTTCGTACGCCTCGTCACCATCGGCGATGTCCGCAATCAACAGGAATTCGTTAACGCTGACCTTGCCGTAAACCCGCAGGCGCTCCGCGACTGCCTCGAGGCCGACCTGGCCCGAATTCTCGCGTTGCCGCAACTGGATCGCGTTGCGGCCACACAGCGAAGTCGCACTGGAGCCGGCGTCGCCATCAAGGTAGCGGAACTGGTGATGCTTGCAACAGGGGCAGTCCAGCTGCTCGGCATCGGCAGGAACTTTGAGCTGCATGATGTCATTGCTCCACAGGTCGAGGTTCAGAATAGTTCGACGCATGCGATCGAACTGTTGCGTCAGGATCTTGAGCGTCTCGTTGACCTGGAAACTGGCAATGACCGACACGACTGAATTGATGACGCCAACCGTATCGCAGGTTGGCGTGGTGCCCGGCGGTGGCGGTTCGTCGAACAGGCATCTGAAACACGGGGTGGCGAAACTGCCGCCGGGGGCCATTTCCCATGCAGCGTCACCACCACCGCGTGGCAGAACGGTGAACGCCATACCCGTAGTGCCGACCGCTGCTCCGTACACGTACGGAATGCCGAGCTTGACCGCCACGTCATTGGCCAAATAGCGTGTCTCGAAGTTATCGAGACCGTCGACCAGGACGTCCACGCCGTCCGCGAGGCGCTCAATGTTGCTGTGATTGATGTCGTCGACGATCGCTGACACGCGTATGTCGGAATTTATTTTTGCCAGCCGGCGCCTGGCCGCTTGCGCTTTCGGCATGCCCTCGGCGACGTCATCTTCGTCGAACAAAACCTGCCGCTGCAGGTTCGTGAGCTCCACGACATCGCGATCGACGATAACGAGGTGCCCGACACCGGCGCGCGACAACAGGTCGGCCGCGACACAGCCAAGAGCCCCGCAACCGAGTAGCAACACGGTCGAATCCCGCAGGCGCTGCTGTCCCTCTTCGCCGAAACCGCCGAGCAACATCTGGCGGTGGTAACGATCGAGCTTGCCGTCCATCGCTGCGACATTAGCACAAATTGCCGACCGTACCGCTGCGCAGCCCATAGCGGGCGCGGTTGCCGCGCCTGCGCAACGGGAAGCTTATCTATCAGCCCGCTGTCACTCCAACTCGACCAGCAGGTCTTTCGTGTCGTACTGGGAACCGACTGTTGCGATCAGTCGTTTCACCGACCCGTCCTTCTCGGCGTTTATCGAGGTTTCCATTTTCATCGCTTCCATCGTCAGCAGGACGTCACCTTTGCTGACCGACTGGCCGACCTCGACCGATACCGTGGCCACGACGCCCGGCATCGGTGCGGCAACGTGGTTCGGATTCGACGCATCGGCCTTTTCGTGCACCGATTGAGCCAGCTCCGAATGCCTGTCCTGTACCGGCACGGAGCTGGGCTGTCCGTTGATCTCGAAAAACAGCCGCCTGAATCCGCGCTCGTCCGTGTCTGTCGCGGTCAGGTAGCGAATCACCACCTGGCGGCCGTCATTCATCACCGCTGTCAGCTCTTCCTCCGGCTGCATGCCATAGAAATAGTTATGGGTTGGCAGCACGCTGACGTCGCCGTAGGTTTCCCTGTGGCGCCGATAATCCGCGAAAACCTTCGGGTACATCAGGTGAGAAGCCAGATCGTAGTCGGTGATCGGCAGCGTCTGGGTGCTCGCGAGTCCGCTACGCTCGGCATCGAGATCGATCGGCTCGAGCAATTCGCCGGGACGTCCGGTAATCGGTTTGCGGTCTTTCAGCACCTTCCGCTGCAGCGCAGCCGGAAACCCACCGACCGGCTGTCCAAGCTCGCCGGCGAAAAACGACACCACCGATTCCGGAAACGAGATTTCCTTGTCCGGATCCACGACGTCCCGGATCGACGTGTTGGACGTCACCATCATCAGGGCCATGTCGCCGACGACTTTGGACGACGGCGTGACCTTTACGATGTCGCCGAATGCCTGGTTTACGTCCGCGTAAGCCTGCGCAACTTCGTGCCAGCGACGCTCGATGCCGAGCGACGCCGCCTGTTCCTTGAGATTCGTGAACTGACCCCCTGGCATCTCGTGCAAATACACCTCCGAGGCACCCGACCGCAAGTCCGGCGAGAAGGCCGCATATTGCTGGCGAACCTGCTCCCAGTAATCGCTGATGCGCTGGATACCGGCCAGATCGAGGCCCGGGTCCTGCTCCGTGTTTTCCAGCGCGGCAACGATTGAACCGAGGCATGGCTGCGACGTAAGGCCGCTCATCGAATCCATCGCCGCGTCGAAAGCGTCCACGCCCGCCGCTACCGCCGCCAGTATGGTGGCGGCAGCCGCGCCGCTGGTGTCATGCGTGTGCAAATGAATCGGTAGATCGATCTCCTGTTTGAGCGCCGTAATCAGTTGCGTTGCGGCCGCCGGTTTCAACAACCCTGCCATGTCCTTGATGCCCAGGATATGCGCGCCGGCAGACTCGAGTTCCTTTGCCAGTGCAACGTAGTACGCAATGTCATATTTCGGCCGCGAGGGATCGAGCACATCCCCGGTATAGCAAATTGCCGCTTCGGCGAGTTTGCCCGTCTCGCAAACGGAGTCGATCGCCACGCGCATGTTTTCGACCCAATTGAGGCAATCGAAAATACGAAACACGTCCACACCGGCTTGCGCCGACTGCTTCACGAAAAACCGTACGACGTTGTCCGGATAATTCGTGTAGCCGACACCATTCGACGCTCTCAACAGCATTTGCTGCATCAGGTTTGGCATTCCGGCGGACAGGTCGGCGAGTCGCTGCCAGGGGTCTTCGTTCAGAAACCTCAGCGCAACGTCGAATGTCGCGCCTCCCCAGGACTCAACGGAAAAGAGATCGGGCAGCAAGCGAGCGTAGTGCGGCGCTATGCGCAGCATGTCGATCGATCGCATGCGCGTTGCCATCAGCGACTGGTGCGCATCGCGGAAAGTCGTGTCGGTGACCACGGGCGTCGGACGCGCCTTGAGCCACGCGCTTACCGCCTCCGGGCCTTCTTTTTCCAGAGTCTGGCGCACGCCGTCGTTAATCGGTCCCCGCTCGAGCGGCGGCGCTTCGGGCTCCTTCAAAACGCGCGGCCTGGCCCGGCCATCGACCTGCGGATTGCCATTGACGATGACATCGCCCAGGTACTGCAGCAACTGCACGCCGTACCCTGCATCCACCGGAATCTGCAAAAGCTCCGGCGACTCGTCGATGAAACGGGTGTTGTAGTCCGCCGTGTGAAATCGTTCGTTGGTGATCAACGCGAGGAGAAACGACAGGTTGGTTTCCACTCCGCGCACCTTGAACTCGCCGAGCGCGCGTCGCATACGGCTCGCTGCTTCCCGGTCACCGTAGCCGGAGGCAGTAATCTTCACCAGCAAGCTGTCGTAGTGCCGCCCGATGACCGCGCCGGAATACGCGGTACCCGCATCGAGCCGGATGCCCGGCCCGGCCGGGCTGCGGTAGGCGACGATTTGTCCGTAATCCGGGATGAAGTTGTTGCGTGGATCCTCCGTCGTCACGCGACACTGGATCGCTGCGCCGCGCATCGCGATGTTTTCCTGCGCGGGAATCCCCGACGACTCGACGTCGCCGATACGGCCGCCAGCCGCAATACGGATCTGCGATTTGACGATGTCGAGCCCCGTTATCTGCTCAGTGACCGTATGCTCGACCTGGATGCGCGGATTGACCTCAATGAAATAAAACTCCCCCGTGTCAACGTCCTGCAGGAACTCGACCGTGCCGGCATTGGAATAGTCAACCGATTTCGCGAGTCGTACCGCAGCATCGCAGATGCGGTTGCGTTCATCCGATGACAGGTACGGTGCCGGCGCACGCTCGACAATTTTTTGATGTCGCCGCTGAACGGAGCAATCGCGTTCGAACAGATGCACCACCTGGCCGTGGCTGTCACCGATCACCTGAACCTCGACGTGGCGCGCGTTCTCGACCAGCTTCTCCAGGTAGACCTCGTCGTTGCCGAAAGCAGCGCTCGCCTCGCGCCGCGCCATGGACACCTGCTCGAGCAGCTCCGATTCGGCCCTGATCACGCGCATGCCGCGGCCGCCGCCACCCCAGCTCGCTTTCAGCATGAGCGGACAGCCGATCTCCGCGGCAAGCCGCAGGATCTCCTTGTCGTCATGCGGCAATGGCCTGGTTGCCGGCATGACGGGCACATTGGCAGCCACCGCCATCGCACGGGCTTCGACCTTGTTGCCAAGACGCCGCATCACGCCGGGGCTCGGACCGATAAACGTAATACCCGCGACGGCGCATTGCTCGGCGAACTCCGGATTCTCCGACAGGAACCCGTAACCGGGATGCACCGCGTCGCAGCCCGATTCCTGTGCAATGCGAATAATGCCTTCAACGTCGAGGTACGCGTCGATCGGTTTTTTTCCACGTCCGACGAGGTAGGACTCCGAGGTGTTGAAGCGATGCAGCGTCAACCGGTCTTCCTGGGAGTAAATGCCCACGGTGTCGATGTCGAGCTCGCGCGCTGCACGAAAAATTCGAATCGCGATCTCGCTTCGATTAGCAACCAGTATCTTCTGAAACATGTTTTGCAACGGCCAGTCATCCTGTAACGATTTCGATCTTACCGAATAACGTCCTGCGATTCTTCGCCCGGCAGGAATGCCATGCAAAAAAAATGGCGGCGTATGAAACGCCGCCATTCGCGTGCAACAGGTCGCGATGTTCGCTCAGTTTTGGTGCATCGTACTGACCGAACGCCGCGGAGCCGGAGCTCAGCGATTCGCGACCATACGATCCCCTTCACTGTCGGCAAGGTCAAAACGGTCGAGGCGCATCACCTTGGTCCAGGCAGCGACGAAGTCCTGTACGAACTTCTCTTCCCCGTCGCTCGCGGCATAGACTTCCGCAATGGCCCGGAGTTCGGAATGCGAACCGAAGATGAGATCGACAGGCGTCGCTGTCCATTTGAGCTCACCCGTGCTGCGATCGCGACCCTCGTATATTCCCTCTGCGCCTGGCGACTTCGTCCATTGCGTGGACATGTCGAGCAGGTTTGCATAAACGTCGTTGCTGAGAGTGCCCGGGCGATCGGTAAATACACCGTGCTTCGAGCCGCCGGCATTCGCGTCGAGTGCACGCAAGCCGCCGACCAGCACCGTCATCTCAGGCACCGTCAGGGTCAGCATGTTCGCGCGATCCACCAGCATCTCCGCCGGCGATTGACGGGCAGCCTCGCTGAAGTAATTGCGAAAACCGTCCGCGCGCGGTCGCAGCACGTCGAATGATTCGACGTCCGTTTGTTCCTGCGACGCGTCTGTGCGCCCCGGCGCAAATGGAACCTGCAGATCGTGTCCGGCACCCTTGGCAGCCTGCTCGACGGCGGCGGCTCCGCCGAGAACGATCAGGTCGGCGAGCGAGACTTTCTTGTTACCGGACTGCCCGCGGTTGAAGTCGCGCTGGATACGCTCCAGGCGCTTCAGCACCTTCGCCAGCTCGTCCGGGTTGTTGACGTCCCAGTTAACCTGCGGCGCAAGACGGACGCGTGCACCGTTGGCGCCACCGCGCATGTCGGTGCCACGATATGTCGCAGCAGAAGCCCAGGCGGTCCTGACAAGCTCCCCTGTAGTGAGCCCCGAGTCGAGGATGTCGGACTTCAGGTCCGCCACATCGTCGCTATCGATCAGTTTGTGATCGACCGCTGGTACCGGATCCTGCCACAGCAACTCTTCACCGGGTACTTCAGCGCCGATATAGCGGGCGCGTGGTCCCATGTCGCGGTGCGTCAGTTTGAACCATGCCTTTGCGAAGGCCAGTTCAAACTCTGCCGGATTTTCCTGGAAGCGTTTTGCAATCTTGCGATAGCTCGGATCGGCTTTCAGCGACAGGTCCGTGGTCAGCATGATGGGAGCGTGACGCTTCGACGAATCGTGGGCATCCGGCACCAGGTTGGATGCCTGGCCGTCGGCAGGTATCCACTGGGTGGCGCCGGCCGGGCTTTTCGTTTGCACCCAGTCGAAGGCGAACAGGTTATCGAGGTAGTTCGTCGTCCACGCTATCGGGTTAACGGTCCAGCCGCCTTCGAGACCACTCGTGATGGTGTCGGCGCCATGACCGCTGCCGCACTTGTTGGCCCAGCCGAAACCTTGCTCCTCGATGCCCGCGGCAGCAGGCTCGGGTCCAACGCATCCACTCGGCGAAGCCGCACCGTGCGCCTTGCCGAAGGTGTGGCCGCCGGCGATCAGCGCAACCGTCTCTTCGTCGTTCATTGCCATACGGCCGAAGGTTTCGCGGATGTCCTTCGCCGCCAGCAGCGGATCCGGGTTGCCGTTCGGTCCCTCCGGATTCACATAGATCAGCCCCATCTGCACGGCTGCAAGCGGATTCTCCAGCTCACGGTCACCGCTGTAACGCTCGTCTGCAAGCCACTCCTGCTCGGGCCCCCAGTAAACGACGTCTGCCTCCCAGTCGTCTTCGCGGCCGCCGGCAAAACCAAAGGTCTTGAAGCCCATGGACTCCAGCGCCACGTTGCCGGTAAGGACCATGAGGTCTGCCCATGAAATCTTGCTGCCGTATTTCTGCTTGATCGGCCATAGCAAGCGCCGCGCTTTGTCGAGGTTGGCGTTGTCGGGCCAGCTGTTGAGCGGCTCAAAGCGTTGCTGGCCACCGTCGGCACCACCGCGACCGTCATGCACGCGGTAGGTACCGGCGCTATGCCAGGCCATGCGGATCATC
>JAHHOT010000252.1 GCA_018677555.1 Gammaproteobacteria bacterium | reverse complement strand
GAATCGCAGCTCGAACGGGCAAACACGACGCTGATCGCGGTCAGCGCCTCCAGCGACGCGGTGCGCAACAAGGCCCTGAAGCGCGAAGCCGGTTTTCCATGGCCGATCGCGGGCGACTCATCGGGCGCCATTTTTGCTTCCTACGGCTTGCACAAGGAAAATGACGAGGCTGTCCGCCTGGTGCTGGTTACGCCGTATCGGCAAATCCGGGGCTGGTTCGATTCACCGAAGGACATCAACACGACGCTGACTACGATTATGGATGTACTGGAAAACACCCAGGCTGCCGAAGAGCTTCGTTGGGGCCCACCGCATGCGCCGATACTGATGGTGCCGAATGTTCTGTCCGTTGAGGAGTGCGCAAAGCTTGTCGAGTCCTTTGAAACCGGTGTGCCCTTCATGGTCCGGCCGCCGCGTCAGGGCGAAATTGCGGGCAACTACAACATGCCGGTCTATGAACATGATCGTCAGGACCGTGTCGATCAGATCATTAAGGACAAGAACACACTCGCATTCCTCGACGAACGGATATTCGGGCGCGTCACACCGATGATCAAGAAAGCCTTCGCGTTCGACGTAACGCGGCGTGAAGATCTGCACATTGCCCGTTACGCCGGCAAGCGCGGCGGATTGGCGATGGGCCACCGCGACAACATGATTGCCGCAACCGCGTACCGGCGCTTCGCCTTGTCAATGAGCCTGAACGACGACTATGAAGGTGGCGAGATCGTGTTCAAGGAATTCAGCCCGAAGGGCTATCGCGTACCGGCAGGCACTGCCATGGTGTTTTCATCGTCATTGCTGCACGAGGTGCAGGAGACTACCTCGGGGATCCGCTACAACCTGATTTCACACTTCTTCAACGAAGAGGCGCTGTCCAGGTAACGTCTGTTGCCGTTCCGGCAAATCCCGTTGCCCAGGTTGTTGCGATAATCGCCGCAGGCGTGGGCGCGGTCTTGGGCGCTGTATTATCTCGGGTAGCTGTCCGTGAACGTCTGCCATGCGTCCATTTCCGGAAACCGCTTCGGGAGCAAATCTGATGGCAGTCACGCACCCTCAGTCGAGTCTTGATTGACGTGCACGCGCTGATACGCGATGACTTGACCTGGGTAGCTTGTCTGCTCTGCTGCCCAGACCCTGAACTTGGACCGGAACCCGTGTGGCACGATCTCGCGACGGTGATTCGCGCTGAATTCGCCAACAGAACCGCAGGCATTGCAGATTGAGGCCGGCTCTGCGCCGGCTTGTTGCTGCAGCCCGTTTGCGAAGGAATTCCTGTAGTCCTGCCCTCTTACGGGCAGAATCGGATTGCAGGAGCCCAAACATGACCACTCGTCGACTAAGATTTACGCTGGCACTGGTAATTGTGGCGACTTTCGCAACCTGCTCATCCGTGGCTGTCGCTGCGAGACTGTGCCCTGCCGAGCTGCTCGAAGCGCTGGAACCTGCAAGCTGCCCCACGCCGGCTTCGACGGCGCAGGGACCGGATGGCGGCAGGATCATCTTTTGCACGGAGCTGTTTGACGGGGGCCTGATCCTGTCGTCGGGCGAACAACGGTCGAGCGGGGTCCGGGTGACCATTGCAGCGCTTGGCCTGCGGTTTACCTACCGCACAGGCTCCGGCGCCCGGGCAGTCGAGTAAACCGGAGTTTTCGCGAAGGATTGCACACGCTGGATCACTCTAACTAACATACGACAGCGACATCTGGCTAAACCATGGTGGCAAGCGCCGACAAAAGACTGGCAAAGCGTCTTCTTGACGGAGATCAGCGATCTTTTGACGCGTTTTTCAATAACTACTACCCGCGCCTGTTTCGATTCGCGCTTTCCCGCCTCGAAAACGATGACGACCTCGCGGACGAAACCGCCCAGGTAGTGCTTTGCCAGGCAATTTCCAGGATGGACACGTACAGGGGCGAAGCGCCGCTTTTTACCTGGCTTTGTACGTTTTGCCGCTACGAAATATCCAAACAGCGCAAAGCGAAACGCCGCGCGCAGGGGGATGTACCCCTCGTGGAGGACGATCCAGCCGTGCAGGCTGCCCTGGACTCGCTGCTTGCACATGCCCGCAACGACCCGGAGGTAGCCGCAAGTCGCACGGAGATTCGGCGATTGGTCAAAGTTGCGCTGGATCATCTGCCCTCGCTATACGCCGACGTGCTGGAATCCAAATACCTGCGGGACTTGTCCGTCAACGAAATAGCTTCGCTGATCGGCAAGTCACCCAAAGCAACCGAGTCGGTACTCACGCGTGCGCGCGCTGCGTTCCGCGACAGCTTCACCACCCTCGCCACCGAACATGCAGCGCCGTCCGCTGCTCTGGTCAGCATGCCGCCAACGCACGAGTATTGATATGAACAAGCAGCCAACGAAAAAACCGGAAAGAGATGACAACATGGATGATATCGGTCAGCTGATTCGTTTCGCCGGTCCGCGGGAAACTGTCGACGCAGCGAGATTCGAAATGGCAAAGGCGCGCGTTGGTGCCCATTGGCAGGACGTCGTGACAAATCGTGACGAAGGCAGAACGCACAATCGCCTTCGAAACATGGCGATCGCGGCGGGCGTGCTGATTTTCGCCGCCACAACGTATCTGAGCTGGACATCGCAAATGCGTTCGGTCGAATCGCACGTCGCCTACGTCAACAGGATTGTCGGCGAGGTTACCATCGACGGACAATCGGCCACTGCTGGTGCCGCGGTGGCGGCTGGATCGGTTATCGAGACCGATGCCGAAAGTTTTATTGCACTGGACCTCGCCACCGGGCACTCACTACGGCTCGACAGGGCCAGCCGGATCGAGGTCTCGGCAATGGAACGTATCGATCTCGAGAGAGGTGCGATCTATGCCGACTCCGGGGCCGATCGGCACGGTTCGTCGATCACCATCGCTACACGCTTTGGCATTGCTTCGGATATCGGTACGCAGTTTCAGGTTCGCGTTGCCGAAAACAAGCTCACCGTCGGCGTGCGCGAGGGCCTCGTTGAGCTGTCACCGACAAACGGTATGCCGGTGGCCGTTCCCAGCGGCACACTCGTGGATGTGGCATCCGACGGATATCAGCAAAAGCGGGATATCGGCGAAGACGATCCTGTCTGGGACTGGACCAGTTCGATCACCCCGGAGTTCGATATCGAGGGTAGAACACTCAAGCAGTATCTCACCTGGTACGCCCGCGAACGCGGCCTGCTACTGCAATGGCAGGACGTCGAATCTCACGACAAGGCGGGCAAAATCACGCTGACCGGGGGAGCGATCAGCGGCAAGTCTCTGGAAGACGGATTCGCGACTGTGCGCCGCATAGCACCGTTTCACTATCAGCTGTCGGATACAACGTTGCACGTACGAATTGACTGATTGATGCGCCGGCTTCCTTACATCGTATACCTGTACTTGCTGGTCACACCGCTCGTACACGCCCAGGACATTCATGATCGAATGACCATCGTCGAGGCGATCGAGGTTGTTCGCGCCACCGGTCAGAACGTGTTGTACTCGACACGACTCGTCGAAGAATGGATGCGGGTACGGGAAACGCCGCTAGCTGCCGAACCCGTGGCCGCGCTCGCGGAGGCGCTTGCAGCCTACCACCTGGCCCTCGAACCCGACGGCGACAATCGCTGGCTGATCGTCAAAGCCAACGTACCGGTGCCGGACCGGCCGCAAGCCGGGCCTGCGCCAGCGGCAGGGGTGACGGCAGGGGTGGCGGCAGTCGCCGATCCGCCGCCGCTTGACGAGATCACCATTGTCGCCAGCCGCCATTCAATGTACGCGGAGTCCACGGCCGATCAGTTCCTGAGCGGTGACGAGATCCGGCTGATGCCTCACATGGCGGACGATGCCTTTCGCGCTTTTCATCGTTTGCCCGGCGCCGCTGCGAACGATTTCCAGGGGCCCTTCAACCTCCGTGGTGGCTCCGTCGACGAAGTGCAGGTGTTGCTTAACGGCGTAGAGGTGTTTGAACCGTTTCACATGCGCACATTGTTTCAACCTCTGAGCATCATCGACGCCGGAATCATTGAAGAGGCACAGGTTTTCACTGGCGGATTTACCGCGAAGCACGGCAACCACTTGAGCGGCGTGATTGATATATCGACGCAACGTTCGCAGGCGCAACCCGTGCATGAACTCGGCGTGAGCTTTGTCAGTGCCTTTGCCCGCAGCAAGGGCCAGTTCGCGGGCGGCCGCGGCTCCTATTTCCTGTCCGCGCGACGCGGCTACCTCGACCTGATCGCCGATCGGGTGACCGCGGAAGGCGAAGAGCTGGAGCCGCGCTACAGTGACCTGTTTGCTGATCTCAGCTACGACCTCAACGATAAAGTCTCCCTGTCACTGCAGACGTTGATTGCGGACGACGACGTGACCTTTGTTGACGAAGCGGACGGCGAAGAGTTTCACGAGGATAGCAGCCTGCGATACCTGTGGCTGACTGTTGATATCGAGCCAATTGCCGGCGTGACCTCCCGCAATACGCTGTTTATAGGGCAGGTCAATACGCTCGAGAACGGCGGCCAGATCAACCTGCCTTCTGAGCGCGTATTCCGGTATTACGACCGCGATGTTGACGTTGTGGGCCTGCAGTCCGACTGGGTCCTTCCTCTGGGTGAACGCCAGCTGCTGGAATTCGGCGCGCGCTTTCGTAACCTGCAAGCCGACTTCGACTACCGGCTCAGCTCTGTGCGGCGCTCTGATTTCGTTAACAACGGTGCACCGTTCGCCGTCAACCGCAATTTACTTGTAGCCTCGAGCGGTGACGACATCGGCGCCTACGCCTCTTTCAGGCAACGCCTGCACCAGCGCTTCGTTTGGGAGCTGGGGCTTCGTTGGGACAAGCAGACGTACATGCCTGTATCCGGTGACAGCCAGGTTTCGCCACGCTTCAACCTGGCATACGAGCTGAATGATCGTATCGACCTGTTGCTTGCCTGGGGCAAATATCATCAGCCACAGGCAATCCAGGATCTTGACCTGCAGGATGGCGACACGACCTACTACACACCGGGCGAGGCGGAGCATCGAATCGTCGGGCTGCGCTATGCGCTGGCTTCCGGCCTGGAGTTGCAGGCAGATTTTTACGACAAGAGATACGGTCAACTGCGGCCGCGCTACGAGAATCTGCTCGACATTTACGAGTTCGCGCCGGAAAGCAACTTCGACCGCACGAAGATCGAACCGCAATCGGGTCGAGCGTTCGGCGCCGAACTGACTCTGCGAAATCGCGAATCCTCACCTTTCGACTGGTGGGTTAACTACACGTGGTCGAAGGCGGATGACAGGATCAATGGCGTGAATGTATTGCGCAGCTGGGATCAGCGGCACGCTGTGACAACCAGCGTTGCGTGGCGCGGCGAGCGCTGGAGTATCAGTGCGGTCGCACGCTATCACAGTGGCTGGCCCCGCACGCCGCTGTTGGTTGAGCCGGTGCTTGGCGACAACGAAAATATAGTGGGCATCGATGTCGACCTGACCGAGCGAAATTCCCGGAGCTTCAACGACTACTCCAGGTTCGACGTGAGAGTATCGCGCTACGTGCCGCTAAAGCGCGGCAGTTTCGAATACTATCTCGAAATCTTCAATATCTTCGATTCGAAGAATCAGTGCTGCACGTCAAACCATACGCTGACGATCGGTTCATCAATCAACGTTTCTCCCGAGTTCGTCGAGTTCCTTCCCCTGTTCCCATCCTTTGGATTCGTCTGGCGTTTCGGACCCGGCGCCGCCACGTCCTCCCCGTAGATTCCGCCGCATGCCTGAGGCCTCGGTTGCAATCATTCGCGTTTAGCGAAGGATTTTCGCGCCAGGGCTTCTCTTACCTACGTGGCAGGACACACGACGAGGTTGACGAACATGAAACTCTCAGCACACATCACTGCGATTGCAGTCCTTACTCTGGGTATCGCAGGCTGTGGCGGCAACGGCAACAGCATCAGTATCGGTCGGATTCCGGTAGTGACACCACCGCCGGCCGCTGGCACTTTCGGCGACGGGCGCCTCACGGATCTTGTCGAGTGGACGCGTTTCAATCATGGCCTGCCCGCTATGGGCGTCGTCATCGTAGAGAACGGACAGATTGTAGAGCTTGCGGCGACCGGCCTGCGCTCGGCGACTGCTGCCCGTTCCGTTAGCGAATTCGATCGCTGGCATCTCGGCTCACTGACAAAGGGGCTAACGGCCTCGCTCGCGGGTGTCCTGGTGGAACAGTCTGTACTGACCTGGAACACGACGCCGCTGGATGTCTGGCCAGAAATCGATAGCAGCATCGATCCACAGTTTCGCAACATTACTTTGCGAAACCTGCTGGCTCACACCGCCGGGATACAACGTGTCAACAGCGCACCTTCGCTGTATGGCGACCTCGCAGCGGGCTCAATGGTCGAAAAGCGCAGAGCCTTTGCCGCGGAACTGCTGGCGGACAACCCCGTCGCGCCGATCGGCACGCACAGCTACTCGAACGGTGGCTACATCATCGCTGGCGCGATGATGGAAACACTGATGTCGTCATCGTGGGAAACCCTCATGCGTGACTTCGTGTTTGCCCCTCTTGATATGCTGGATAGCGGTTTCGGCGCCCCGGGCCAACCCGGTGACCTTGGCCAGCCATGGGGCCATTGGGACGCCGGCAGCAATTTTGATCCCGTGTCGCCAGGCCCGGATGCCGACAATCCGCAGGTCTTCGGACCCGCGGGCACGGTTCACGCCACGATGCAGGACTATGCCCGATTCATGATTGCCCACATCAACGGTGCCAACGGCATAGGCGGATTAGTAAGCGCTGAGACCTTTGCGATGCTGCACACGCCATTAGCCGACGGGTCGGCGCTCGGCTGGGGCGTTACAGGCGATCCGGACGAACCCGGCTTGATCAACCTGGTGCACGCAGGCAGCAACCTTCGCTGGTACGCCAAAGTCCGGCTCGTGCCCGAGCTGAACGTTGGTGCCCTGTTCGTTGTCAACGCCGGTGGCGATCTTGCCGCCGCCGCGATCGATTCGCTGGAAAGTCTGCTGGAAGAACGCTTCGACAACAGCCGCTAGACGAGGGATAGGTTGTAGGACAGAATCGGCATTCCCCCGCATCGAGATCCCCATCATGTCGCAAAAACTCAACCGACGCGATTTTGTCCTCGCTTCTGCAGCTTCAGTTGCAGTAACAGCAACAATCGCCGACAAAGCCAGCGCGCAAGCGCGCCGTCGAGGAAACAGTAAACCCGTCGTCGTCGCATCCGACAATGGACTGACCATGAAGAACGGCGGCGACCTGTCCTGCGTCGAAACGGCGTTTGAAGGAATCATGCGCGGCGATGACGTGCTGGAGTCGCTCATTGCCGGCGTCAACATCGTCGAACTCGACCCGGAGGACACCAGCGTCGGCTATGGCGGACTGCCAAACGCGGACGGCGTCGTGCAACTCGATTCCTGCTGCATGCATGGCCCGAAGAAGCAGGCAGGCGGGGTTGCATCTCTCGAGGGCGTGCGGACGCCGTCGCTGGTAGCGAAAGCGGTAATGGATTACACGGATCATCACTTGCTGGTGGGTCCCGGCGCACAGCGATTTGCCCGCAACATGGGGTTCGATATTGAGGACGACCTCAATACCGAGCGTTCGCGCCAGCAGTGGCTCGACTGGAAGCGACGCATTGATCCCGAGCACTACCTCGACCCGCACAAGCGCACCGACGCGGGCCACCAAGCCGGCATGGACATGGTTCGCGAGGGATTGATACGGGAAGAGGACTACTACGGCACGATCAATTGCAACGGCGTCAATGCCAATGGCGACGTCTGCGGAGTCACCACGACCAGCGGCCTGGCGTGGAAAATTCCAGGCCGCGTCGGCGATTCGCCGATCCTCGGCGCCGGCCTGTATGTCGACGGCGAGATTGGTGCGGCCGGTTCGACCGGGCGTGGCGAGGCCAACCTGTTCGGGCTGTGTTCGTATCTGATCGTCGAGGAGATGCGACGCGGCCAACACCCGAAAGACGCCGGTATGGAGGCGTTGCGCCGGATCAGAAAAGCGACCATCGAAACGCGGCTTCTGAATGACCGCGGGCTGCCGAATTTCAACGTCAAGTTTTACGTCATCAACAGGCGTGGCGAGCACGCTGGCGTGTCGCTTTACTCGCCGGATGACTCGTACGTCTATTCGGTATGCACGGAGCACGGGGCACGCCATGAACGCCTCGACGGCCTGCTGGAAGGCAGCGCATCAGGCTAACGCCTCTTTGATACCCCGCAGGCCGCGTTCCAGTGTCGAGCGTGGACACGCAACGTTCATGCGAAAGAATCCGGCGCCGTCCGGTCCGAATTCCGAGCCACCATAAAGCGCGATGCCGCCCTTTTCGACGAATCGCTGCATCAGCTCGTCCTCCGGCAATCCCGTCGCGCGACAGTCCAGCCACGCCAGATACGTCGCCTCGGCAGGAGAGCAGCGAACCCCGGCAACGTTGCGCGAAAGGAACTCAGCCACACGCTCGTGATTCGCTGCAATGTACCGCAGCAACGCGTCCAGCCATGCGCTGCAATCCCGATATGCTGCAATCATTCCGACCGCGCCAAATGTACTGTCGTGATTGATTTGCGCAATGTCGAGGAAGCCCTGGAATTTTTCTCGAATAGCAGGATCGGGGATCACCAGCGTGGCCTGCGGAATCCCGGCTGTATTGAACGTCTTGTTCGGTGAGATTACGGTGACAGAGCGCTCTCCGCCGATACTGCCGTAGGGACGATGCCGATGGCCTGGCATGACCAGGTCTGCGTGCACCTCATCGGAGATTACAACGAGGTCACGAGCGTCGGCGAGATTCGCGATCGAGCGCAACTCCGCGTCGGAAAAAACGCGCCCGGTCGGGTTATGCGGGCTGCATAACAAGAAGAGTCCTGTATCCGCCTCGATCTTGTCAGCGAGGTCACCGATATCGAACACGAACTTGTTGTCGACCTCGCGAAACAGGGTGCGTATGAGGCGGCGGCCATTGTCCACAACGAGATTTTGCAACGGCCCGTAGGTCGGCGATTGCGTAACAATCGATGAGCCAGGCTCGGTGAGAGTCGTGACCAGGCCGTATATCCCGAGGATGGAGGTCGGCGGGCAAAACATGAGCCATTCCAACGGAACGTTCCACTGATGCCGGTCACGCAACCAGGCCTGAACGGTTTCGCGGTATTCGTCGTTACGCTGCTCGTAGCCGAGCGAGGGATGCCGGCAGCGCCGCTGAATCGCGTCAAGAATTGGCGCAGGTGTCGCAAAATCCATGTCGGCGACCCAGAAAGGCAGCAAATCCGGCTTGCCGAATGCCCTGCGTGTGTCATCCCACTTGTAGGAGCGCGTTCTGCGTCGTTCGACGGGGGTATCGAAATCGAAATCCATTGTGCCTCCGGTCCTCTGCCCTTTCAAAAGACTGCGTACAGCAACGCGGTCAAGAGTGCCATGGCCAGCGCGTAGGGCAATTGTGTGACGACATGGTCGATATGATCGCAGCTTGCCCCAACAGACGACAGGACCGTGGTATCAGAAACCGGGGATGCGTGATCGCCGAATATCCCGCCGCCGGCTACCGCGGCAACCGTCTGATAAACGAGCGGCGTAATCTCGCCCCCCGAAATGTCGAACGCCAGTGGCAAGGCCACGGGCATCATCAGGGCATAGGCGCCCCATGACGTGCCGGTGCTGAATGAGATCACCGCAGTGAGCAGGAACGTGACAACGATCAGCCGGTTGCTGCCGATGCCAGTGGCAAATTGTCCGATAATCGCGTCGGCCGCGCCGAGTTGCGTGGTTACCGCATTCAATGCGTAGGCCAGCGCCACAATCAGCAATGCTGCGGTTACACCTTTGGCGCCGTCGACGACAACTTCTCCTACATCGACGAGCGAATCAAAGCTGCCATGAAAGTAAAGCAGAGCAATCAGGTAAAGGTCCGCCAGCATGAATGCTTCAACGATCTTGACCGAACCGATCAACGTCAGAGTGGCGACTCCGACAGAAACAACGAGCAGAACGGGTGCCAGCAATTCGAGCAGCAGCGATGGACGTCGCATTGCCCCGTTGTCCGCTGCCGCCAGCGGTAGTTCGTCGTCGGTGACCAACGGCCGCGCCCCCGGCCGTAGCAGCTGGCCTGTTTCTCTCGCGCGTTTTTCCGCCGCGCGCATCGGGCCGAAATCAGGAATGAGACCCAGGCACATCAGCAGCGTGAAGCCGATCATCAGCATCGGATAAAAGTTGTACGGTATCGCGCCGATGAATACGGCCAGTCCTTCCTCGGCCGAGCCCACCGCGTTCCCCTGGACGGCGATCAGGCTGGCGACGTACGCGCCCCACGCGGTGTATGGGACCAGGATACAAACGGATGCCGTCGTTGCATCGAGAATGAAGGCCAGCTTTTCCCGGGGCACGCCAGCCTTGTCCGACATCGGCCGCATGATTGCCCCGGTCAGCAGCGGACTGAAGTAGTCGTCGACGATCGCAAAGCCCATGCCCCAGGCGGAAAGCTCGACTTTGCGACGCGAACCATCGGCAGCGGCGAAGCGGCGTACGAGTTCACCCAGCACACCGGAACGCTTGAACAGCTCGAAGAGAACGCCGATCAGTATGACAATCTGGCAAATCCAGATGAAATCGGCGTTGCCCAGCGAATCCTGGAACAACTGATTGAGGCCGGACCCGGGTGCGAGCCCCAGCATCAGCGTGCCGGCAAAGGTGCCGACCAGCATCGCGATCAGTGCGGAGCGCGTTGTAAACGCCAGGATCAGGGTCAGTGCCAGCGGCGCCAGCGACCACATGCCCCAATCAACCTCATCCATCCCCATGGACCCCGCTCGGCGTGTCTGCGGCGCTACGATGCAGCATTACGGCGCCAAGCACAACAATGCGCAAGCGCTTGCATTGCGGCCACAAGACTTGGAGTATTCAGGGCAATAAAGCACCGTGCAACGGTGCCGCAGACACCGGGGGACCATGCGATGAGACACAACAGCTTGTTGTGCAGCCTGCTGATTCTGGCTGGCATCATGCTCGCCACGCAGTTGGCGAACGCCGAGATCACGCACTACGTACGCTACGAATCCGATGGCGCCTCACACTATGGCGTTGTCGACGGCGACGTCATCCACACGCTGACGGGACCGCCCTGGTCCGGTGGCGTGCGCAGCGGCGCTTCGCTAAAGCGGCAGGAAGCCCGGTTACTGGCTCCCGCCGAGCCGAGAAAGGTGTTCGCGATCGGCTTCAACTACATGAGCCACCGTGGCGATCGCGAACTCCCGCCACACCCGCCGGTTTTCCTGAAGCTGCCGACAGCGATCGTCGGACCCGGCGCGGAGATTATTTTTCCAGCGGGTGCAGACGACGTGCACTACGAGGGGGAACTGGTGATCGTGATCGGCAAGACAGCAAGCCGAATCAGTGCGGCGGAAGCGCCCGCTCACGTGTTCGGCGTGACCGCGGGCAACGATGTTAGCGCGCGCAGCTTCCAGGCTGGCGACCTGCAGTGGTTTCGCGCCAAAGCGTCCGACACTTTTGGCCCCATCGGTCCGGTGATCGCGACCGGCCTCGACCAGACCGACCTGTTGTTACAGACTCGACTCAACGGCGAAGTCATGCAGCAGCAACGAACGAGTGACCACATCCATGACATCTACGCGATCGTCAGTCACATCAGCCAGTATGCGACACTGCAACCCGGCGACGTCATATTCACCGGCACACCCGGCACCACCAGCGCAATGAAGCCGGGCGACACGGTCGAAATCGAACTGGAAGGTGTCGGCGTGCTGAAAAACGTGATTGGCAGGCCCGCGGATACGGACTAGATTCACACAAACTCGAAGGGGGACATCATGCATATCAGGACTGGTTTCAGGCTCGTAACGCTCTTGCTACTTGCAGCGGGGGCGCTTGCAAACGCTCAGAATCACGCACCGAACCCGTACCAATCCATCGAAGGCTGGGCAAAGTTGCCGGATGGCCGTGTGTGGGGCGCCACCAGCGCCGTCTACCCGGCGAATGACGGCAAGCATATCTGGATCGCGGAACGTTGCGGCGCAAACCTCTGCGTCGGCAGTGACCTCGACCCGGTCATGTTGTTCGACCCGGACGGCAACGTCGTAAGGAGTTTCGGCGCCGGCATGATTACCTGGCCGCACGGCATCTTTGTCGACGCTGACGACAACGTGTGGATCGCGGACGCGGTGGGGTACGCGCCAGTTCCCGAAGGCGTTGGTCATACCGTCATGAAATTCAGCCCACAGGGCAAACTGCTCATGACGCTCGGCAAGAAAGGCGTCGCAGGCCGTGGCACGGATACCTTCACCAAGCCATCGGACGTGCTGGTCGCACCCAACGGCGACATTTTTGTCGCCGACGGCCATGAGGGCGGCAGCAATCCCAACAATCGCATCGTCAAATTCGACAAAAACGGCAACTACCTGGCGCAGTGGGGAGCAGCGGGCCAGGCAGACGGTCAGTTCATGGATCCGCATGCGCTGGCGATGGATTCGCAGGGTCGCCTTTACGTCGGTGACCGCGCGAACAGCCGTATCCAGATTTTCGACCAGGGTGGCGGCCACATCGCGACCTGGACACAGTTCGGGCGTCCGAGCGGCCTGTTCATCGACGCCAACGATATTCTTTATTCTGCCGACTCCGAGTCTAACGCCGCCCGCAATCCCGGCTGGAAACGCGGCATTCGAATCGGCAGCGTCACGGATGGCTTCGTCACCGCGTTCATCCCCGATCCGGAACCCGACCAGGACAATTCGGGCACCAGCGGCGCGGAAGGTGTAGCGGTGGATGCCGCCGGTAACATCTACGGGGCCGAAGTCGGACCACGAAGAATCATGAAATATGTTAGAAAATAGAGAGTTAGCGAATGCCACCCTTGCAACGATTGCAGGGAACCCCATATTGGACCGAGTAGTCGAAATGCTTGATAGAATAGTCGGATCAATAGACAGGAGTGTTTGAATGAACCAAAACGTGAACTACCTGGCGCCCGTTGCCGAGGCGTCTGTTGAGGCACGTTCCAATTTTATCTGGAAGTGCTACGCGCACGTTGTAGGCGCGATTCTCGCGTTCGCTGCCGCATCCGCGTATCTGTACACGAGCGGTGTGTCGGCGCGTATTGCCTCCGCGATGCTCGAAAACTGGTGGATCGTATTCGGCTTGTTCATTGTCGGTGGCTGGGGTGCGTCGCATGTCGCGCATCGCGTTCAGTCGACTGCGGCACAATACGGCGCCCTTGCGTTTTTCGTTGTGCTCGAAGCGCTGATTTTCGCACCGCTGTTGTTTATTGCCGCCACCCGGTTCCCTGGCGCAATCGACGCTGCTGCAGGCGTTACCTTGCTTCTGAGCGGCGGCCTGATGGCGACTGCGATGATCACACGCAAGGACTTTTCGTTCCTGCGCGGTGTTCTCGTTTATGGCTTTTTCATCGCGCTTGCGCTGATCATTGCGAGCATGGTATTCGGCTTTCAGCTCGGCACCTGGTTCATGGTAGCGATGGTCGGCTTTGCCGGCATCGCCGTGCTCTACGACACCTCGAACATCATGCACCACTATCCGGAAGATAAATACATCGCCGCGTCGCTGGCCTTGTTCGGCTCGATAGCGCTGATGTTCTGGTACATCCTGCAGTTGTTCATGAGCCGCGACTAAGCGTCAGACCTGTCGCCAATAACCGACGCGGGGACCGAATTCGGTCCCCGCTTTTTTTATGCATTTCGGGCGCTTATACTTCCGCTGGCCCCAACGCGGATGTAGCGAAGACATGACCCTGGCATTGCCCACCGACCGCCGTCGTATCCACGGGCTGCATTCCCTCTGCGCTCTGCTCATGATCAACCTGCTGTTCCTGGCCAACGCCACGGCACAGGACAATGGCGGGTTCGATCCTATTGCCGCAGCGGCCGATCTGGAGGTCGCACGCACCGTGCTCGACAAGGCCGACATCGAGTCCGGCGACTTGACGGATTCGCGGATCGTCGTGGTCACCATCGAAAGCCAGGCCAGTCAGTGCGCACAGACGGCGGCAGTTGAAAGAGCCGGCCTGGAGGCTCGCTACGAACCGTTGCGCGACATCGACGGCGACGTATCACCGACGATTTTCGAACAACAACAGGAACTTCGCACGCAGCTCGATGCGGCAATCGAGCGCGAGACACTGTGCACGAGCCTGGCTGCTGATTCGAGTTCGGTGCTTGACGCGATTACGCAGCGGCAAACGGAACTGTCACAACAGTACCTCACCGCGCGTGGCCACTCGGTTTTCGGCGCGCTGCGCGAGCTTCCGTCAGACGTTCGGGCACTCCCCGGCCGCCTGCGCGGCTCGATGAACTTGCGGCTCGTCGAGGGCGTCACACCGCTGGACCTGTTCTGGCTGCTGGTTCTGTCGGGCGCGATAGCGGCTGGCCTCGGCATTTTCATTCGCCATCGATTCAACACCGCCTACGAGGCTGCGGGAGGCGACGACGCGCCGCCGCGGATGAAATATCTTTTCCCCAAACCGCTGGCGCAATACGCCCCGCTCCTTCTCGAAGGAATTGCGCTGGTGAGCGTGCTTTACGCGACTATTGACGGCGCTTCACTGGAGATGGCCGTGGTGCGTCTCGCCACCGGCATTTTCCTGTTCGGCCTGGGCTCGGTTGTGATCGACTGGGCGACCGGACCCGTATCGCCGGCCGCGAATGTGGCGGGCCTGGTCCCCGATCACGTCAAACCGCTCAGGTTACGACTGCGGCTGTTCATGTTCACGATGATCGTAAGCTTCGTCGTGCTCGGCACGCGTTGGCTGGCCATTCGCATGGTTGACCCGGATGTCGCGGGTCGCGCAACGATGATCTTCCTGGTAGCCATCAGCCTGTTATATACCGTGCGCTATCTCGGCAGGATTCAGGGAATCCAGGGCCGCTTCCGGCTCGTCCGCTTTCTGGCGCAACTCGCCCTCATCGGTGGCCTTTTCGTCCTGTTCCTCGGCTACCAGAACTTCGCCGGCTACCTGATTCACGGTGTCACGCGAACGGCACTCGCGCTGTTCGCGTTGTGGATCTTGCTGTGGCTGGTTTATGCCCTGTCCGACTACCTCACGAATCAGGACTCGCCCACGGCGACGCGCCTGCGCCAGTCGCTCGGCATGAGTGAACGCACATCGAAGACCGGCGCCGGATTTATGCAGCTGGTCGTCGATATCGCGCTGTGGCTAAGCTTCCTCGTGTTCCTGGTTTACGTATGGGACGAATCCGGCACGACGCTCGACACGCTTTTCCAGATGATGGTGCTCGGCATTCCGATCGGTGAATTCAAACTCGTGCCACTGAAAATTATCGGCGGCATATTGATGTTCGTCGGTTTAATGATCGCGGTCGGCTGGGCGAAGCGCTGGATCGACCGACGCTGGCTGCAACACATCGTCATCGAACGCGGAGCACGTGAGGCTGTCGTCACCCTGTTCGGTTATGTCGGTTTCATCGTTGCCGGCCTCCTTGCATTGACCCAGGCTGGCGCGGACCTTAAGGGTCTTGCCTGGATTGGCGGCGGCCTGGCTCTCGGCATCGGCTTCGGTATGCAGGAGATCGCCAACAATTTTGTCTCCGGCCTCATCCTGCTGTTCGAACGACCAATTCGCCCGGGCGACTTCGTGACCGTAGGCGAAGTTGAGGGCTTCGTGCGCAGCATACGTATCCGAGCGACTGAAATCGAAACGCTGGACAATCAAAACGTGTTGTTACCGAATTCGGAGCTGGTATCCGGGCTCGTCACAAACTGGGTACTGCGCGATACCTATGGCCGCCTGCGCCTACAGGTCGGCGTCGCGTATGGCTCTGACGTCGACAAGGTCCGCGAAATCCTGGAAGAAATTGCGAACGAGCATCCCGAGGTCATCACTGACGGCCGGGCGCCCGCGCCCCGTGCGTTGTTCATGAGCTTTGGCGACAGCTCACTCAATTTCGAAGTTCGGGTCCGCATTCAGCGCATCGACCGGCGCTTCACCGTGCAAAGCGACCTGAACTTTGCCATCGATGAGGCATTCCGCCGGGAAGGAATTACCATCCCCTTTCCACAGCGGGACCTGCACATCATCACCTCACCCGAATCTGCCGAAGATGCCGCCAAAGCCGCGCAGCATCCGGAGCGGGACGAATTCACGAGTACGCGCATTTTGTCGCCGTCGGATCCGACCCGCCAGCACCAGGAGGCGGTCGATTTGCCTGCAACGCTCGAGGATACCTGGCAGGCCATCACGGATATCGACGTCCTCAAAAAATGGCTCGTTCGCGACGGTACTTTCACGCCACGCATAGGCGGTACATTTGAACTCATGTTGCGCGACGAGTCGGATGTCTCCGGCCGGATCGATGTTTACATGCCGCCGCGCCGCCTGCGCATGGTGATAGCGCTGCGGGATGGCGAAGAACCGCTGCCGACAGGCCCGATTACGGTTGAACTCCAGGTACGGGAGAAGAATGAGGGTACGCAACTTAAAGTCACCGTATCCGGAATTCCGGCGACCGAAGACTGGGAAGAAGACTATCGGCGCTCGGTCGACCGCTGGAAAAACGCGTTCGCGGAATTGCAGGACGTCATTTCGCGCGGATAATTTGCTGCCCGCCCATGTAAGGGACCAGCACATCCGGCACGCGAATACTGCCGTCCTCCTGCTGATAGTTTTCCATCACTGCGATCAGCGCACGTCCTGCTGCCACACCTGAGCCATTCAGCGTGTGCACCAACTCCGGTTTCCCGGTCTCCGGATTGCGCCAGCGCGCCTGCATGCGACGCGCCTGAAAATCGGTGAACGAGCTGCAGGATGAGATTTCACGGTATGTTTCCTGCGCCGGCAGCCAGACCTCCAGATCGTAAGTGATCGCCGCGCTGAAGCCGATATCGCCGGCACACAGCGCCACGACGCGATATGGCAATGCCAGCTGCTGCAGTATCGCTTCGGCATGGCTTGTGAGACTTTCGAGTGCAGTGTCCGATTCCTGCGGGCGGACGATCTGAACCAGTTCGACCTTCTCGAACTGGTGTTGGCGTATCATCCCGCGTGTGTCTTTGCCATGCGAACCGGCTTCCGAGCGGAAACACGGCGTGTGCGCAACGAAGCGCAAGGGCAGCGCATCCGCATCCACGATCGATTTTCGCACGAGGTTCGTTACCGGCACCTCCGCCGTCGGTATCAGGTAATACGGCGTCTCGTCCGTAGTCTTGAACAGGTCGCTTTCGAATTTGGGAAGCTGCCCGGTACCGAAGAGTGCATCCGCCTGCACGAGATACGGCACATAGGTCTCTTCGTAGCCGTGCTCGCTCGTGTGCACCTGCAACATGAATTGAACAAGCGCGCGCTGAAGTTTCGCAAGATCCCCACGCATGACCGCGAAGCGAGCGCCGGAGATACGGCTTGCCGCCTCGAAATCCAGCAACCCCAGGTCCGCGCCCAGATCGACATGATCCCGTACGTCGAATGCGAATTCCGGAATTTCACCCCAGCTGCGCAGCTCACGGTTGTCAGACTCGTCGCCACCCGCCGGTACGTCGTCACGCAGCAGGTTCGGCAATCCGCTCTCGATATCGGACAACCGCTGCTGCAGTCGCTGAAGCTTTCCTTCGGCGGCGTCAAGCCTGTCACCAAGATCCTTCACCGCGGCCATGAGCGGCGCGACATCCTCCCCCTTCGCCTTGGCCTGACCGATACTTTTTGCGCTCTTGTTGCGCTCGGCGCGCAGATTTTCCGTGTCTACCTGCAACGCCTTGCGGGCTTCGTCGAGCTCGAGATAGGCACCTGCGTCAAACTCGAATCCGCGGCGTGCGAGATTCGCTGCCACGTCGGCCGCCGATTGCCTGAGAAGTTTCGGGTCAAGCATGCTGTCGCTCGTTCACTGGTCCGGGGCTAGTCTTCTGCGGGTTCACCCGCTGCCTTGTTTCGTTGCGCCAGTGCATCGAGCTTCTCCCGGATTTTGAGTTCCATGCCGCGCGGCACCGGATGATAATACCTGCGCGCCGGCATGTCGTCGGGAAAATACGACTCCCCCGCTGCAAAGGCATCATCCTCGTCGTGCGCGTAGCGGTAGCGGTCGCCATACCCGAGATCCCCCATGAGCCGGGTCGGCGCGTTGCGCAAATGCAGCGGCACTTCCAGCGTACCGAATTCCTCCGCGTCCGCGGCTGCGGCTTTGGCCGCCGTGTATACCGCGTTGCTCTTGGCCGCGCAGGCAAGAAACACGACGGCCTGCGCCAGGGCAAGCTCGCCCTCGGGGCTGCCCAAACGTTCGAGTGTTTCCCAGGCGTCGAGGCACAGGCGCAGTGCACGCGGGTCGGCGTTGCCGATGTCTTCACTTGCGACGCGTATCATGCGGCGAGCCACGTACAACGGGTCGCATCCCCCGTCCAGCATGCGCATCAGCCAGTAGAGCGACGCATCCGGATCGGATCCTCGCACCGATTTGTGGAGCGCCGATATCTGGTCATAGAAATATTCGCCCTGCTTGTCGAATCGGCGCTGCCCTCCCTGTGCAACGTCTCGGGCGATCGACAGTGTAATGACACCGGCCGGCTTCGCGTCGCTTGCAAGATCTGCGGCCAGTTCGAGGAGGTTCAACGCCTTGCGCGCATCGCCGTCCGCAGCGGCAGCGATCAGATCCTGCGCGTCCGCCTCGATATCGAGATTCAGCGACCCGAGCCCGTTGGCAGCGTCGGCGAGCGCACGCGCCGTGAGCGACGAAATCGCCGCACGATCCAGCGATTTCAATACATATACGCGGGCGCGGGACAAGAGTGCATTGTTGAGCTCGAACGACGGATTCTCGGTGGTCGCGCCGATGAACGTGAGCGTGCCGTCCTCGACGTAGGGCAGGAAGGCATCCTGTTGTGATTTGTTGAAGCGGTGTACTTCGTCGAGAAACAACACGGTCGCGCGATCCTGCAGTTCGCGAACCTGTTCTGCTTCTGCGACCGCACGCCGCACGTCTTTTACGCCCGCCATTACCGCGGACAAGGCAATGAAGTGCGAATCGGCGCGGCTGGCGATCATCCTTGCAAGGGTGGTTTTGCCGGTGCCGGGCGGCCCCCAGAAAATCATCGAGTGTGCGCTGCCAAGG
>JAHHOT010000010.1 GCA_018677555.1 Gammaproteobacteria bacterium | reverse complement strand
GGCTACGTTCGTAGATGCCTTCGCGCAAGTCCGAGATTTGTTCATCCAGTCCGTCGACGCCGATATTGCCGGCTGACTCCGGACTGTATTTCGCCAGTGCCTCCAGTACGATACTGGCATGCTCGTTGCTCTTCGCGACCCAGTCGATGTCTTTTGCCAGCGTGTTCGCGCTTGCGCAGATACTTGCAACGATCAGCAGGATGCGTATTGGACTCATGAAATTTGCTCCCCTGTTCAAACCGCGCGCCCGGATGACGCGTCGATGAAAAGATGCACCAGGCCGGCATAAAGACGCAGGACCCGGCCTGCCTTGGCCCGAGAAGGCGTGCATCTAAGCAGGGTTGCGGGTCGATTGCCACAACAAGGCCGGCATGTTCCTAGAATACTTAATAAAAAAGTCATTTAACCTCCTGTTTTTTATCAGTTTATTGACCTCATTTGGCCTCACCGGCTGCGATGAAGAACGTCCGCTGCTCAACAGTGAGCGGATCCAGCATCGCTTCGGCAGTTACGGCGTAGAGATCGTCCGCAGCGGCCCCGGCATCCGCGTCTCCAACCTGTACAGCGAAGACGCCAGCCGGAGGACCTGCCGAACCCTTGCGATCACCGAATTCGTTCAGCCCGTCGATGCGCGGGTCGACGCCGTGCACGCGTCGATCCTCGCCGGCGGGTCCATCGGCAGCAGCCTGCGCGATGCCGGGTGGGAGGTCCACAAACGACTCACTTATATCGGTGAGATACCGCTTACCGATCCGCAAAGCGAACTCGCGAGGCTCATGCACGTCTCCGTGCCACGGAGCCTGGCCATTCACAGCTACGATGTCAGCGTCTCGCGCAGCGGTGACCACATCGACTACGCGTCGATCGTCGAGATTCACCACCCGGAGTATCTGGATGTGCAGCAGCTGCGCGCCATCTACGGCACGAGCGCGGATGAGGCACGGCCATTGCGCCTGCCCGGCGACCCGCTGCGACTGTGACGCAGTAGCTTCCGCTGCCGTGCGCGCTTGCCGAGAATGCGTTCATCGTTGAGCTATGTTCGCCCATTGTCGGCGCAAGGGAGCGGCATGAAATTTCGGGCAGGCCTCGCGGCCATCGCTATTCTGGCCATCGGCGCAAGTCAGCCGGCCGTTTCGCAGCAGTCCGACGACGCTGCGGTCTGGTCTGTTATCGAGCAGCAGTGGGAGGCGGCGCAGCGCGGCGACGAAAAATGGCTGCAAAGCCTGGTCGCGGCGGATTTCGTCGGCTGGCCCAGGAGCTCGCCGGCCCCGCGGGACAAACGATCGACACGCATGTGGAACGAGTTCCGCAACAAGCACCGCGACGGAAAGGCGCATGAACTCTATCCGCTGTCGATCGTCGTTCACGGCGACACGGCGGTCGCCCATTACCTCTACACCAACGCCGCAAAAAATGCCGACGGCAAGCTCGAAATATCCAATGGCCGCTACACGGATGTGCTCGTCCGCATCGACGGCGAATGGAAGTTCCTGTCCTGGCATGGAGGTGACGACACGGTCAGCGACTGACCGATGCCACCGAATTCCCGGCATCCGGGGCGACCTCGCAGCTTGACGTGTCGCGGGCCCCGGGGAGCAAAACCAGCAGATTACCCGCCAGTACCAGCGATCCGCCAACGAGGATTTCGCGGGTCAGCGTCATACCCTCGAACCCGTACGACAGCGCCACTGCCACGACCGGAAACATGACCATCGTGTAACCCGCTTTCTGTGCGCCGATGCGGCCCAGCAGTTTCAGGTAGCTGCCGAAACCGATAATCGATGCGAAGACCACCAGGTACGCCAGTGACCAGAGATAGCCGGGCGTCATGAGGAGCCGCCAGTCCTCGCCCTGCCACCCTGCGATAAAGGCGGCACAAGCCGACCCGTATAACATGCCCCAGGCATTCGACTGCAGCACCGGCAAGCCTTCCCGTTGCGCTTTTTGCGACACCATGTTGCCGAGCGACGCAACAAATGCGCCAAGCAGGCAGAAGCCGACGCCGGTAATCGTGGCCCCCGACAACGAGGCCTGGCGCAGATCAGGCGCAAACAGCATCGCAATGCCGGCCAGACCCAGGGCGGAGCCACACCACACGCGTTTGCCGGCGCGGCTGCCAAAGAACAGCCGCGCGTTCAGGATGTTCATCCACAACAGGGTGGAAAAGGAAATCGCCGCGAGCGCCGACGTAATGAACTGTTGCCCGTGGTAACTGAGTTGGTAGACCAGGCAGAACAACAGTCCGCCCAGCAGCAGAAATCGGCCATGCGCCCGCGCACCGAAGCCGAGCCGCTGCCCGCGCAGAGCGCACCACGCGAACAGCAGCAGGCTTGCCAGCCCGAAGCGATAGCCGACGGACACGACCGGTGCGACCGTGCCGAGCTGGTATTCGATCGCCAGCCACGAACAGCCCCACACGACCGTCGTCACGAGATACAGCAGGCCGTTAAGCATCGTCGCGCCCGCAGGGTTCGCGACGGTCCACCCGGCACAGGGCGTCATAGAACATGCGTGTGCGCAGGTCCCGGTAGTGATGCAGACGAAACGCCGCGGACGTCGCACGTCCCAGTGCCTCGCGCCAGGAAATGCGATGAAAGCGGGCGAAGCGATCAGCCGCCTGCTGCAGGCGCCCTGCGTCTGCCGTATCGTCGTCTACGCGTTTCTCGCGCGGCGCAGCGAATAGTGTCATGGCCCTCTCCCGTCAAATTGATCCAGAACTTGACTATACGGGCCCATTGGAGCTATAACAGATTCAGTTTTCTCGAAATGTAATGTAAACAGTTATGCTGGCCGTCGACAAGCAAAACAGTGACTATCTGTATCGTCAGGTCATCGACCTGATCACGCAAAATCTCGAGTCCGGCACCCTGCGACCCGGCGATCGGCTGCCGTCACTGCGCCGCATGAGCCGGCAGATCGGCGTCAGCATCCCGACCGTACGGCAGGCCTACGTCGAGCTCGAAAGACAGCGCAAGGTCGAATCACGCCCGCAATCCGGATTCTACGTGCGGCACCGCGCGAGCAATCCGATGGTGAATACGTCGCCCGGCGTGCGTCCGTCGGCGCAACCGGTGCCAATTGGCGGGCGCGGGCTCATGGAGCGGGTATACGACGGCCTGCATCAGCCCGGGGTGGTGCCATTCGGCATCGCGAACCCCTGTATGGCCAAGCCGGCGGCCAAAGCGCTGCATCGCACGATGAAACGGGTCATGGCCAGAGCCGAGGAACGCAGCCTTTCCTATGCGCCGACCATGGGGGAGCCCGGGCTGCGCCGACAAATCGCGTATCGCTATCTCGATTCACTGGGCTCCGGCGTCGATCCCGAATCGATCTGCATCACCAACGGCGGCCAGGAAGCGCTGCTCCTGGCGCTGCGCGCGGTTGCCGGGCCGGGCGACGTGATAGCCGTGGAATCGCCGACCTATCACGGGCTACTGGAGCTGATCGACAGCCTCGGTATGCTGGCCATCGAGGTGGAGACCTGCCCCGAAGAGGGCGTGATCATCGACGCGTTGCGCCAGACGCTGGACTCGCACCCCGTCGCCGCCTGCATGTTTTCCACCACGCTGTCGAACCCGCTCGGCGTCAGCATGCCGCAGCGCGACCGCGAGCGCCTGGTGCAGCTCATCGACGAACGGGATGTGGTACTGATCGAGGATGACGTTTACGGAGATCTGCTGTACGACGACGCGCGCCCGAAACCGGCCGAGTTTTATTCACGCAGCGGCAACATCATGACCTGCGGGTCGTTTTCGAAGACAGCGGCGCCCGGCTACCGCATCGGCTGGCTGCTTGCCGAAAAATACCGGGATGAAATCTCGCGGCTCAAGCGCTCGTTCTCCTGCTCCTCCGGACTCCTGCAGCAGCTGACGCTGGCCGAGTTCCTGGCGAGCGGCGACTACGACCGTTATCTGAAAACATTGCGCCCGGTACTGCGCTGCAACGCGCAACGCATGAGCGCGGCGGTCGCGCGCTACTTCCCGGCCGAGACCCGCACGTCTCAGCCCGTTGGCGGCTGCGTGTTGTGGCTCGAGTTGCCCGCATCGGTGGACTCGGAGCAGTTGTTCGACGAGGCTATCGCAGCGGGTATCAGCATTGCACCGGGATTGATTTTTTCACCGTGCGACCGTTACCGGAACTTCATACGGCTCAGCTACGGCCACCCCTGGACCGATGAGACCGAGGATAGCCTGCGCTGGCTCGGTGAAACTGTCGCAGCTGGCGCCTGAGACTTGCCTTAGCCGCCGTTGTCGGGCGGCGGCCTATTGTAGGGATCGTAGCCGGCAGCGTCTTCGCCGTCCTCCAGCATGGCCAGGTCGGTCACCTTGATCTTCCACAGCGGTTTGCGCGATCGTTGCCGACTGCTGAAGCGGCGTACAAACGGCTCGGCGCGCGCCGGTTTGCGTCGGACTTTCTTGTCGTTTTTCCGTTGCATACCCCTTGGACGGTCGCCAGCGCCGGAATGTTCCGCATTAACGGCGATAAACTTTTAAATAATTACTTTAATTATATGATGTAAATTGTTGAATAATATGCTTTTACAATTTAGCGCTGTTTCCAGCGAGTTAAGCGACGGTTCAGGTAGCCGGCGCTATCATGGCCCCACGCTGGCGAAACCCCGCCAGAGCTTTGGCGCCAGGAGGCCGCAATGACCAGGGAAACGACATTCAAGAATCTTGCCGGACCGGTGTGGCTGCTGTTCCTGTTGTGCGTGTCCGGCTCGGCGGCGCTGGCGCAGGTACCGGTCGACGACTACGGTAACCCGCTGACGTCACTCGACGGCGACACGTCGCGTGACGATTCGGCAACGACAGGCTACGAGGTCGTGATCCTCGGTGCGGCGGAGCTCGAGGAGCTGATCGGGCCCGTTGCCCTCTATCCGGATGACCTGCTGGCCATCGTACTGCCCGCCTCGACGTTTCCCCTGCAGATCGTGCAGGCAGCGAGATTCCTGGAGGAATACGAAATTGACAGCACCCTCGAGCCGGATGAGGAATGGGATGAATCCGTGGTAGCGCTGCTGAACTACCCCGACGTGCTGCGCATGCTCGACCAGGACATCGACTGGACGTGGAAGCTCGGTGAAGCCGTGGTGAACCAGCAGGACGACGTCGTATCCGCGGTGGAGACGTTTCGTGACCGGGCCTACGCGGCCGGCAACCTGGCAACAGACGAACACCAGGAAGTGTCCGTCGACGACGGCGTGATCGAAATCGTGCCCATAGAGGACGATGTTATTTACGTGCCGTACTACGAGCCAGAGCAGGTCGTGGTGCGCCAGCCGACCCGCGTGTATCACTACTATCCGCGGGCGTACCCGGTTTACTACTACCCTTACCCGGCGGGCTACTCGTTCTCGAGCGGATACTTCTGGGGGGTCACCACCGCTTTTCGCATTGGCTGGCTGACCGATTCACTGCACATCCGCCATCCGAGCTACTGGGGCCATCCTTACTTCGGGCACAGTTACTACGGCCATTACTACCGTCGCCCGTCGATTACGGTGTACAACAACTGGTACGGCGATCGTCGCTTCCGCAGCTCGTCCTACTACCGGCGCTACGGCGACTACTGGCGTCCGCGTGGCTACAGCGGCGTGCGGCCGGGCGACCGGCGCGACCGCAAGGTGCATCGTCGGGACAATCGGAACGGCAACAAATACGTGCGTAATGCATCCGGCACACGCGGCCTGGTCGAACGCACGATCCAGTCCGACGGCCCCGGTTACCGCGATTCCAGCCCCAATCGGCCGCGCCACTCGAGTGACAGGCGCGAGCGCAAAAATTCCTCGGCGCGCGTAAGCAGTGAGCGTGAAAGCAGGTCGGCTGAGCGGCAGCGAGATGCCCGCGGCGCAGGCCGTGACCGGGATATCAAATTCCGCGAACGGCGTGGCAACGACACGGTTAACTCGAAGCGCGAAAGACTCGTCCGCGGCGACACCCGTAGCACTACCGATCGGACCGTGCAGCGCAAAGCTGACACGCGCCGGGAGGCAGCTGCACGTACAGCGTCTTCCAGCAGAAAAGCGGTTGCGCGTAACGACGGCGCCTCGCGGCGGGGCGAGGCGACGACCCGGCGCAGCAGCACGACCCCGGCCGTGGCAAACAGCACGAAGCGATCGCGCAGCAGTCGCGGCAGCTTGTCGAGCCGGCGCAACGTGTCAGCGGGAAGCCGTGAGACCCGTGTCGCGAAATCGGAATCGCGCACAAGCGCTCGCAAGGAAACGCGCGCGGCCTCAGGCGAACGCCGCAGCACGTCGCGCAAACGGGACAAACACGCACAGCGGCGCTAAAGCCAGGAACGTCAGGCCCTCTGATTCCCCAATCAGAGGATCCGGGGCCCCTGACCCCTCAATCAGGGGCCCCATTTTAATCGGGTGGCGGTTTGGGCTCTTTTTCCGCGCCCGTTTCCTCTTTCTGCCTGATCAGCGGCTTGCCGCTGCTGAGCTCCCAGGCAATGAAAAACACCGAGCCGGCAATGACCAGAGCCAGGAATATGATGATGAGCGAGAGCAGGTTCACTGCGAGGCATCATAGCACCGGATTCATTCAGGGTCGGGCGGGTTTATCGCCCCGGCAAACGACCGGCACGCCGCAGGGCCTCACGCAGAACGAACTCGATCTGCGCATGGCAAATCCGCAATACCGCAAACACGGTATCTCCCACTGACTGTTTTCTATGGAAATTTAACCCGGAAGAACAGCGAATACAGGACCGGTACTACCAGCAGCGTTAACCCGGTGGCGAAGGCCAGGCCGAAGATGATGGTGATCGCCATCGGTTTGAACATGGCGGTACCGCCCCACAACAGCGGCGTCATGCCAAGCACGGTCGTTGCCGTCGTCAGCAGGATTGGTCGCAGCCTCTGCTGGGCCGCCGCGAGGATCGCCTGCGCCTCCGGGCGCCCGTAGTCCGCGATCTCCAGGCGAACCCTGTCGAGCAGAACGATCGCATTATTGATGATGATCCCGGACAGTGAAATGAGACCGAGAATGGTGAAGAATCCGAACGAGGAGTTCGCCACCAGCAGCCCGATGGTGACCCCGATCAGACCCAGGGGAATCGTCAGCAGAATGATCATCGGCCGCCGTATCGAATTGAACTGACCCACCAGGAGCAGCACGATGAGCATGCCGGCTGTTGGCAGCTCGGCTGCAATCGATGCGTTCGCATCGCCGGATTCCTCGGTCTCGCCGCCGATGTCGAACTTGTGACCGGCCGGCCAGGACGACGCTACGGATTCGAGCCAGGGCTCGAGCGTTTGCACGACCCCGGCGGCTGTCGCACCGTCTGCAAGCTGCACGTTGAGCGATAGCGTGCGTGAGCGGTCGCGCCTCTCGATGACCCCGGATTCAAATGCAAGTGCAACGTCAGCGACCTGCTTCAATGGCACGTTTTGTCCTGTCGCCTGGGAATACACGCTCAGCCCGTCCAGTTTGCTGAAGTCCTGGCGATCGCTGGGGACCGTGCGCAGAGTCACCGGAATAAGTTCGTTACCCTCGCGGTATTGGGTCAGGTCGATGCCGGTGAGCCCCGCATTGAGCGAGTAGGCAACATCCTCGCTGGTCACGCCGGAACGCCGCGCCAGCTCCTGATCCACGCGAACGAGCAACTTTTTGGTTTGTAATCCCCAGGTATTCTTGACGTCGGATACCGCCAGATTCTCATAGAGATAGGCGGTGACCTGATCGGCCATTTCGAACAGCGTATCGATGTCGTCGCCGGACAGCCGAACGATGATCGGATAGTCGACCGGTGGGCCATTTTCCAGTCGCTTGACCTGGACGGCCAGATCGGGATGACGCTGGCGCGCGTAGTCCTCGATGCCGCGCATAACCGAGTCGGTCACATCGCCGTTGACCGTGTTCGCTATCAGGAACGAATTCGCCGGATTGGGATTCGGCGGGTTCAGGCTAAGCTGAAACCTGGGCCCCCCTTCGCCAACGAATGTCAGCCAGTTGCGCAGGCCGGGTTCATCCGGCGCGTAAAACGTCTCACGGATGTAGCGGTCGATATCTTCGATGACGGCGAGAGACCCTTCGATCGACGTACCCAGCGGCATCTCCAGTTTCGCCGTGAATACCGGGTCTTCGGACGGCGCGATAAACTCCTGCCGCACGAAGCCCATGCCGACGATCGCGCTGGCGAACAACGCAACAACAATCATCAGGAACCGGTATGGACACCGCAGCGATCGTTCCAGCAATCTCCGGTACATGCGGTACCAGCGGCCGTCGAAGGTCTCGGCCATGCTGGTTCCCTTCTGCTTCACCTTCAGTGCGACCGTCGTCAGCATCGGCACGAGCGTCATCGCCAGCAGCCAGGATATGATCAGCGCCAGCGCAACCACATAAAAAATGTCCGACGTATACTCGCCGACCGCCGATTTCGCCATTGCAATCGGCATGAACGCAAGTGCCGTCGTCAACGATGAAATCAACAACGGCGTGCGCAGCTCCTTGCCCGACTGGATGGCCGCCTTGACGGGATCCATGCCGTGTTCCCTTTTAACGAGGATCGACTCGACGATAACGATCGCGTTGTCGACGAGCAAACCGAGCGAAATGATCAGCGCCGCGAGCGAAATCTGGTTTATCGTGATGTCGAAAACCTGCATCGCGAAAAACGTGGCGACGATCGTCGTCGGTATAAGACTGCCGACCACCAGGCCAGTGCGCAGCCCCAGAAACGCAACCATCACGAGAATCACGATGACGATCGCCTGCAACAGGTTGCTGGTGAAATTGTTCACGTTCGAGCGCACAAGGTCGGCCTGGAACCACACTTTTTCGACATTCACGCCCCATGGATAGCCCGCGACGAGCGCCGGCATCAGGACATCGAGACGCTCACCCAGTTTGAGTATGTCACCGCCATCACGCATGGAGATCGCCAACGCGAGCGTCGGCGTTCCATTGACGCGCGACATGTTAGTGGGTGGATCCTTGTAGTCGCGGTAAATGTCGACAATGTCTTCGAGATACACAAGCGCACCGCCGGGGAGCTGGACAACCGAGCGCCGCAGGTCCTCGAGCGACTCGAAGTTTCCGGTCGGCTCGAGGATTATGCGTTCCCTGCCACTAAGGATGTCGCCGCCCGACGACAATATATTGACGCTCGCCAGGGAGTTGGCGAGTTGTTGCGGCGACAGGCCCAGCTCGGTCAGGCGCGCGTTGTTGTATTCGACGAAAACCACTTCCTGTTGCGCACCGTGAATGTCGACCTTGGCGATGTCCGGCTCTTTCAGAAGCACGTCGCGCAATTCATCGGCAACAGTCTTGAGCTCGGCGTAGGTGAAGCCGTCCCCCGTCAGCGTGTAAACGCTGCCGTACACGTCCCCAAACTCGTCATTCACCTCGGGCATGCCGGCCCCTTGCGGCAGATCGGGCACCACGGTATCGACCTTGCGCCGCAGGTCGTCGAAGATCGGACGCATCTCCTTGTAACTTTCCTTGAAGTTGACGTAGATGATCGAGATCCCGGTGCGAGACTCGCTGACGATATTGTCGATCTCCGGCATTTCCTGCACTTTTTTTTCGATCTTGTCGGTGACAAGCTGTTCCACGCGTTCGGGACTCGCCCCTGGGAAGCGTGTCGTTATCAGTACGGTTCTGACAATAAAACCGGGATCCTGCGCCTTGGGGATCGACTGAAACGCAATAACGCCTGACAGTACGACGAGGACGGCAACGGTCAGTGTAATCCGGTTGTTTGAGATAGCTGCATCAGTGAGCATTGCGGCCGACGCCTTGTCCGATCAGTTGATGAGCACGCGCTGGCCGTCGCGGATCGCCGATAAGCCGGCGGTCACGACGCGGTCGCCCGGCGCGAGCCCGTCGAGGATCTCGACACCGGACTGGGTCAGTTCCCCGAGACTGACCGCGCGCTTCCGCACAACTGCCTCGTCCGCGGTCTCGCCCGCTACCGCAATGAACACGAAGGTGCCTGCCGGCTCCTCTATTACAGCCGCCAGCGGCAACACGACGCCATTGTCCATCGACGTGGAATCGATCTGGAATGCGACATCGGCGGCAAGGCCGGAGCGCAATGACGGGTGTCTTTCGTTCACCGCGACGACGACCGGGAATGCTACCGATCCGCTTCCGGCAGGCACGCCAATTTCCGTCACTTCGCCGGTGAACAGCGTCCCGGGGATCGATCCGAACGTGATGCTGACCGGCGTGTACTCATCGATGCTGGAAATCACCGACTCGGGCACGTCCAGCGTCACTTCAAAATCGTCGCCGCAACTCACGACGGCAATCTGCTGCCCGGCCGCAACATTTTCGTTGACCTCGACGTCGATCGATGCAATCGAACAATCGGTCTCCGCGTACAGGCGCGTATAGGACTCGTTGAGACGCGCAATCTCGAGCGCCTTGGTGGCCGCGCGGACCTGTGCCTCCGCCGATTCGGCGTTTGCGCGCGCAGCGTCGAGGTCGTTTCTGGACGCATTGTCGTTCGCGTACAAGCCCTTCGTGCGTTCGTAGGTTGACGCCGCATTGCGTTCATTGGCTTCGGCCTGAACCAGGCTCGCTTGCGCCTGCTCGACCTGTAGCGCGTATTCGGCGGCGTCGAGCTGCGCAATGAGATCGCCCTTCTGCAGACGCTGGCCGATCTGTACCGGAACGCTCCGGGCGGTTCCGGCCACCTTGAAACTCAGGCGCGACTCCAGGCTCGACTTGAGTGTTCCGGACAAGCTCCGGTCCCGCACAATGCTATCGTCGGTTACGGTCAAATACCGGACCGGTCGCAAACGCGGCTCATCGGGCAACGACGATTCGCTGCAACCCGATATGGCGACAACCAGCAGCGCTGCGGCGGCGGCGTAGCGCGTTGTCAGACTCGCATCGGTCATCGTGTGCCTGTCCTCAGGTATTCCCGCATGGCATTCGCAAGTTCGACCCGCTGGTCCATTGGCAGCAGGAAATCAAAACCGCCGACCGCTCTTTGCACGGCCATGATCGTTATCAGAAAATTGTATAGCGAATCGACCGACGCGGCGGCAGCTGTCACGTTTGCATCCTGCGCGTCCAGCAGCTCGATGATCGACAGTGTGCCGCGCGCGTAGGCATCGGCGACCAGCTCATAGTTTTTCCTCGTCGCCTCCGCGGCCGCCGCGCTGAGTTCGATCTGCCCGTATGCAGCCTGCGCCAGGTGCATCTGTATACGAATCGTCTCTTCCACGCGTTCGGCGGTCGCATTGTACTGCGCTTCCAGCTGTAACAGCTCGAGATTTGCTTTGCTCAGGTTGGCACGACGCAGCCCGCTGGAAAAAAGGGGAATCGTCGCCTGCAGCCCGATGCTCCAGTCGTCCTGTTCCTCACCGGCCAGTAGCCCGGCACCGGCACCCGACTGCCCGATATTCCTGCTGTAACTTCCGCCGAGCGAAAAATCGGGCAGCCAGAATGCGCGCCGCTGACTTGTCGCCTCGCGACGCTTCGCGACGATCTGCGCCTCCAGCTGCGACAGTTCCGGCGCCTGGCCCAGGCCTCGATCGACGAAGAACTGCGAGAATCGATCGTAGTCGGCGGGACTGACCAGGAGTGCCTCGAACTCGCTGCGTTCGATAACGAACGGTTCGTCGAACGACGCCTCTGCGAGCGCGATGCGGGAGTTGAGCGGCCGATGCAGCAGTCGGTTGAGCGTGTTCCAGTTCCGGTTCAGAGTCGCACGCGCGTCCAGCACCAGGATCTGTGCCCGAGCGACCTCCGCCTCCCAGCGATAAACGTCCGCCGGTGTCGAAGAACCAACGCGGACCCGGTCTTTTGCGAGATCGAGGTTGCGTCTCGATACCGAGAGATTCGTTTCCTGCACGCCAAGCTGCGAACGCGCATTGAGCACGCCGTAGTAGGACGTCGTCGCAGCCTGCACGACATCGAGTTCCAGTTCCTCCAGGGCATAGGCCCTCGAGCGCTGAAACTGTTTTTGGATGGCGAGATTCGCCGACACCGAATCCGCGTAAATGACCTGGTCGACACTGAGCCCCGCGTCGGTTGTCGACTCCGGCAAAAACCCGGCGGCAACGCTCTGTGTGACACGCCGTGTTGTGTAGCCTGCGGATGCCCCCACCTGCGGCAGGAGGCTCGCACGCGCAAGTGCGATGTCCTCGGCGCCCGCCTCTACTGAATATCCCTGTGCGACAAGATCCTGGTTTTTCTCGCGCGCCTGGCGTGCGATTCCCACGAGGCCGAAGGCCTCGCCGGTCGCGACCGGGTCTTCGTGCAGCAGAATCGCTTCTCCACGTACGTCGAAACTGATGGGTACGCCGATTTGCCGTGCCGTTGCCATGTTGATGGTGAACTGCTTCCTGATGTTGGACGACACCGGCTGGTCCTCGGCCCGCTCTCCGAGCAGTACGGCCTGCATGTTGAGCGCGTTGAGGCGCGCCTGGCGCTCGAGGTCACGCGGTTCCGAGTTGGTCGCAAGCAGGCCTTTTTCCACATCGGATACGCCAACGAAACTGTAGCTCGGCAACCCTGCGGCATTGATGGCGTCAATGAGTTCGATAAAGCGAGGCTCGGGCATCCGCGGCAGTCCGGCAATGATGATCGCGTCGGCCCCCGCAGGCACCCGGTTCATGAGGCGATGATCTTCGCCGTCATGACCGACCTCGATGAGTTCGATGCCGCGGCTTTCGCTGACGGAGAATGCCGCGTCGCGCAGTGGAGGTATTGCCCGCGACAGTTCCTGGTCCAGGAATATGACGAGTTGTTGATAAGGCACCAGCCGTGCCAGCGCATCGAGATCGCTGGCGAAATTCGCGTAGGCGGTCAGATAGCTCAGGTTGCGAATGCCTGATTTTCCATTTCTGGCGGGCTTGCCGAGCAGGTTCACGTCGAGTACCAGCGGGAGGAACGTCGGTTTAGGGTATTCGCCGCGGGTAGCGACCAGTTGATTCGCGACGAATCCGGCTACCAGCACCAGGTCCACGCGCGGGTCCGCGTACGCACGATCCGCTGCTAATCCGATGCTCTCGCCGCTCCAGGCGCCTGCAAACTCGATGATCTCGACAGTGAATTCGCCTTCCGTAAGGTTCAACAACTCGTCGATATAAAGTTGTTGTCGTTCCGCGGTGCGGTCCGGTCTTCCATCCAGCACAACGCCGACCCCAACGCGTTCCTGGGCGTAAAGAAAAGGGCTGAGCACGAGCATCAGCAACACTGCGGCCAGGCGGCCGGCTGATTTGCGCAACAAGCACGTATACTGCGATTTCACCCCTGCCTCCGGATCGCTATATTCCCGCGGCGAATACTAACAGCAGCCGATACGTCGGGTGGCGTGAAGACCCTGCCCAGGCGGGAAAGATTCGCGGCATCGGCGGCGGCATATTGTGCTGGACATATCGCCGTCAGATTGGGTATTGCGGCGCTCGCGCCGATGGCGCTAGGTTTGAAAAATGCGCGGCCATAAGGATTTTCATGTGATTGCAAAGGTTGATAACCAGGAAACGGAGGTTGCCGAATCCTCGCTGGACCCGGACGACTGGGACGCCTTGCGCGACCTCGGGCGGGCTGCCGTGGACGACATGATCGAATATCTGAGAACCATTCGCGAACGACCTGTCTGGCAGGATTTGCCTGCGCCGAGCCGTCGCCTTTTCGATGAACCGTTGCCACAGGAAGGAAGTTCGCGCGAAGCGGTTTACCGGCAGGTCAAGCAGCACATACTTCCTTATCCCACCGGCAACATTCATCCCCGATTCTGGAGCTGGGTCGGCGGTACCGGGACGCCGACACAATTGATCGCTGACGTCGTGATCTCGGCGATGAATTCCGGCAGCCTCGGCTTCGATGAAGCCGCATCGACCTATGTCGAGCTGCAGCTACTGGGCTGGCTCAAGGAGATGCTCGGCTACCCGCCGGACTCCAGCGGACTTCTTGTCAGCGGCGGTTCGATGGCAAACCTGGTTGGCCTCGCCGTTGCCCGGACGCATGTCGCACCTTACGACGTCCGCAAAACCGGTGTGGACAGTTCATCTCAACCACGACTGATTTACTACGCGTCTACAGAGACGCATTCGTCCGTGAGAAAGGCGATCGAGTTACTGGGGATTGGCGAACAGTCATTACGGCTGATACCTGTGACTTCTGACTTCACGATTGATCTCGATGTGCTTAGCCGCGCAATCGACGACGACCGTAATGCCGGGCATCTTCCGGCCTGCATCGTCGGCAATGCGGGCACGGTCAATACGGGTGCGACGGATTCGTTTGGCGACCTGGCGGAAATTGCCGGGCAGAACTCCATGTGGCTGCATGCGGACGGGGCATTCGGTGCATTTGCCAGGATGTCGGATTCGGCGCGTGCGCAGGTCAACGGGCTGGAGCATGCCGATTCACTGGCCTTCGATTTGCACAAATGGTTATACGTGCAGTACGACTGCGGGTGTGCGCTGGTACGAAATCCGGACAGTCACAAGGGCACGTTTTCCGTCATACCGTCGTATATCCGCAACTTCGACCGCGGCCTGGCGTCCGGCCCCGTCAACTTCTCGGAATACGGGGTGCAGTTGTCC
>JAHHOT010000214.1 GCA_018677555.1 Gammaproteobacteria bacterium | reverse complement strand
AGGTTGTCGAAGTGCAGTTTCGTAATGAAGTGTTCGAAGTTCATGAACTTGCGCAGCACGAACATCACTGTGACGATGCCGGCCGTGCCCGAGTAGATGGCGCCGACAACGAAATAGGGTGCGAATATCGTCTGGTGCAGGCCCGGCACGATGGACATCGCGAAGTCCCAGGAGACGATGCTGTGGACCGACACAGCAAGCGGAATGATCAGCACCGCAAGGAAGGTGTATGCCCAGCCCAGGCGGTGCCATTCCGTGTCAGTGCCGCGCCAGCCCAGCGACAGCAGCACATACATATGGTGCCGCCATCCGGTCGTGCGGTCGCGGACGGCAGCGAAGTCCGGTATCGAACCCATGTAAATGAATATGAGGCTGCCAGTCAGGTAGGTGGTGATGGCCATCACGTCGAACATCAGCGGCGAACGGAAGTTCGGCCACAGCTCCATCTGGTTCGGATACGGCACGGCCCAGTGAACGAACCAGGCACGGCCGACGTGCACCATCACCATCGTCGCCGCGACCATCAGGGAAAACAGCGTCATCGCTTCTGCGCTACGGTACATCGCCTTGCGCCATTCGCTGTTGGTGATATGCAGGACGCAGGAAAGCAGAGTTCCGGAGTGGCTCAGCCCGATCCAAAAAACGAAACTCGCCAGGTACGTGCCCCACACCGTCGGCTGATTCATGCCCGCCGCGCCGATGCCGTAGTAAAGCTGGTAAAACCACGGCGTGAAGAAGCAGGCGATCGTCACGAAGATACTGCAGCCCAGCGCGATGTAGTAGCCGCGGCCCGTCTCGACCAGTGAACGAACGACGTCGTCGTTCACATCGGCGAAGTTCATGTTGTCCAGGCTATCCCGCATCGGCGTCCACCTTTTTCAGGTAAACCACGGAGGGCAGTGTATTGAGCTCGTCCAGCACGTGGTATGCGCGTGGGTCGCTCAGCTTCTGCGAGACTTTGCTCCCGGGGTCATTGCGATCGCCGAACGCCAGCGCTTCCGACGGACATGTCTGCACACAGGCGGGCTGCACCTCGCCGTCTTTTACGCGCCGGCGCCCGTCGTCCTTGGCATGGTCCTTGGCCTGCCGGATGCGCTGCACGCAGAACGTGCACTTCTCCATGACGCCTTTTTCCCTGACCGTGACGTCCGGGTTGAGCTGCTGCTCCAGCGGCGAATCCCAGTGGTGATTGTTGTAATTGAAATATCGCACTTCGTAAGGGCAATACACGGCACAGGAGCGCGTGCCTATGCAGCGGTTATAGACCTGCGCGTTCAGGCCGTCCTGGTTATGGTAGGTCGCAGATACCGGGCAGACTGTTTCGCAGGGCGCCGCGTCGCACTGCTGGCAAAGCATCGGTATGAACTTGAGCTTCGCGTTCGGGTATTCGCCTTCCCAGTAGCGTTCGATGCGAATCCACTGCATCTCGCGGCCCTTGGCCAGTTCTTTCTCGCCGACGATGGGCGTGTTGTTCTCCGCCTGGCAGGCCGTAACGCAGGCCTGGCAGCCGGTGCAGCGATCAAGGTCGATGCTCATGGTCCAGGCGTAGTCGAATTTTTCGTAATAGCCCGGTCGGCGGTAGCGGCGCCAGCCGTCGATGAAGCGGTCCAGAAAGCTCATACCGCCTCCACCTTTATTGGAATACTGTTGAGTTTGGCGCTATGCCCGGCCGATCCGGCAGCGCCACCCGTGGTCTGGACGATGTTGCGGCCGAGCTCCCTCGACTCACCGCTCATCGTGACCAGCTTGGCGCGTTGTCCGGTCGGCGCGACGCTTACGCGCGTCGCGGCCCAGGCAAGGCTGCCGGATTTGGCATCGGTTTGTGCTGCGACGATCGACAGCGGATTGCTGCCGCGGTTCTTCGCATAGCGACCGAGCTTGCTGTGGCCCTGCCCGACGGGCATGGCCACCACGTCCGGCATGATCGCAGGGTAAACGTACACCGGCGCCGTGACGCTGCCGTGTTCAGAACTTATCTCGACGACGTCACCTTGCCGCACGCCGAGTTCCTCGGCGGTCACAGGATTGATTTCGACCCAGCTGGAGTACACGACGCTGGTCATGGCATCGGGAAGCTCGAGCATCCACGGCAAATTCGCGCCGCGCCCGTCGTGCATTCGCATACTCGTATACGGGTGCAAGGTGAACGGATACGTGGCGGCATTGCCCGAAAACGTCGGCTCATTGGCGTCCATGCCGGCGACGACGGTCGGGTCCAGCGACACGGCGCGGGTATCGCGGATGTTTCGTCCGTAAACGCCCGCCTGCAGCAGCGAACGCCAGAATGCGTCGAAGTCGCCGCTGCCGCCCTGCGCGTGTACCTGCCGCCAGCCGTCCTTGATGCACTCTTCGGTGCTCGCCCATGGTATTGCGTCGCTGTGACCCATGTGCGCGGCAATCGCGATCAGCGTGTCGCCCACAGCCTGCGTATTGTACAGCGGAGCGACGACGGGCTGCGACACAGCGCCTACGGAGAATCCCACGCCCGGTTCCGGCACGTCGTCTCCCCAGCTCTCGAGGTAGGTATGACTCGGCAGTACGACGTCCGCCATCGCCGTCGTTTCGTCCATGAAGCTGGACAGGCTTGCAACAAACGGAATTTTCTCCAGCGCTTCGCGGAAACCGGAATCGGCCGGCATCGTAAATACCGGATCAGTGTCATACACGAGGAGTGCATCAATGCTGCCGTTTTCCGCGTGCGTCACCAGGTTCGCAAGCGATTCATACGCGCCGCGGTTTTCCTCACCGGTGGTTGCGAGAGGCGCGGCTGGATTGAAGAGAATGCCACCTTCGATGCCGACGTTGCCGGCGATGTAGTTGAGGGTGTTGACCGCGATTGCCGTGTTGACGCCGTTCACGTGACGTGTTGCCGCGCCCCCGGTGATCGCGAGACCCGGCCGCGTATGCATGAAGCCCTCGGCGATTTGCCGGACGATATCGTCGTTCACTCCGGTCCGTTGCGAGACACTTGCGATGTCGTATGGCGCGAGTGTCGACGTCCAGGCGTCGCGGTCGGCGCCGGAGTAACCGCCCATCGCAACGATTTGTTGCGCGATGCCCAGCGCCAGCAGGCCTTCAGTACCCGGATTTGCCGGTACCCACCTGTCCGCCGACGCCCCGCTGACCGACATCCTCGGCTCGACCTGCACGAAATAGCCGCGATCGTGCCCGCCCTGGCGACTGGTGCCGAAACCGAGCGAGTGATGCACCGGCGAAATCCAGCCGTTCAGATAGTCCGCGCCGAATGAGACCAGGTAACGGGTGTTGGCAATGTCGTAATACGGCAGCCGGTCGATCCCGAAGGACTCCCGGTTACCGACGTACAGCGCATCTTCATGCGCAAAGTCGTACTGCAGCAGATTGGCGGAAGAGAGACTGCCTGCGAAGCGCTCGAAGATCTGCGCCAGGTGTCCGCGAATGCCGCGACTCAGTACGACCACGTTGCGGGCCGACGATAGCGCCCCGGCGACTTTGTCCACCCCTTCCACCCAGGTTGCCGGCCGGAACGATCCGCTTGCGCCGTCAAGCAGCAAGGGCGATGACAGGCGATCGGGGTTGTAAAGGACCTGCAATCCAGCCTGGCCAAGCGCACACAGGCGGCCCTGGCTCACCGGATGGGACGGGTTGCCTTCGATCTTTTTTGCGCGGCCTTCGCGCGTTCGCACGCTTATGCCGCAGCCGGCCGGACACATGCCGCACACCGAGTTGTACCAGGTTGCAACGCCGGAACTGAATTCTTCCGGTGGCACGGCGTAGGGAATCAGGTGTTCCAGCGGATGTTTGGCGGATTCCGCCAGCATGAACCCGGCACCGACGCCGACCCCGCCCGCACCAACGAGCTTGAGAAATTCTCTGCGGTCTACGTTCGACATAGGTTCAACCCGTTCCTCTGATCACTTGTGGCAAGTCCAGCAGTCGGTTCCGTGTTCGACCTCGTTTTCCCGGTGGCAGGCCAGGCACAGGCCCATCTTTACCGGCGCCTCGCGGCTGACGACATCCATCGACTCGACCGCGCCGTGGCAGGTTTGACATTCAATGCCGGCAGCCACATGCCGCTTGTGCGTGAAATGAACAAAGTCCGGCAGGTCGTGCACTTTGATCCAGGGAACCGGCTCGCCGCTTTCCCAGTAGTTCGTGAGCAGGCGAACCTGTGGCCGGTCAGTGGCGACTTCCAGGTGGCAACCCATGCACTTGTTCACGCTGGGAACGCCAGCCGACACGGAGCGGCGCGCCTGTACATGGCAGTACTGGCAGGGAATCTCGTTATCGCCCGCATGAACCTTGTGACTGAAGTCGATCGGTTGTTGCGGGCTCGTTCCGGGGAAGAAAGCGGCATTGGCCCAGTAGCCGACGACCATGCCAGCAAGCGCTACGAGCACCATGGTTGCGGCAGGCCGAAGTACTTTTAACGTTGGTACGATTGAAACGCCCATCTATCGCAACCCCAGGGTCGAGCCGAAGCTGTCACCGAACTCGTGAATTTTTTCCGCGACGTCTGCGTTCCTGGTTGCGCGCAAATAGGTGTCGGCCATCTTGTGCAAGACCTGGTAAAAGTGCAGGTTCATGTCATCAATCGTCGTATCTTTCGTCCACAGGTCGATTGCCGCCGTCGTCTTCGATTCCGCGTCCCACAGGGACAGCATCATTGACTGGCACGGCATCGGGCCGTTGCCTTGTGCTTCGCTCGCCTGCCATTCGATATGTACCGGCAAGTCGTCCTCGTCCAGATTGACGGTCAGGTGAATTTCGGCTGTCCTTGACATCTCAAATGCTGCTTGCTTCTATTTGTGCCTGCGGCGCGGTGTCACCGGCACACGAATCAAATGCACACCCTCCTGAATATCGTCATCGTTGTCGTCATGGTCGGCATCATCGTGAGCCTCGGCAGTGGCCTTTATTACCTGGTCACCGATCGCGGCGAGTCAAATCGCACGGTCGTTTCGCTGTCGGTTCGGGTCGGTCTTGCCATCGTTCTTCTTGTTGTCCTCGCGTATGGCCTCACGATGCGCTACGGCCTTTAAAACCAGTAAACAAAAGTAAACAGGAACAACCAGACGACATCGACGAAGTGCCAATACCAGCTGGTTGCTTCGAAGGCGAAATGGTTATCGGCAGTAAAGTGCCCCCGGATACACCTGAGCCACATGACGATCAGCATGATCGTGCCGAGCGTTACGTGCATGCCATGAAACCCCGTTAGCATGAAGAACGTCGAACCGTAGATACCGGAGCCGAGCGTCAGGCCCAGCTCGTCGTACGCGTGCAGGTATTCGACCGCCTGCAGTACCAGGAACGTGATCCCCAGTGCGACGGTCAGCCCGAGCCAGCCGATCAGCGCAATGCGTTGACTCTTCTTCAGCGCCCAATGGGCGAAAGTCACGGTGACACTGCTGGTGACCAGGATGACGGTATTGATGAATGGCAATCCCCAGGCTTCCATCGCCGTGGTACTGTCGCCGCCCGGGGTCATGAAGAGAGGCCAGGTGTCGGCAAAGTCGGGCCACAGGCGGATGTGCGTTTCGAGGTTGTTGCTCGCACCGGCGAGCCAGGGCACGGATACCAGCCGGGCATAAAAAAGTGCGCCGAAAAAGGCGGCGAAAAACATGATCTCGGATACGATGAACCAGGCCATACCCATGCGGTAGGAACGGTCCAGCTGTTTCGACACCATGCCGCGCAGATTTTCGCGGATGACGGCGCCGAACCAGCCGAACATCATGAACGCAATAACGGCCAGGCCGAAGTAGAAAATCGGCGCCCCGTAGCTTCCCTCGGCGGCAACTTTCTCGGTGCTCTGGTGGATGAAACTGACGCCGCCGAATGCAGTAATGAACAATGCGACAGAGCCGACGATTGGCCATACGCTGCTATGCGGGACGTAGTACCGTGGGGTGCCGTTGCCGTGTGCGTCATTCATCTGGCATTCCCCCCGTTTGTGCCACCACGTCGCTGCCTTGCTGCGGAAATACGGTGTAGGACAGACTCAGCGTATTGATGTCCTCCGGCAGGTCCGGGCTGACGAAGAAGCGCACCGGCATGTTGGTTTCCTGTCCCGCGCTCAACTCCTGCCGGGTAAAACAGAAACATTCGACTTTCTTCAGGTATTGCGCGGCACGGCCGGGCGCCACACTCGGTACGGCCTGACCGGCGGTGACATTGTCCGCGCGATTGCGGGCATAGTAATGAGTTGTCTGCATCTCGCCGACGCGCACCGTCAGTTGCTCCTGCACCGGACGAACGTCCCACGGCAGCCCGCGGCCGACTTTGGCCATGAAGTGCAGCGTCACGTGTCGCGACGATTCGTTATTGACATCGGCGAGCGTGCTCGGCGTCGTCGAGGTCTTGCCGTTGAGGCCCGTAATCTCGCAAAAGATGTTGTAGAGCGGCACCAGCGAGAAGGCGAACGCGAACATACCCGCGGCGAGTCCCACCAGCAGCAATGTGTGCTTGCCGTTGCGCTGCCTGTTCATACTAGTGGCTTGCCTCCGGATCGAGAACCGGCGGCTCTTCGAACGTGTGGTGGGGCGCCGGCGATGGAACCGTCCACTCGAGTCCTTCCGCGCCTTCCCAGACTCTTGCCGACGCCTCCTTGCCGCCACGAATCGTCTTGATCACGATGAACAGAAACAGAATCTGCGTCAGACCGAGCAGGCCGGCGCCGATACTCGAAAGCATGTTGAAGTCGGCGAACTGCAGTGAATAATCCGGGATGCGCCTGGGCATGCCGGCGAGACCGGTAAAATGCATCGGGAAAAACGTCAGGTTGACGGCGAATGTGGCCGTCCAGAAATGCAATTTACCGAGACGCTCGTCGTACATGTGACCACACCATTTGGGCAGCCAGTAGTAAACCGCCGCCATGGTGCCGAATATCGCGCCCGGATAGAGCACGTAGTGAAAGTGCGCAACGACGAACATGGTGTCGTGGTACTGAACGTCTGGTGGCACGAGTGCCAGCATCAGTCCGGAGAAACCGCCGATAGTGAACATCATCACGAAGCCGACGGCGAACAGCATCGGCGTCTCGAACGTGATGGACCCGCGCCACATGGTGGCAACCCAGTTGAACACCTTTACACCGGTCGGCACGGCAATCAGCATCGTGGCGAACATGAAGAAGAGTTCCGCGACCAATGGCATACCGGTCGTAAACATGTGGTGGCCCCACACGATGAACGACAGAATCGCGATCGACGCAGTGGCGTATACCATCGAGTGATAGCCGAACAGTTTTTTTCGCGAAAACGTAGGGATGATCTGCGAGGCGATTCCAAAGCCGGGCAGAATCATGATGTAGACCTCGGGGTGGCCGAAGAACCAGAAGATGTGCTGGAACATTACCGGGTCGCCGCCACCGGATGCTTCAAAGAAGCTGGTGCCGAAGTGACGGTCCGTGAGCATCATCGTTACCACGCCCGCCAGGACCGGCATCACCATGATGAGCAGGAACGCCGTAATCAGCCACGTCCAGACGAACAGCGGCATGCGCATCAGCGTCATCCCCGGTGCGCGCATGTTTGCGATCGTAACGATGATGTTGATCGCGCCCATGATCGACGAGATTCCCATCAGGTGAACGCCAAGAATGAAGAAGTCGGTACTGGGCGGTCCGTACGTCGTCGACAGTGGCGCGTAGAACGTCCAGCCGAAATTCGGTGCGCCGCCGTCCATGAAGAGTGACGATATGAGCAACGCGAAAGCAAATGGCAGAATCCAGAAACTGAAGTTGTTCATCCGCGGCAGCGCCATGTCCGGCGCGCCGATCATCAGCGGCACCATCCAGTTGGCGAGGCCGACGAATGCCGGCATCACGGCACCGAAAACCATGATGAGGCCGTGCAGCGTGAGTAACTGGTTGTAGAACTCGGGATCGAAAAATTCGATCCCGGGGCGGAACAGCTCGAGCCGGATACCCATTGCCATCAGGCCGCCAATGAAAAACAGCCCGAAACTCAGCCACAAATACAGGGAGCCGATTTCCTTGTGATTGGTCGTCAGCAGCCAGCGTAACGCGAACGCGACGAGTGGGTGGCGTTGCGATGGTACCGATTCAGCGTGTGCACTCATACTTCAATCACCACGTTCGCTTTCAACGCGCCTCGTAGACAGTCAGTGGCTGGATGATGTCGCCGGTCGAATTGCCGAAGCTGTTGCGTTCGTATGTGATCACGGCGGCGAGCTCGAGATCTGACAGCTGCGGTGCCCAGGCCTGCATTTCGGTGTCCGCTTTGCCATTCAGCACCCGATCCAGGTGTGCGTTCATGTCGCCGCCGGCAATCTCGCTGCCTGCCAGGGCGGGGTACTTGATGCCCTGGCCACTGCCGTCGGGCTCATGGCAGGTTGCGCAGTGTTTCAGGTAGACCTCCTGTCCGATCGGTAGCAGCTCGTCGATGGACCAGGTCTTTGCGCGTGCGGCGACAGCGGCCTCACCGGCGAGTTCGTTAGCGAGGCGTTGATCTTCGATCCAGGCGTTGAATTCGTCAGCCGGTCTGACTTCGACCTCGATTGGCATGAAGCCGTGGCCCATGCCGCAGAGTTCCGTGCACTGGCCGCGGTAACGACCGGGGACGGGTACGTTTACCCAGGATTCGTTTATGTATCCCGGAATCGCATCCTGCTTGACGGCGAAATCGGGAATCCACCAGGAATGGATGACATCGTCCGCGGTCATCAGGAAACGGACCTTTCTGTCCGCAGGGATGACGAGCGCGTTGTCGACCTCGAGCAGGTAATGCTCGCCTTTCGGTTCCAGGTTGTCGATCTGCGCCTGCGGCGTCGCAATATTGCTGTAATAGCTGATACCGAAGTCGACGTATTCGTAATGCCACTTCCACTGCGAGCCCGTGACCAGCACGGTCAGGTCGGCGTCGCTGTTGTCCTCGATTTCGATCAATGCGCGCGTGGCGGGTATTGCCATGCTCACCAGGATCACAACCGGTATCAATGTCCAGATGATTTCAACGAGCAGGTTGTCGCTGAATTTTGCCGGCGTCGGATGCCGCGAACGATGGTGCGCGAACATTGTGTAGAACATCGCGCCAAAAACGACGATTCCGACACCAACACAGATCCACAGGCTCAAGTGGTGCAAAGCCTGGATGCGCGAGCTCATCTCCGTTACGCCTTCGCGCATGTCGATGGCCGCAGCCCCCCACGCGTCGCGGGCCCCCACCCACAACGCTAATATCGACAGGCCGCTCTTTAGCCCGCCAGCGAGACTTTTCACCTGTCTCGCCGTGCTGGTACAGAGGGTCCTAGCAACTTTTCCCCCTCGTTCTTTTTATAGGTCAGCGCCTATACGATGGATAGAAGAAACGAACTCGCCCAAGCATGCATGACATTTGTTGCGACGGCCTGAGATATGCCGGGCTGTGATTTCGTCCATCGAGTTGTTGCTGGCGCTATTCTTATCGTTCTCCGTTGGCCGCCCCGACCTTTGGCGCAAGCATAGGCTAAAAAGATATCAAGTTCAAAATGGAGGTCGGGTTACAGCGATGATTCGGGCGTAATCCCGCGCTGCAATCGGGGTTTTACTGCGGCAGTCAGCGCCGCATCTGGGCGACCGTTCTGACCTGTTCGTTTCCAGCCCAGTCACGATAGCGGATGGCGGACGAGCGCTTGACCTCACCTTTCCAGTCACCGTTTTCGGCGAGCAAAAACTCGTCGCCGTCGATCTTTGCCTGCCAGAGTCGGCCATCCGGGCTCTGGAATGCGATCGTCGTATTTGCATGACGATGCCATTTGCCAGGAGCAGCTGGCAGCTTTTCGAAAGCGCCGTCGTTGACCCAGGCGGTCCACTGGGAATTGTTCCAGGCAACAAACTCCATGCGGTTTTGTGCCCATGCGCGATTGTAGGTTGCCGCGTGCGACGGTGATGATTGCAGGTGTGCCGCTTTGGCGACGAGCGCTGCGACCACGAATGCTGCGATAACTGCCATAAACGCTTTGGCCATGGATATCTCCCGTCGTTAACGCCTTGATTGTTGTTGTACGGTGCGTCGCCCCGATGCTACACCCAAATCAGCAGCGGTTTAAAGCGACGCACGGTTTCCGGGTGCACCATTGACCGGTCAGGCCCGCTTGCGCCAGCGAAAAAGAATCAGCAGGGCCGGAATCCACGGCACGACCCGTTCGAACGGATCGCCGGGGAGACCGGCAAGTTCTGTCAGCAGGCGCTCTGTGGCACTGCCCGCTTCGGCAGGGTCAAACGTACCGAGTGTATAGAACAGCACGGTAACGGCGAAGCCTGTCAGGATGCTCCAGAATCGTGCGCGGGCGGCAGGCTCGAAACCCAGCACCCGTACCGCAAGCAACGGACCGAAGGCGGCGCCCAGCGCGCTCCATGCGAACAGCACCCGGTTGAAGATCGTATCGGGTAAAACGAGCGCCAGCGTGACGGCGGCTACGGTGATGATCGTCATCACGATCCGCGGCACCCAGATCTCACCGATGGCGATGCGCTGAGCCAGGCCGAGATCGTGCGATACCGCGGCCGATGCAGCGAGGAGAAGCGAATCAACGGTCGACATCACCGCGGAAAGAATCGCAGCGATGACGAGCCCCGCCACAACGGGAGGCAGCAGCTGCCCGGCCATGAGATAAAAAAGCTGTTCGCCGTTTTGCGCGTCGACCGCGAGGCTCCGGGCAGCGAGCGCGAGCCAGGCCATACCAATGAAAACGATAACGGCCCATCCCATCGAAATCGCGAAGCCCTTGCGGCGCTCGGCTTCGCCACGAACTGCCATCAGCCGTGCGATTAACTGTGGTTGGCCCAGTGCGCCGAGACCAATGCCCCACACACCCAACAGGAAGCCGGCGAATACCCACAGCGTAAAACCGCCACTCCAGTCGCTGAAGGCAGCGTTTTGCGGTTCGGCCAGCGTCGCCGCAATCTGCGCCGGGCCGCCGGCCGCGACAACGGCGAGGGTTGGCACCAGGACCGCGGCCGACATCATCACGATGGCCTGCAACATGTCGGTGACGCTTGCAGCCCAGAAACCACCCAGCAGGCAATAAATCAGGATGATGGCCGCGCCAAGCAGCAGCGCGGTGTTTCGATCCATTGCGAAATTTCCGACGAATGCCTGGGCTGCCGCGTCGAATTGCGCCGCGATATAGAACACGAAACAAAAAACGATCAGCAAGGCGGCGAGGACGGCGATGCTGCGACGTTCGCTCCCGCCGGTTTTCGCGACCAGCAAGTCTGTCGGTGTCACCAGTCGGCCCTCGCTCGACTCGCGCCGGATTTGCGGGCCCAGCCATAGCCAGACGGCAACGTAACCGCCCCAGATGCCGGGGATCATCCACAGTGCCGACACGCCATTGACGAATACGAAGCCGGAAAAGCCGAGAAGCACCCAGGCGGATGACGTGCTTGCGGCGTACGACAGGCCGGCGACCCACGGGCCGAGGTTGCGTCCACCGAGGAGAAAATCCGCTTCGTTTCTGACGCGCCGCGACGCCCAGATGCCGATGCCGACAAGAACGGCTTTGTAGGTGACCAGCGATATCAGGATGACGTTGCTTTGTTCCAGGGCGGTACTTCCGGCGGGCTGATAACAACGCGCGCGACGCGCGACGGCGACAGTATACGGCCTGGACTGGCCCGGCGAATGCGCGGTGCCGCCAGGGGGAGTATCATGCGCGGTTCTGGAAGGTAAGAGTCGGCCAGACAATCGCCGCAGCGCGATGCGCTGCGGAGGAAAGTCCGGGCTTCGTCAGGCAGGGCGCCAGGTAACACCTGGAGGGCGCGAGCCCATGGAAAGTGCCACAGAAAATATACCGCCGGGCGCCGCTGGCGCTGGTAAGGGTGAAATGGTGCGGTAAGAGCGCACCGCGCGGGTGGTAACACGCCGCGGCAGGGTAAACCCCGCCTGAAGCAAGACCAAATAGGGGAGCATGCCGGGCCGAGGCCCGGCGCCGCGCGCCTGAGCGGGCTCCCGGGTAGGTCGCTAGAGACAGCCGGTGACGGCTGTCCCAGATGAATGATTGTCCCCGACAGAACCCGGCTTACGTCCGGCTCTTACCTTCCTTTTTCGAGCCGCTGTGCGGGTGGCGCGTTCCTTTCGCCGGCAATCCGCGCAAATCCGTTGCAAGCCGTGCGCAGATTCGCGCAAATCCAATACTGTCGCCGTCTCGCGACGATCAGTTCACCACTTGTAGAGAAACGGGCGTTAAATCATTGATTTAGGGTTCGTAATCGCTGCCACAATTGGTCCGGATTTCGCCATCGATTTGCCCCTAAGTCCCTGTACAACAACAGGTATTCAGATTCAGCGTTGACGCTACCCGGATGCCCGAATATAGTGGGGAAAAGTGGAGAACAGTGGGAGGAGATGGGTTAATGCGGATGGCGCGCGCGCAGTGCGGACTCCCTACCCATCATAAAAACTGTGTTTCGAGGGGCCACCAAAGTCACCCTGGACGCCAAAGGGCGTCTCGCCATACCGACCCGGTACCGGGAGCGGTTGGCGTCGCGTTGCGAGGGCCAGTTGGTTGCCACCGTGGACAGGGATTATTGCCTCCTGATTTATCCGTATCCCGACTGGGAAGAGATCGAAAGAAAACTGGTGCGACTGCCAAGTCTGAATCAGCAGGCGCGCCGATTGCAACGGCTGATGGTAGGGCACGCGACCGAGATCGACATCGACGGGCACGGACGAATCCTGTTGCCGCGCGAGTTACGCGAATTTGCCGCGCTTGGGCGTCAGGCAATGCTCATCGGTCAGGGCAACAAGTTTGAATTGTGGGATGAAGAGCGCTGGAACGAAAAACGGGATTCCTGGCTTGGGCAGGAGGATGCAGATCTCCCTGCTGAACTCGAGTCGTTGTCCTTGTAATCAACGCCGGCCGCGTGAGTAAAACAACAGACGCAGGCACGGGACATATCCCGGTGCTCCTGGCGCCGGTTCTGGATGGGCTAAACGTAAGGCCGGAAGGCAGATACATCGACGGGACCTTCGGACGCGGGGGGCACAGCAGGGAAATATTACAGCGATTGAATGCAAAGGGACGGCTGCTCGCGATCGACCGCGACCCGGACGCCATTGCGGCAGTTGATGAAACCCTGCAGAGCGACCCCCGTTTTGAAATTGTAAGAGGCGAAATTGCGCAACTCAAAACTATTGGCAGGCAACACGGCTTGCTCGGAAAAGTGGACGGCTTGTTACTCGATCTGGGCGTCTCGTCGCCGCAGCTGGATGACCCAGGGCGCGGTTTCAGCTTCAGATACGACGGACCTCTCGATATGCGCATGGACCCGCAACAGGGTGAAGCCGCGTCGAGCTGGCTAGCGGCCGTGAGCGAGAAACAGTTGAAAAAAGTGTTGTACGAATACGGTGAGGAAAAGAATGCGCCACGAATCGCACGCGCAATCGTTGCTGCGCGCGCAACACAGGCGATAACCCGCACTGCGCAGCTTGCGGAGATCGTAGCTGCCGCGGCGCCCGGCCGCGGTCTGAAAATTCACCCCGCCACGAAAACGTTCCAGGCGATCCGGATCTATGTGAACGCCGAGTTGCAGCAGCTCGGGTCGGCGCTGCAGGCG
>JAHHOT010000157.1 GCA_018677555.1 Gammaproteobacteria bacterium | reverse complement strand
CACCAAGCCTGTGCGCACCTGCCAGATCCAAAGCACGGATTCGACGTGCGATTGCAGCGGCGAGAGTTCTGTAGCCGCCGGTGGCCTTTTGTTCCCGGCTCGGGCGAGGTCGTTGGCGAGCCTGATCAGCCGGCGACGGTCGGCGAGTTGCGCCGGAATCTTGCGACTCGCGAACACAGCGTGGAGTAGGAAGAACACAGAGATTATGAAGACGGTCGGCTGTGCGATGTATAGCTCCTCGAGTACCGTCGCCACCCAGTCGAAGCCGCGTTCGCCCGCAAGAATAGACCCGACGAGCATGGTGTGCCCGAACATGAACAGCGCCAGCAGTAGTCCACTCACTCCGCTGATCAGCTCGTAACCAAGCTGACGATTGGCATTACCGTATCGCACGGTTATTGCTCAGTGAATTCCGCAGATTTAGCGACAAGGATTTCCTCACTGTTTTCGGTCACCGGACGGTTGTCGCAAATTCAGGCCCGACCCAGAAAAGCACGGCAACCGGATGCCCTCTGGCGTGGTCATTAATCGCCATCGTCTTGGCAGCGGGCGATCCGGTCACATCCAGACAATCGGCGACGCCGGCCCGATTAGCAATAGGTACTAATCGAAATCGCTGTCGAAAATAAGGGGTCGAACCGAACTTTTGAGCCTCGACCTTTCGTCCGTTTGCGAACTACAGTCAACGCATGCCTCGCCAATCGAGATAATTTGTTCGGAATTTCCCACAGCATGTGACTGCGCGCGGTGTCGACAACCAAGCGGTGTTCTTTGTCTTCGCTTTTCCCGACTGCGGACTCAACCGAACGGCCGCAGCCGCTCATGACCATGGCCAGGACAACCGATGCCTTCAGTATCTTCAGTGCGTTGTTCATGGTTGCCCGTTCGTCACGTCGGGTGACGGCACCAGATTGCGCACTCTTACTTGCAGTTTCATGCTAGACCGCGACACTGTCAGTCACTGCCGGATCGAGATACAGGGAGTAGAGTCGGACGTCCTCCGGGCGCACAAGGATGGAGCCGGACAAGCTGACCTTGTCGGCGATTTCGGCGGGGAATGCCTGCTCAAAGCAATAAACAGACGTTTTGCCGAACGTATCCATGGCCTCCATCCGGCGCATCGGAGACAATGTTTTTAACGCAGGGCCCGGCAAATTTGCCTGAATGGCCCGGGCAATACTGTTCGAACGAAAGGGAGGAACGTGTGGCTGGACCGCTGACTGGAATAAAAATCATCGATCTCACCACGGTGTTGATGGGCCCCTATGCGACCCAACAGTTGGGGGATATGGGCGCCGACGTCGTCAAGATAGAGTCGGCCGACGGCGATGTGATTCGATATGCGAGTAAGGGCCGCTCGAAGGGGATGAGCGGCCTGTTTCTGAACAACAACAGAAACAAACGCAGCCTGGTGCTCGACCTCAAACAAAAAGAGGGCCTGGAAGTCCTGTTAAAACTGGTTGGCAAAAGTGATGTGCTGATCAGCAACATGCGACCCGGCGCGATGCGCCGTCTCGGGCTGACCTATCAGGAGATTGCGCCAATCAATGAAAAGCTTGTTTTCATAACATGCTCCGGCTTCGGCTCAGGTGGGCCTTACGAAGGGCGTCCGGCATACGACGACATCATCCAGACAATGGCGGGTATTCCAGGTCTCATTGCGCGCGCTTACGGGGAGGAGCCGACTTTCGTGCCGTCCAACTTTTGCGATCGGGTTACCGGGCTAAAAGTGGTCAGCTCTGTCGTGTCGGCATTGTTCCATCGCGAGCACAGCGGAAAAGGGCAGTCCGTCAACATCCCGATGTTCGAGACGATGGTCGAGTTTCTGATGAGTGACCATCTCGGCGGGCATACCTTTGTCCCACCCATGGAGCAAACCGGGTACAAGCGAATCGTGAACCCGAACCGAAGGCCGTATCGAACAAAAGACGGCTACCTGGCGCTGATGCTCTACAACGACAAGCAATGGGCCGAATTCCTGGGAATAGTCGGCAAACCGGAGCTTCTTGAGCAAGAGCCATTCGCAACCTTTTCGTCGCGTAGTGAGAATGTTGTCGAGGTTTATAACTTTGTCAGAGAAACGCTTGCGGGCAGAACGACCGCGGAATGGCTTGAGGCGTTCAAGGCATCGGACCTGGCCCATGCCCCGGTGAAGGAGCTCGAGGATTTGTTTGACGACGAACATCTGCAGGCCATCGGTTTTTTTCCCGAGCTGATGCACCCGAGCGAAGGACGCATACGTGCGACGGCGATTCCGGATCGATGGTCGGACTCGCAACCGGAATTTCAACGCCACGCACCGCGGCTGGGCCAACATAGCAGGGAAGTTCTGCTGGAGCTGGGATTGTCGAACGATGAGATTCAGGCACTGGCCGACAAAAACATCATAAATAGGGTCGAACCGCATTCTTGACGCTCTGTAAATGGGCTCGAACCGCATTTGCAGACGCACCAGTACCTGCTCGCCTGCTAGCGGTATATTGAACTAAACCCCGTTCGTGCGGGCCTAGCCGAAGCGCCCGGGGAATACCCGTATTCAAGCTACGCCCATCATGCGTTGGAAGGATTCGAAGCGGTATTGGACGGAGAGCGAATCGACAATTCGAAAGACTGCCAAAACTTGCGGTCGCTCACAGGATCCTTCAGAAATCTGGTCGATAATGACACCTTTCTGAGCTCTTTGGCCGATTGACAGCCGGGAGACGGGTATGCGCGACGTATCTATCGAACGAATCATGACTACCGACCCGATCACTATCGGTCCCTACGCGACCGTGGTGGAGGCGCGGTCGATATTGCAGACAAACGATATGAATCACCTCCCGGTTGTAGAGCAGGGCAAGCTTGTCGGAATCATGTCGACGTCGGACCTGCTGAGATTCTCGCTACTCGAAGAGAATGCGGAGGTGCTAAATTCAATACGCGTGCGGCAGGTCATGCAGGTGAGTCCGCATGTCCTTGCGGTGGACGAGAATCTTCGCAGAGCCGCCGACAAACTGTCGAGTGGTGGCTTTCACGCGCTGCCGGTGATCGAGCCCGATCGAACCCTGGTCGGAATCGTTACATCGAGCGACCTTATAGAACATCTCCTGAGACAAATTCCGACCGGAGATGGCTCGATCCGAAGCAGAGCAAGCATGAACGCCGACGTTCAGTCTGCGGATTCTGATGTCTCCGCCGCGATCAAAGAGATAGAGCAAGCTTCGGCCAGGGGCGATGATCTCGGTCAGCTCGAAAATGCTCTTCTAACGGTGTATGAACGCAACCGGCGGCTCGATGCGGTCTTCCAGGCCGCCGAGCGCTACGTTCGCAGTGGCCACGCTGATCACGAACACAGCGTGCTCCTGAAGCGCCTTTCCGAAATCTGGGATTCGGCGGCTACCGTCAGTCTTTAACTCCGCGGAAATACAGAAATCAGGAAATGCCCCTATCCATTTCCAGTCCCACTATGTTCCGACGACAACACCATATACACCGCGGGCACGACAAATAATGTGAACAGTGTGCCGACGCCCAGGCCGGTCGCGATTACCAGGCCGATGTCGAAACGACTGACGGCACCGGGGCCGCTGGCCAGTAGCAGCGGCACCATCGCAACAATCATCGCGACGGTCGTCATGAGTATCGGTCGCAGACGGATCGCGGCCGCTGTCTCGATCGCCTCACGTCGCTCAAGTCCATCGCGCTCGCGCAGCTGGTTCGCAAACTCCACTATCAGGATTCCGTTCTTGGAAATCAGCCCGATTAGCGTGATCAGGCCGACCTGCGTGTAGATATTCACGGTCGCCAGCCCCAGCGTCATGAAAATCAGTGCCCCGGCGATCGACATCGGCACCGAGACAAGAATAATAATCGGGTCCCGCCAGCTCTCGAACTGCGCCGCCAGCACCAGGTAAATTACGATAAGCGCGAGGAAGAAGGTGACGAGAAGTGCGCTGCCCTGTTCGGCGTACTGGCGCGCCTCACCGTCGTAATCGACCGTAAAGCCGGCCGGAAAGAGCACCGCCGCCTGCGAATTCAGATAATCCAGCGCCTGGCCCAGCGACACGCCAGGGGCCATGGCGCCCTGTATCGTAACCGCATTCAGTTGCTGGAACTGTGTGCGCTGACTGGGCTCGACGGATCGTTCCAGCGTAACGAGCGCCGACAACGGCACCTGTACGCCCGCGTCAGTTGGCAAATAGTAATCCCTGAGTGACTCGGTGGTGAGCCTGAACTCCCGTTCGAGTTGCGGAATGACCTTGTAGCTGCGTCCTTCGAAGTTGAATCGATTGACGTAGCCTTCACCGAGCATGGTGGACAGCGTGCGCCCGATGTCTGCCATTGATATTCCGAGATCGCCTGCGCGATCGCGATCGACAACCAGCGTTGTGCGCGGGCGCGAAAACTCGATGCTTTTCTGCAGGAACCTGAATTGGCCGCTTTGCATTGCGGCGCCGATGAGCTGATCGGCAACACTGTCCAGCGTGCCGAAATCGTCGTTCGACTGAATGACGAATTGCACGGGCAGCCCACCGCGTTCGCCCGGCAGGCTGGGCCGCGCAAAAGCCGCAATCTTCATGCCGGCAATGCTGTCCAATGCATTCTGCACGTCGGGAAGCACCTCGAGGACGAAGCGATCGCGCTCCGAAGGTGGCTGCATCTTGAATCCACCGAAAACGGTGTTTGGCCCGGCTCTTCCCATGAAAAGAAAAGTATTGTGCTCCTCGGGCATTGTGCCCAGCGCCTTGACCAGCTCCCTGGTATAAATCTCGTTGTACTCGATAGTCGCGGTCTGCGGCATGCGGCCCGACATAAACAGGATGCTCTGGTCCTCCACGGGTGCCAGCTCGCTCGGCGTGGTGACAAACATGAAATAGATGCTGAGCAGTACGACACCCGCGAAAACCATTGTTACCGGAACGAAATCCAGGGTGTTGCTCAGCCTGCGCCGGTAGGCAGCGGCAAGCCGTTGAAAAAAACGTTCGACGGCCGCCTCGAACCTGCCTGGCTCGTCCTTGCGGTGCAATATCTTGCCGGACAGCATCGGCGACAGTGTCAATGCGACGACGCCTGATACCAGCACGGCACCGGCAAGTGCAAATGCAAACTCCGTGAACAACGTGCCGACCAATCCCTCCATGAACCCGATGGGCGCATAGACGGCAATCAATGTCGTGGTCATCGCGATGATCGGCATGCCGATTTCGCGGGCACCATCGATCGCCGCCTGGAAGCGGGACTTGCCCATCTGCACGTGGCGGTGAACGTTCTCAACGACAATGATGGCGTCATCGACCACGAGGCCGATCGAAAGGACCAGGGCGAGCAGCGTGAGCAGGTTGATCGAAAACCCCATCAACAGCATCAGAAATGCACCGCCGACCAGGGACAACGGCACGGCCAACGCCGGTACGATCGCAGCGCGAATGGAGCCCAGTGACAGGTATATGATCACGAGCACGATGAAGAGAGCTTCGATGAGAGTCTTGAACACTTCACTGATCGAGTCCTCGATGTAGACGCTGGCGTCGTATGCCACGTTGGCAGTGAGTGCTGCGGGTAACTGTGCCTTGACGTCCTCCATCTCGTCGCGAACGAGTCGTGCAACAGTCAAAGGATTCGAACCCGGGGCCGGTTCGATAGCCACAACAGCGCCGGGAATACCGTCAAGCCAGCTAACGGAATCGTAGTTCTCCGAACCCAGTTCGATGCGCGCAACGTCTTCAAGACGAACAAGCGCCTCCTCGTCCTTGCGGACGACGAGACGGCGAAAATCGTTCTCGTTCGCGATATCGGTCGTCGCCGACAGGTTCTTCAGCACATAGGTCCCCTTGGTCTGGCCTACGGCGGCGAGAAAGTTATTTGCACGCAGTACGTCCGCGACATCCTGCGCGGATACGTTGAGGGCAGACATGCGTTCGGGGTCGAGCCAGATGCGCATCGCGAAGGAACCGCTGCCGAAAAGCTGTGCCTTGGCAACCCCCGGGGTTGCCTGCAGTTTTGGTTGAACGACGCGTAACAGGTAGTCAGTCGTCTGCGAGATGCTCATCTGCTTACTGAAAAAAACGATATACATCAGTGCCGTCTGGTCACCGGTCGTGGAGTCGATCACGGGATCTTCAGATTCGGCCGGCAGGGCGCCACGTTGGCTGGCCACCTTCGCCTGGATCTCGGCAACGGCAGCATTGGGATCGTAGTCCAGCTCCATGTGCGCTTCGATGACAGAAACGCCCTGCGAGCTTCGTGAGACGAGGAAGTCGATGCCGTTGGCCTCGGCGATCGCCTGTTGCAGCGGCGTGGTGATGAAGCCCTGCATTAATTCGCTACTGGCGCCCGGATAGGCGGTTGTGACGGAGACAACTGTGTTGCTGATCTCCGGGAACTCGCGCAGCTCGAGTGCCGTAATGGAGCGCAGGCCGACCACCAGGATCAGCAAGCTGACGACACTGGCCAGCACCGGCCGCTGGATGAACAGGTCAGTGAATTTCATGCACGCGGATCCGCAGCATCCGGATCTACAGAGTTGTCGATTCTGATCGACTGGCCGTTACGCAACTTGTTATGGCCGTCACTCACAACCTCGGTGCCTGCCTCGAGGCCGCGCGTTATTTCGACGCGGCCGTTACGTACCTGGCCGGTTTCGATTTGTACGAGGCGAACCACGCGGCTGCCGTCGGCTTCTTCCACGACGAAAACCGATTCACCGTAAGTGTTGTAGGTTACGGCGCGTTCGGGGAGCGTGAGTACGTTTTCCCGAACCGGCTGCAGTGTCTCGACCTCGGCAAACATTCCAGGTCGCAGCTCGCGATCCGGATTCGCGATCAACGCTCGCACAACGACGCTTCGTGACGCTGCCTGCACGTTGGCGCTGATGGCGTGTATCTTGCCTTCGAACACGCGATCTGCATACGCCTGCACGCGCACGATGACGGACTGTCCAGGCGCGAGCTCCGCGAGCATTCTTTCGGGAAGCGTGTACTCGGCGTAAACGGGATCGAGCGCCACGATTTCCGTGATGGTGTCGCCTTCTTGCAGATACTGCCCGGGATTGATTCGCCGGATTCCGAGTTCTCCGCCAAACGGCGCGCGCACGGATTTCTTGCGGATCATCGCCTCCTTGGCCGCAATTTCGGCGTCGATGCGATCGAGTGACGCCTGCGACTGGTCGAGGTCGGAGCGCGAACCCAGATTCTGGGTCGAGATTCTTGCGAAGCGATCCCGGGTGATCTCGGCAAGACGGCGGTCCGCCCGCAATGCAGTGAGCTCGGCCAGATCGACTTCTGCGTCGAGTTCAACCAGCAGTTCGCCGTCGGGCACCCGGTCACTGGAGTCGAAGTGAATCTTGCGAATAACTCCGGGTACCTCCGCCGAAATGACGACACCGCGTACCGGCGTAATACTCCCTACGGCGTTCAGTGCCGGTTGCCAGCTTTCGCGCATGACGCTGCGGGTTGACACGACAGGCGTCGGCGGGCCGCCCCGGGCTGCCATTTCCTGCTGCATCTGCAGGTATTTCCAGCCGAAAATAGCGCCAAACAGCGCAGTCAGAAGCGTCAATACCAGCACCAGTCTCTTGATCACGGCTTTCTCGTTGTTTTTTGGGCAAAAAGCGGCTTTGTGTGAGGGCCGCCGCAGCAGGCCAGGATGCCCGATGACGGCATCCAGATAGTAACAGCCGGTCGCCTCGTTGAAACGAAATGGGGACATTCCTGATTTAATGTATTAGTACATTAAATCAGGAATGTCCCCATTTGCGTCGAAGCAGACTGCCTGGCTGGCTAGAAAATCGGTTCGACCCCGTTTAGTTGCTGGCCAGTGCGGCGAGCTTGGCCTTGTCGGCATCATTCGGGCTATGGTTGACCTCGAGCAGAATACTGGCGATATCCTTCGCCACGGGATTAGACGTTTCATCGTCAACAATGTCCATAAGCCGTTCGGCGTCCTTTTCTTTGACTTTGTGCTGCATGTTGTACAGCGCCATTGCGATCGACGCCTCTTCTTCGCTGCTGTCGTCGCTGTCGACAATTGCTTTCAGCGTTGCCTTTTCCGCGTCCGATGGATAGTGGTTCAGTGTCATCGTGATCCTGGCCAGCGTTTGCAGATTATCCGTGTCGGCGTTAGCAGGCATTGCCACGATCAGGCAGGCCACGACAGCAGCCATTACTGCAGAGATGATGATTTTCATGATGGTCGTCCTCCGCGAGGATGACAGTAGGAGAGTCCAGACTGTATGCCCCGGCGTATCAGAGAGCAAGCTGTCTAAAGTCAATGAGTACCTGTCACAAAATACAGCCTAGAGGTGCCAGCCGTGATGAGGCAGTGGCCATATTCGTTTTGTTGCATCGTTCTGCAATTCGGAACCGTCACGCGCGAATCCGACGCCCGGTGTTCCTCGTGATACTGTCGCGCGATGGGTCTCTCTGCCGACAATTGCCAGTTCTCCATCCTTCGCGTCCTGATAACCGTTGCCAATGTGCTTCCTGTTCACTGTTCATCCTCAGACAATTCCGTTGTCCCACCGGGTTACTGTTGGTCCTTGCTGGCGGCTGCCGCGACGAACCGTGGTCCCCCTTGCCTCTCGCAGCCTGCGGCTGCTTCGTTCCTCGCGCTTACGTGAGCGCTGCCAACACGTCCGGCAGCCGCCAACAGGTTAGTGAGAAAGTCCTTCGAAGAATCGATCGTTGGTACTTTCAAAAAAATCCAGGTTCTCCAGATCTGTAATCAATGTCTGTAACCATTGTTCTTCCTGCAGCATTTCGACGCGCTGGCGGGCGCTCAATGGCTGCTTCTTGCGTCGTGCGACGGTATCGAATTTGTCTGCACGTTCCTCGTGATCGACGTCAATGGCGAAGTTCATAAAATCCGCATAGCGGACCGCAGAGTCGTCGGTCTCATCGGCCGGCAGAATATTCTCGTCGGGGGAGGGCTGGTCTATCATGGCGCTTTCCTGCAATGAATTACTTTGATATCAAGATAAAACAATTTACTTTGATGTCAAGGTATTTATTTTCTTATGTCAAAATTCTTCGGATAGGGCGTCAGATTCGTTGTAACCTGTTGGTATGAAACAAGATATTGTTGACGACCTGCTCGAGCAGTGGGCCACGGAAAGGCCGGTCATTGACGTCTCCGCTTTAGGGGTAGTGGTGCGCCTGCAGATGCTGGCAAAGCTCCAGAAACGGAGTACAGCAGCGGCGCTCAAGAAACATGGGCTCAAGCTGTGGGAATACGATGTACTGTCGGTGCTGCGGCGCCAGGGAGCGCCGTTCGAGCTGTCAAGTACCGAGCTGGCCGATGCCGCACTCCTGTCCAGCGGAGCCATGACAACCCGGATCGACGGGCTGGAGAAACTCGGGCTGGTCACTCGGCGAAGAGGTGAGTCCGACGCCCGCATGATGCTGGTCCGGCTTACCCAGCGCGGCAAGAATCTCGTCGACAAAGCCATCCGCACCAGGCTCGAAGACGCAAACGAGTTGCTGTCCGGCATGCCCGCCAGGAATCGCAAAATGCTTGCAGGCTTGCTGCGTGAACTTCTTCTCGAAGTAACGAGGCGCGACAACGACGCAGCCGGATAACTCCAGCGTTAGCGGTTTCGGTCGACACCCGGTTCCAGCCCCAGGAAAATCGGTTCGACCCTTTTCAGATTTTTGCAAGATCGAAGTCGGCAACGATGGGCAGGTGATCCGATGCCACGCGCGCATCGCCTGTTGCTATTGCCTTGATATTCACGAGTGGCGCAAGCGGCGACGCGTAGATCCTGTCCAGTGACAGCGCGGGCATGCGGGACGGAAATGTCCGCAGCGCCGGGGCATTTCCCATGACCTGCCGTAGCACGCGATGCACACGGGAATACGGTATCCATTCGTTGAAATCGGCACACAAAACGGTGAGATCGGCTTCGCGATTCTCGAGGCGCGGCAGCAGTTTCTGTAATTGCGCGCGGCGCTCCTTCATCGACAAGCCGAAATGCGTTGCAATAATGCGCAGGCTTCGACTGTGAAGGTCGAAGTGGGCCTCGATCGCGCCACGTGGCTCGCGTTGCAAGAAAGCAAGATCGTGCGAGGTGGTTTGCAACGGCTGCTTTCGCGAGAGTAACAAATTGCCATAGTCCAGGCCGGCACGTTTGTGCGTCGTACGAGCGGCGGCATGCAGGCCGACGGCATCCACGAGAAATTGCGAAACTGTGAGCCCCTTGTATTCGCAGTCCTCGACTTCCTGTAATGCAATGAAATCGGCATCGAGCACGGCGAGCACGTCGGCAATACGTTGCGGCGCGAACACGCCGTCGGTGCCGATGCATCCATGCACGTTGTAACTGGCGACGCGCGTGCGCCGTATGCCGTCGTCAGACACGTCAGTTCCCGTGAGTGTCAGCCTTGCTGCTGCTTATTCTTCCAGACACGCTGGCCTATCATCGCGAGTCCCGCGCCGGCAATGCCCGCAACGATCCAGGGATCGAACACCGGTTCGCCGGCGAGCGCCGCACGAGCCCGGTCGATGCTCAGGCAAATGAGAACGATGCCGGGTGTCATTGCGATCAGCGTTCCGACGATGAAATCGCGGAGTTGAATGCCGGAAGCACCGACGACGAGGTTAACGAGTGTGAACGGCGCAATCGGGATCAGCCGCAGCCCGGCAAGCGTCCATACGTCGGACGACGATGCAAGCGAACTGATCTTGTCGGTGATCGAATCCGGCACGCGACGCATCAGCGTGCTGTGGAAGTGGCTGCCGAGCCAGTGATTGACGGCGGTAGCAGTGAGCGTGCCCGCGAGCGCCGCAGCGGACGCAATCCAGGGATCGAATAGCAACGCGCACAGCGCAATCATGCCGGTTACAGGCGCGATGACGAGGCTGCCCATAATAAACGCAGGCAGCACGGCAAACGGCGCCAGCGGGTGGTCGGCAAGTCCGCGCAAGGTCCCGAGCAATGCCCCGAAGCTGAAGCCCTCGCCGCTGCCATGCACCGCCCAGTACACCCAGAACGCGATCGCCAGGCCCACGACGCCGAGAAAAAGCCAGCCCGCGACGGGCCCGCGCGCAGCAGGAGCGTCCTCGTCGCCGCCGCTTGCCCGGATGATCGGCTTCTCCAGATCCGCAATTTTTGCGATAGGCTCGAGCAAGGCCTGCTCGATGTCGTTAGCGGAGATCTCGAGCGGCACGAGACTGCGCTTACCGTCGGCGAAGCCCTCGATTGCTGCAATCAACCCATCGTGGGAAAGTCTGTCAGCGACCGCGTCGCATTCGGCACCGAGGTGCTCGGACAGCAGGTCCACACACAGGTCCGTCGCGGCCTGCTCGTCTGCCACGACCAGGTCGCACTCGCTGTCGAGACCCATCGAACGGCGGCTCAGGTTGGCCGAACCGATACGTGCGATGCGGTTGTCGACAACCATTACCTTGGAGTGCACGGTAATTGTCGTGTCGACCAGTTCGTCCGAGACCGGAGAGACAACGCGCAGCCGGCCGAAATGGTCCGCCTCCCGCAGGCGGGCGACGGCGCGGTTCCGCAGTATGTCCATCGTTGCCTGTTCGAGCCAGCCTGACGTTTCCCCGGGTAGCACGATGACGATCTCGGGACCGTTTTCCTCCCTCAGCCGACCTGCAAGCGCTTCGGAGACCGAGACCGACGTGAAGTATTGATTCTCGATGTAGATGCTGTGTTCTGCCGCAGCGATCATGTCCAGGTAAAGCTGCTCTACCTCGTAAATACCCTCGTTGCCGTCGGCGCCAGTCCAGGTCCTCGCGATCGCTACATCGACGCCGCGCGCGCTGACCGGCACGCCTTCTGGCCACAACGCGTCACCGTCACCGACGTCACCGAGGTCGGGAAGCGGGTCTCCGGTGGCGTTCTCCCAGCGAATACTTACGAGTTCGCGCAGGTCTGCCGCTGCCGTGCCGGTCACCACGGCCTGGACGTCATGAAACGGGCCGTACTCGGCGCCGTTCGGATCGTGGCGCCTCGGATCGCCCGCGGAGTGGGCGCGCGTATCCCAGCGGCACTTGGTGAGATCGAGGCCTCCCGAGAAGGCGAGCGCGCCGTCTATAACGACGATCTTCTGGTGATGGCTCGCACCTGTTGCATGCTGGTTGTCGAGCTGGAAATGCAGGCGTTTGCTCTTGCGCCAGCCGAACGCCCGCGCTGGCAGCAGCTCGCGTTCGAGCATGTATACCACCGCGAAATCCCACGACAGCACGCGCACGCAGAGGTCCTCGTTTGCGTCGGCAAGTTGCTGCAGCACGTCGCAGAGCTCGCTCGGATAGTTGGGATCGTCTTCGTCGCGGATCAGTTCGAAGCGACTGTCGATATCCCAGCCGACAATGAGAATCTCACGTCGGGCTTTGCCCATGCTGGCCCTCACAGCGCCGAAATAGTCTTCGCCATCGACGCACCAGCCGAAGCGATCGGCCTGACTCACCTTCCAGCAATTGTCGCCCTCGCGGAAGAGAGACGACCCGGGCTGCTCGTTATCCGTACCTGCCTCTTTCGTCATGGCGCTACTATAGTGCATGCCGGCGGGTCGACCGAGAGTTTCCATTGAGCCCCACCAACTAAACGTTGCGCCGAAAGGAGTGAAAACTTACCCGCGTGCCGGTGATCGATTGACACGAATGAGTTCGGGTTGGTTGTTGCTTTGCGGGCACCAACGGAGTTCAGAAAGATGTCGCGCAATCTGCGCAGCCTGTAACGACGTTGCAATCAAATCGATCAAGATACCCTGGAACAGCCCGCAGAAAATGACGTCGCGGCAAGCTCGTTGGCAGGCGTAATCCGCCCGGTTCGGCTGTCGGGATGGTGAGGAATGGTGGCGTCCAATATTGCTCGCAAACCAATCCCGCGAACAGATACCACCGCAGGCAGCGCCGACCACGCGCCATTGTCGTACAGAAACAAAAGTTCGTCACGACATACCAATAAAAGGCGGCGAATCTTTCGCAGAGTTGTATCCGGTTAGTAATTTTCAGGCGGAGGCCAGGCAATGGGCCCGGACAACAAACCGCTCTCCGGCAAAATCGCCGGCGGGCACCTGCTCGCCAAGGCGATGGCCGACAAAGGAATTACGCGCATCTTCTCCGTATGCGGCGGCTTCATCAATCCGGTCTACATGGGTTGCATGGATTACGGCATCGAGGTGATTGGTTGTCGCAACGAGCTGGAAGCCGGCTTCATGGCGGCTGCGACCGCGCGGTTGACGCGGGAGCCTGCTGTCTGCCTCGCCGAACCCAGTGGGTTTACCAACTACATATCGGCAGTTGCGGAAGCGTTCTATGTCGGTGATTCCGTTATCTTTGTCAGCGCATCGTCCAATTGCAACAACTTCGACAACGCCGGCTTCAAAGAGATGCCGCAGCCTGAGGTCGTCCGTTGCATGAGCAAATACGCCATCGAGGTCAACGACGCCAGTCGCATCGCGTGGTTCTTCGACAAGGCATACGATATCGCGATCAACCAGCCTACCGGCCCGGTGCAGCTAACGATCCCGACGAACTTCCTCTTTTCCGGCCGCGTTTCACTGGAAGCGGCGGAAAATCAGCGAAGCTTCGATCCGACACGCCGCAAGGTGCACAAGCCCGCGCCGAATCCCGATGACCTCGAAGAACTGCTTGGAGCACTGGCGGCCGCAAAGAAACCGGTCATCCTCGCAGGACCGGGCACTTGGTATGCGCACGCGGAAGGTCAACTCGAAGCGCTGTCTTCGAAATACCGGATTCCAGTGTTCGTTCCGGTCACCCACGTCAAGCTCTACGACATGACGCATCCGACGAACATGGGAATCGTCGACTATCATCAGAACCCGTGTTCGCGGCTGATCGGCGAAGAAGCCGATCTCATTCTGTTCCTCGGTGGGCGGCTGGATTTCCCACTCAACTTCGGCGAAGCGCCGTTGTTCAATCCGGCATCCAAGATGATCGCGGTCAACGCAACCGCGCGGGAACTAAGCAATAACATGCTCGTCGACATGCGCATCTGCAGCGACGTTCAGGTGCTCCTCAAAGCACTACTCGACCGGGAAGATGTATTCAAGGTCGAACCTGAATGGTTGGGTCGAATCGCCAAAGCGCGGGCGCAAAGCAGTGAACCGTACCGCGAGGTCGTGAATTCTGGCAGTGAACCAGTGCATCCGGTGCGCGTCTGTTACGCAGCGCTGAAATCACTCGGCGAAGACGACATCATGGTTATCGACGGCGGGGACATCGCCTGCTGGTTCGAGACCGCACTCGGCATGTGGGCGGCCGAAGGCCACAAAATCAAGGGCATTCTCAGCCCGGGACCTTGGGAGCAGATGGGAACCGGTCCCGCATATGCTACGGCGGCGAAAATGGCGTTCCCGAAATCCCGCGTAGTCCTGGTCACCGGCGACGGATCGCTGGGTCTCTCGCCGGGGCTCACACCGCTGGAGACGTCGATAGACCACGACGCGCCGGTAACGATCCTGGTGGCCAACAATGCCCAGTGGGGCATGATCCAGGAACAACAAAAGGAAATGTGGGGTCGCGTTTGCGCTACCAGTCTGCGCGAGGTGAATTACGCTGCTATCTTCGAAAGTGGTGGGGCATACGCTGAACGTGTCGACCAGGCAGCGGAACTCGAGGGCGCAATCCGTCGGGCACTCGAAAAAAATTCCGAAGTTTCCTCGTTGATCGATATCCAGACGCAAGGAGTCAAATCGCCGCTTACGCAGGGAATGATCGAAATGCGAGTCAAGACCGCGGCGGAGTAGGTTCGGCAAGAACAATGAGAGGGGCCCACAATGAACGTTGTTGCAGCACGGAGATTCCTGCATGACTGACGCGAAACCGGAGGCGCTGCCGGATCACCTGTGGCGACCGCTGACGCAGCATCGCAACCTTCGAGGCCAGACACCGAGGCGCATGGTCAAGGGCGATGGCTGCTACATCTTCGACGAGCAGGGCAACCGGTTTCTGGATGCCATCGCCGGACTGTGGTGCGTCAACGTCGGCTATGGGCGCGAGGAACTGGGTGACATTGCGCGGCGCCAGATGGCCGAACTCAATTACCTCGCGCCGCTCATGAGCAGTGGACCGGTGATCGAATTCGCCGAGAAACTGCAGCAGATGCTGGGATTTGAATGTCACGTTTACTTCTCGTGCAGCGGCTCCGAGGCGAACGAAACCGCCATCAAGATCGCCCGGCAATACCACCTGCAGTCTGGCCGCGCCGGTCAAATGCGTTACAAGATAATTTCCCGGTATCGGGCGTATCATGGCAATACGATGGCGGCGTTGGCCGCAACGGGCCAGGCGGAACGGAAGATGGGCTATGAGCCGGGACCGACCGGATTCATTCACATCATGCCGCCGTACCCCTATCGTGCGCATCCGAAACTGACCGCCGAGGAGCACGGCGAGGAGTGTGCTCGCCAGCTCGAGGAGACCATTCTTCACGAGGGTGCCGAAACCGTCGCGGCCTTCATCATGGAGCCATTACTATCGGGTGGCGGTGTTCTCGTGCCGCCCGACAACTACATCCCGCGGGTGCGGGAAATCTGCGATCGATACGGCGTGTTGTTGATTTTCGACGAAGTGGTCTCGGGCTTCGGCCGGCTGGGTACGATGTTTGGTTTCGAGCATTGGCGCACCGAAGCCGACATCTACACGTTCGCGAAAGGCCTGGCCAGCGGTTACGTGCCGGTGGCCGCGACAGTTGCCAAGAAGCACGTCTTCGACGAATTCGACGGTGAGCCGGACGAAACGAAGCACTTTCGCCAGATCAACACTTACGGTGGCCATCCGGTGTCATCGGCGGTTGCGATCGCGGCGATAGAGATAGTCGAACGGGAAGACCTGGCGTCCAACGCGCGCGAAGTAGGTGGCTACATGATCAACGAGCTGAGCAGGGTGCTTGCCGATCACCCCTTCGCCGGCGAGGTACGCGGCAAAGGGATGATCATGGGCATCGAACTCGTCGAGAATCGAGCGTCGAAAGAACCGCTGGCCGACGAACACGTCACTGCAATCGTGAACGACTGCGTTGCCAATGGCGTGGTTCTCGGCCGGAACAGCAACACGATTCCGGGTCGTTGCAACGTGCTCCTGATTGCCCCGCCACTCATTCTCAAGCGTGACGAAGCCGACATGATCGTCAGCACTGTCGATGCGGCGATGCGCAGGGTGTTAAACGGGCGGAGGAGCGCCTGATGTTGCGCCAGATTACCCTCATCAAATTCAACGGCGCAGTTTCCGCTGAGGAGATCGAGTCGATTGGGCGCGGTTTTGCCGAGATTTCAGCGATCGTCGACGGCATCCGGCGTTTCGAATTCGGTCCGGACCTCGGACTGATGGACGGCACCTACGATTACGCGCTCGTCATCGATTTCGATTCACAGGGAGACTGGAAGGCATACCTGGAACACCCTAAACACGTCGCATTTGCAGAAACGTTTACTCCGCTTGCTGCCGCTGCGGTGCGCGTTCAGTACAAGATTTAGGTCGGGCGAACGCCAGGCGCGACACTGTACGCCTTTGCAAGCCGGTAGGCGCCGATCGTCAACAGTGGAAGGACAAAGACGAGTAGGTAACCCCAGGCCAGGTTGCCATAGCCTTTTGCCACCAGGTCCGTGATGCCGAATCGGGACAGCAGCAGGCTTACTATAAGGACGGCGGCGGCGATGATGCCATGGGCACGACGGCCACAAAGCCTGCCGCGCTGCTCCATGAACCACGCATCCATGCGTTCATTGAGACCGTGTAAGAGGCCGGCCATGGTCTGGATGATCATGCCGAACAGCACGACCACATAGGCCCCCATCAACCACGGCACGCCGAGCTGCCCGATCATCCAGTATGTTGGCAGCGCCTCATCGAGCACCCGCGGATATCCGGCCATGAATGTAAAGTGGAAAACCAGCGCAGGAAATGCACCCATTGCTCCGGCGACGAACCCGCCGACTATGGCTTCACTGCGAGATTCGATGCCACGCGCGCAATACAGCAGCACCGGCACTACAGCAACATTGTATAAAGTGTACTGAAGTCCACTGACCATCCAGTTGCCCGTCATCGAGGATCCAGCGAACGCCTCCCCAATGGCGTCGCCGTCCAGGGTCAGCGTCATAGCGCAAAATACGACCAGCACTGCGGTTAGCGCGATCATCCAGAATGACATCGACCCCTCGAGCAGCTTTCTCCCGAAGAAGTTGAGCAAGACGACGGCAACGAACAGAATCCCGATTCCCAGCAGCTGCGGAATTCCAAACTGGCTCTCGATGATGCTGCCAGCCGCAAAGCTGTTCACTGCAAGTACCAGCAAAAGCGCGACCAGGAATAGCAGCTCGTAAAGCCACCACGCGCTGCCGATCAGGCGCTTGAGAAAATTGCGGTAATCGTACAACCGGAACACCCGGGCCAGCTCGAAACTCAACGCCAGCACCGTGCCGAAGCCCGCGCAGATCACCGCGAGCGACAGCATGCCACCCCAGGGCCCGTGGCGGCTGACAAACTCGGCGATCTCCCGGCCAGTGCCATACGCGCCGCCGAATATCACGGACTGAAAGACCGCTGCTGGAACGAGTATGGCGGGAACGATACGGGATCGGGTGACTGTCACGGCATCCTCATGCTACCTGCTCGCTGCGCTCGATGTTCGCGGCCAAGCGTAACAACAGCCGACCGACCTCGATTGTATTTGCATGCCATTGAATTGTTAATATATGACACAGTTCATGTCAGGCGCAGTCCGCGATGCAGCATTTTGTCCGCGCACGCACCCTGCAGGGTTTCGGTGAGCTGGTGCGCAAGCTCGACGCCGACCCTGCCCATATCCTCACTCGTGCCGGCCTCGATCCTGACGTATTGAGTCGATCCGATGACTGGATTCCGTTTCGATCGGTCCTGGTCGCCTACCAGACGGCAGCTATTGTCACAGGCTGCGAATCGCTCGGCATTCAGTTGTCCAATCAGCGCGATCTCGGCTTTCTTGGGCCGTTGGTACTGATTTTCAAATACTCGGACGATCTCGAGAGCGGACTTTTGTCGATCACAAGATACCTTTCGGTCCATACAACCGGGTTTACGCCCGTGCTGCAGTCCGATGCATCGAACGTAAGTTGGCGCATCGTAATGCCGGATGCCTACCGGGCGCATGCTGACCAGTGGATGGAGGAATCGCTTCTCACTGCGATCAAGCTTTTGCGCGTGTTTCTCGGCGAGACATACGTGCCAATGGCCGTTGCGATTCGTCACGGCGCGAACGCTGGAACCGAATATCACCGGCACTTCGGAACTCAGATCGATTTCCTGGCGCCCTTCGACGGTCTCGTCATCGCCCGTGATGACCTCAATGTGCGCAATCCCGTTGGCGACCGGGAAGTATTTCAATTCTTGATGGGCTACCTCGACTCGCGAGTGTTGCGCGCGAACGAGGACCTGCACGGCGCTATCAGGTCCCTGCTTCGAAAGCTGATTCCGACAGGGAAGTTCTCAATTGGCGTCGTGGCCGATCAAATTGGCGTGCATCAGCGTACGCTGCAGCGAAGGCTCAGCGCTGCCGGGCTGACGTATGCTGAACTGCTGGACGAATCGCGCGCGGAGCTGGCACGGGAATTCCTCACTACCAGCAACCTGCCGATGGTCAACCTCGCATACATGCTCGGCTACGCGGATCAAAGTGCATTCAATCACGCGTTCAAGCGCTGGTACGGCACAACTCCACGCGCGTGGCGAAGTGCGAACCAGAAATAGCCGATTTTCTTTGTCATTTCAAAACAACAGCTTGTCGTGTATTCGCAATTCTTGCTGTGGGGCGGGGATTAGATTTAACCGTGGCGGGAATGCCACGGGGGAAACTGATGAAAACGTTCATATCAATAACGCTTGGCATCGCCACGGGCCTGGCGCTGCTCGGGGAGACGGCGGCGCAGGAAGCAACGCTCGAGGAAATCATTGTCACCGCACAAAAGCGCGCGCAGTCGATTCAGGACACACCGATTGCCGTGACGGTATTAAGTGGCGACGCGATAGAAAAACTCGGCATCGAAAGCAGTAACGACATAGCTGACTATACGCCCGGGCTGAAAATATCGCCGGTATTCGGCGCTGGCAACATTCCCAATATTGCCATTCGTGGCGTCGGCCTGAATGACTTTCGTGACTATCACGAGAGCCCGTCCGCCGTCTATGTCGACGAGGTGTACAAAGCCGCGCTGGCCAGCCTGGACTTCCAGGTCTTCGACGTCGAGCGCGCGGAAGTACTCAAGGGACCGCAAGGCACACTCTTCGGCAGGAATGCGACGGGTGGCCTGGTTCAATACATTACGCGCAAGCCGACGGACGAACTCGAGGGTTACGCAAGAGCAAGCGGCGGATCGCTTGGCGAACTGAAAGCCGAACTTGCGGCAGGTGGACCACTGGGCGGGCCGGTAGCCGGGCGACTTGCCGCCATCTATCACAAGAACGACGGCATTCATAACAACCTAAACCCCGACGGTACGGACGCCAACCAGACAGATCTCGCTGCTATACGTGCGCAGCTTCGATTCGACCTCTCTGACAGCGCTTCTCTGCTGGTGTCTGTAGAGACGGCCCGCAACGACAACGACGGCGGCAACCCGTACCGATATGCACCCTCGTTTGTCGGGCCCGACGGTCTGGCAGTGATCGACGAGCCGAACCGGGACGTGGTCGTTGGTACATCGGATCTCAACGACATCAATGTCAGCGGTGGCCTGTCGCTGGAATCGGATTTCACGGCTGGAACAGCTCGTCTCGAGTGGAGCTTCGAGTCGTTCGACCTGGTGTCGGTGACCAACTACCAGGATTTCAGGAAGGAACATATCCAGCAAGACTGCGACAGTACACCAGCGGTCTTCTGCGTCACGGAATACGAATCGGATACCCAGCAGTACAGCCAGGAACTGAGAGTGCAAGGTGATACAGGCTCCGCGCAATGGGACCTCGGCGTCTTCTACTTCAACCTCGATACGGCAGGTCGCCAGACGCTGACCGGCCCAATCGCACCCCTGTTTTTCGGGACGCCGTCGGGAACCACGGCATTCGACACCCAGACAGAGTCCTGGGCTGCATTCGGCCAGGTGGCCTTCCAGGTGACGGACGCCGTCTCGCTCACCGGTGGTCTCCGGTTCACCAATGACGAGAAGGACATGGATCAGACATTCCTGATCGGCGTCATACCCGGCGGACTGCCCTATGATCCCGACACGATTGACGGCCTGGCCAGCCAGGACGACGAGAATGTTTCTTTTCTTGCCAAAATCAGCTGGGACGCCAATGACAACACCATGGTCTATGGTGGCGTTTCCAAAGCATTTAAATCCGGCACGTTCAACACCGGCTTCGGCCCCGTCGCGATCGAAAGTTACGTGGTCAAACCAGAGGAGTTGACGAGCTTCGAGATCGGTTTCAAGTCCAATCTCGCAGGCGGTCGCCATAGACTGACGGGAGCGCTCTTTTATTACGATTACAAGGACCATCAGGCTTTCGTGTACCGGGCCCTGAACCAGCTCCTTTTCAACGCGGACGCCGAGGTGCTGGGCGCGGAGCTAGAGTGGGTCGGACTGCCTAGCGACAACCTGGAAATTTCGCTGGGACTGGGTTTTCTGGATACGACCGTCAAGGATGTACAGGATGCCGGCGGCACGATACGCGATCGGGAAATGGTTATCGCCCCGGAATTGAGTGTCAATGCCATGGCACGTTATACCTGGGATCTGGCCGGGGGCAGCTCGCTGGCTGCGCAACTGGACGGGACCTACAGCTCCGACGTGTTCTACGACAATCTGAACCAGCCCGCCCTGAAAGAAGATGCCTACAGCAAACTGAACGCACGTCTGTCATGGGTTAGTGCGGACGAGCGATTCGAACTGGCCGCATGGGCAAAGAATCTGACGGATGAACACTATCGCATATATGCATTCGATCTGACGGCGGACCTCGGCTACATCCAGGAGGTCTATCATGCGCCGCGCACTTTCGGTGTTACGGCTGGAATAAACTTTTGATTCACTTTGGCGCCGAACCCGCTTAAGCCGGCGCGCGAACTCCGAAGATCGCGCGGACATCGGGAGCGACTGACAGCCATGGCATCAAAAGAAATCAATCGGCGTGATTGCCTGAAGTCGCTCGCAGCCGTCAGTGGTTCCGTGACCCTGGCGGGCTGTGCTACGAACAAGCCCTCGCCTGACGAGAAACACAGTTATACCGGCTATCCGCCTTATCCTTCTGCGAAAACGACCGAAAAAGCTTTCGCCGAATTCGTCGGCGACGGGCCGGTCAAGCTGATGCGTGCGCTTGGTACCGAGATCCACTATGGACAGCGCAACGGCGCGCGAGTCCAGGATGCATTCTCGCGAAAGTGGTACTGGGATTGTCACCGCAACGGCACGCTTTATAACCTGGGCCACCGAAATCCGGATATTCTCGCTACAGTAAAAGAAGCGCTTCATCAGCTCGAAGTGGGAAACTTGTTCCTGGTCTCGGGGTACAAGGCAAAAGCAGCAGACAAGCTCGTTGCCAGCACGGACGGGCAACAGACCGGCGTTACTTTCGCTGCAAGCGGTGCAGAGGCAAACGAGGTGGCCATTCGCGCGGTTCGCGGTTTTACTCGACGCAGGAAAATCGTGTCCATCGAAGGCTGCTATCACGGCAGTACCTGTTTCACGATGGCGGCGGGAGAGAACGTCGAATTCCGGGAACGCTACCTGCTCGATCTCGATGACTTCGTGCGTGTGCCTTACAATGACCTGGCGGCAATGCGTCGGGCAGTAGATGACGATACTGCCGGCGTTTTGGTCGAAGCGTCGCCGGCGCAGCTGGGGTTTCCGGAGCCGCAGGCTGACTATTTCAAGGAAGTCTCGAAGATTTGCAGGGAGCGTGGGGCGAAACTGATCCTAGACGAGGTGCAAACCGGACTCGGCTGCACAGGCACCTTCTGGTTCTGGCAGCAGCAGGGCATTGTTCCGGACGTGACCACGGTCGCGAAAGGCCTTGGTGGCGGCATAGTGGCAAACGCTGCTGTTCTGTTTGCACCGGAGATGCGGGACTGGTTTCTCGATACCACGTTTCCGCACGCATCGACGTTCGGAGGCAACGAACTCGGCTGCGTAGCGACGGCAAAAGTCTGCGATCTGACCATGGCGCCCGGATTTCTCGAACATGTATCCTCGCTGGCTGAGCAGTTCCAGCAAGGTTTTCGCGGCGCGCCCTTCGAGCTAAACCAGAACGGCCTGTGCATGGGAATTTTGGCGGAGGGCCCGGATCAGATCGCGATGACAAAAAAGCTGTTCGATGCGGGCATACTCGTGGTTCCCGCTGAGTACGACGCCAGGGCTGTCGAATTCCGCCCGGTGCTGGTGCTGAGCGAGGATGAGGCAAACGAAATAATCAAGGTCATTCGAGACACGTTGGGGTAGCAGATATGGAAGGCAGGTTGGGAGGTTGCAGGAGCAAGACAGTGGTCCTGGTCGCCGCCTTCTGCATCGGCGTGACGTCAGTCAGCGCGCAGGATAACGACAAGGCAGATGCCTTTTCCGCGATGCAGGCGGCTGGTTCCGAGGAAGAAGCAACGATCCGGTTGAATCCGAAAGATCCGAGTTTCAACGTCTGGAAGCGCATGCGGGAAGACCTGAACAAAGGCCGGGAGGCAGGCCCGTTCAACGTGCAGCGGTTTCTTGGCCACTACCCGTGGATCGGTATTCCGACGTTCTTTCACCTTCCCATCGCATTGACACCGGAAGATCTCAAAGCGGGCAAGGTCGAGGTTGCCATCATGGGGGCTGAAATGATGGGCGACCCACGTGCACGCAGCTGGGGCCCGGCAGAGATGCGGAACCCGCATCGCTCAGAGGTTTACCACTTGTGGGGAGAATTCGTGATGCCGGAACTCGATTCCGGAATAGCAGCGTTCCAGGAACTGGTCGCGGTCGATTACGGTGATGCGCCCAGCGAGCCTTTCAGTATAGAGCGCAGCATCCCTGAGATCCGCCGCATGGTTCGCGAAATAGCGGCGACGGAGATCGAGCCAGGTCGGCACACGATTCCGATCATCATCGGCGGGCCGCACGCCCTGATGTATCCCGATGTGGCCGGGCTTGCCGATGTTTACGGCAAAGGCAACGTAGGCGTCATTCATTTCGATGCGCACGCCGATTCTGCCCCGGTCGGCTTCGGGCACCTGGTAACGCACGGCAACCCGGTGCGGGCTCTGCTGGATGACGGGATCGTCGATGGTGAAGACGTTTTGCAGGTCGGACTGAGAGGGCCAACCTCCACGGACCTCAAATCCGTATCCTGGGCGCGCGACCAGGGCTTGCGTTACCACATGATGGCCGAAATCGAGCATCGCGGCTGGGACGCAGTGATGCAGGATGTGATCGAAGAGGCAAAGATGGGCGCGGAGTACCTGTTCATCTCATTCGACATCGACGTGATCGATCCGGCATTTATTCCTGGAACATCGACGCCGGAACCCGGTGGCCTGTACATGCGCGAAGCGCTGCCGCTTGTGCGGCGTCTTTGCGCCGAAACGAACGTCGTTGGCTTCGAACTCGTCGAGCTGCGACCCGATTCCGATCCGGGATATACGACGATGCTCAACGCCAAGGCAATAGTGCGTCAATGCCTTAACGGACTTGCGATGCGCAAGAACGGCATTAAGGAGGATGCGTACCTGCATCCGATGCTGAAGGATGACGGCCGCTAGCTACGATTACATTGTAATCGGGGCCGGCTCGGCCGGCGCGATAGTCGCGTCGAGGCTTAGCGAAGACCCCGCGAAAAACGTTTTGTTGTTGGAAGCGGGCGGACCGGACCGGCACGTCTGGATTCATATCCCACTTGGTGTGGGCAAGCTGCTGACTAATCCGAACTTTGTCTGGCAGTACTTTACGAGTAGGGGTGACGGGCCGGTGACTCAGCAAGTGTACTGGCCGAAGGGTCGAACGCTCGGTGGTTCGAGCTCTGTCAACGGCATGGTTTATGTGCGCGGGTCGAAAGAGTCCTGGGACGAGTGGCGTGCCCTTGGCAATGAAGGCTGGGGGTTCGATCAAATCCTGTCGTACTACAAGAAGCTGGAGAACCGGCCCGGCGGCAATCCCGATTTTCGCGGCCTCGGCGGGCCAATCGCGGTCTCAAATGTGGCGCATGATTCCGCCGTATCGACGGCGTTCATTAACGCGTGCCGGGCGCTCGGTGCCGCGAAGCCAGGTGACTACAATGAAACCTGCGATGCAGGCGCGGCACACCTGCAACTTTCCATGCGCAATGGCAGGCGTTCTTCGACAGCGACAGCGTATTTGCGTGCGGCTCAACGGCGAAAAAATCTGACCGTTGTAACGCATGCAAAAGCGGACAGGTTGCTTTTCGATGGATCGCGCTGCTTCGGAATCGAATACCTGCGCCGGCACGCTCGTCGAATGGCGTCAGCAAGGTCCGAGATTATACTCAGCGCCGGTTCGATTGAGTCTCCGGCTATCCTGGAGCGTTCCGGCATTGGCAATCCGCGGGTGCTGGCCGATGCGGGTGTCAGACTACTGGTCGATCGAGACCAGGTGGGTGAAAACCTGCAGGACCATTTCCAGGTCCGCATGTCTTTCGAAGTCCGCGGCGAGCGTACGGTTAATGACATTTTGAACAGCAAGATTGCTGCGGCCGCAGAAGGTATGCGTTTCGCGTTTCACCGACGGGGGCTGCTGACAACGTCGACGGTGACGGCGCATTCGATCATGCGGGCGTGCAGGAACAGTGAGCATCCGGACACCAAGATCCAGCTGGCACTCATTAGCGGCAAGGACCGTTATAGTGCGGATGGTACGGGAGTGGATGCATGGCCCGGGATTACCCTGGGTTCTTTTCAGACCCGCCCGAGATCCAGAGGCGCTGTCCACATTGCTTGCAATGATCCGCTGACAGATCCCGTCATTCAGCCGAACTATCTTGATGATGACAGCGACAGGGCGGCTACAGTAGCAGGGCTCAAACTGATCAGAAAAATTGCCGCGCATGCGGAAATGGAAGATTTCGTGGTTCGTGAGATCCTTCCCGGTCCGGACGTGACTAGTGATTTCGCATTGTTCGACTATGCGGTAAAGACCGGGCAGACCTCGTGGCATCCTGTCGGTACTTGTCGGATGGGTGGCGACGCGAATGCGGTCGTCGATCCGAAGCTACGCGTCCGCGGCGTGCAGGGGCTTCGCGTCGCGGATGCGTCAATAATGCCGACCATGGTCTCGACAAACACGAATGCTCCCGCGATGTTGATTGGCGAAAAAGCAGCCGACCTGATCCGGCAGGCTCACTCTTAACAAACGGGGACATTCTGGATTTAACGTACTAATACATTAAATCCAGAATGTCCCCATTTACTGGTCCATTGCGATGATCACCTTGCCGCGGGCGCGACGGGTTTCGAGGTAGCGCAATGCTTCGGCCGTTTCCTGCAATGGATAGCGCTTGTCGATCCGTGACGTCAGTCGACCGTCGGCCATGAGGCTGGCCAGGTAGTCGAGGTCGTCAGCGGTCAATACCGCCAGCATCATGCCGATTTCCTGGTCGACAAACGGCGACAACATCATCGCCTTTAATGGTGGTATCAGCGGTGCAAGCCAGTCGCCCTTGGGGCCGCCGACGAGCACCATGCGTCCCTGTGGTTTGAGCACGCGCCGGTTTGCCGTCAGAGAATGGTTACCGACCATGTCCACGATCAGGTCGTACTCGTTGTCGCTCTCGGTATAGTTTTCATTCTTGTAGTCGAAGACGTGGTCTGCGCCCAGCGCGCGCACCATGTCGACATTGCGCGTGCTGCAGACGCCATGCACGTCCGCACCGAGCGCTTTCGCAATCTGCACCGCATAGGTTCCGACACCGCCGGACGCACCGTTGATCAGCACTTTCTCACCCGATTTCAATCGACCGTCGTCGCGGAGCGCCTGCAGTGCCGTAACTGCTGCAATCGGGATGGCCGCAGCTTCCTCAAAGCTCATGTTGTCGGGTTTTGCCGCTAAAGCACGATCCCCCGGCATGACGACGTATTCGGCAAAGGCGCCATTGCGTCCACCGAAAACAGCATCGCCAACCTTGAACCGGGTCACTTCGTTACCCGCCTGCACGATCACGCCGGAGAAATCGACTCCCATGCGATGATCGCTGGGCTGGCCGATGCCGGACGAGAGCCGCATCAGGTAAGGGGATCCACGCATGTAATGGTAGTCCAGCGGATTCACTGCTGCGGCTTTGACCTTGACGACGACGTCTTTCGGCCCCGGTTCCGGCATTTGCACATCGAGGTATTCGAGCGTGTCCGGCCCGCCGTAACATCGCGAGACTACGGCTTTCATGGTATCGGCACCCGCAGCGACGCCCGGCGGTGCAGTGCATTCCGACGTATAACTAATAGTGAACGCGAGCGCGACTATGGCAATCGCAACCAGGGCCAGGAAACCGTTGATGATCTTGTAGCGAAGTTTCATGGTTTGCGATTCCGGACCTTGGTATGAGCGCCGTTCCCGGCAACCATCGACAGCAGCGCGCCCAATTGGGCCGCGCTAACAGGACAACGCGCGATTACTGGTAACTCTGGTAGGAGTCAAGTCGCTCTTTGAGTTGCTCGAGGTCGTCGGCGATCTTCAGTACCCGCTCTCGCATGCGTTCGACAACGGCCCGGATGCGCATCATTTCGGTTTCATTCATGCCATCAACCGGGCTGTCGCCCACGCCGGTCAATAACCAGGTCGGGCTGACATTCAGCATGCCGGAAAGCGTCAGCAATCGATTGGAACGGGGCTCCGCCCGGTCCGTTTCCCACTCGTGGAGTGTTTCGGTAGTTACACCGACGCGACGAGCCAGCTGTGCCGTCGTCAGGTCTCGCTGTTCGCGAGCATAGACAATGCGGCCGCCGAGCGTGTCGCTGGGACCAGAGTGTTCCTCATCCTCTGCCGGAAACATATTTTGGGGTGCCCTTGCTTTGTTCGATAAAATGCCGAATAGCCCAATAATACCAAAGTTGCTGTATGCCCGCGTTGCATCAAGGCCCACCTGGTGGGCAAGCGAATCAAAGTATCATGATCGAAATCGCCGACGTTGCCCACGCGACCGGTCATCGGGCAAATTCCGTATCGATCTGCAGCCGCAGTGCCAACATGCTGCTTTGATCGACCTGAATAAGCCCGCGCCGCGGCCGGTCGAGGTCGATGACAATGAAAATGACCAAAACGATCAGCGCTGACATCGACATGGTCGCAAGCAGCGGCCGGCCGCCGGCGAGACCGGATGCGGCGCCGAGAATGCCACCGGAGACGATGAAGATCACGAACAGCAGGATCAATACGACCTCGGGCACATGTTTGTCGAGCTGGGCCTGGCGCTTGCCATAGGCGTCGATCATCTCGTTCAGGGCCTGGATGACCAGGCCGCTTTTGGCCGGTGTCAAATCGCTCGCCGCGGCATCCGTCAGGATTCTCCACAGCTGAGCCTGCAGTCGGACTGTTTGCGCAGCGATCTCGTCACGCTTGACAGGATCCGCCATGTCTATTCCGCCGCCTTTAAGGCGCACATCCACATAGTCCGAGATCAAAGAGCCGGTCTCCGAGGCAAACTGTTCGGGCAACAACGAGGTCCGCAGCCACGCTGTGCCGATCGCATTTGCCTCCTCGATGGCCGCAGTGCTGCGCGCGTCGAATCGTTGCAACGCCATGTTGAATGAGAATCCGAGCAGCAGCGCAAGCAAGCCGAGTATGCCGGCCTGAATGGCGTTCGTCTGGGTCGTCAGGCCCTCGTCCGTGGTCGAGCGGCGCGCAATGCGATAGGCGATTTCGTTCGCGAGCATGATGAGCAGGAAAAGGCCCACGGCGATCACTACGCTATTGATGCTGTACAAGAGTTCCTCCTGATAGAACGCCATGTCGAATGCGCCTGTTTGTAATTACGGGTGTTGGTGTAGTTGCCACGAAGTCCGCCACGGCGGGCGCGCCCATAATACATTTTGTTTGCTCCGCATGTACCAGGTCCGTATCCGATCAGTGTCCTTCGGAAACCGCCTGGGAAAGTGGACTCCCGTCGCGACACTTTGTAGTATCCGGCGCCCGCGATGACGCGAGCAATTCAGGACAATGATTATTAGTGCTTCTTGTGCATGGCGGCTGCCGGCTTTGCTCGCCGTCCTGTCCGTCGCTGTGATGTCACCCGCGCGGGCCGAATTTCAGCTCGATGGCGATGTGTCGCTGCGCTATGACGACACGAGTCAGAACGACGAGCGTTCGCAGTACCGCATGCGAGCAGAAGCCGGCTACGCGTTCGGACCCGCTCTTTCCCTGCACACATTCATTGCGACAGGCACCGACTACAGCTCCACCTACAACACGATCGACGAAAATGACGACGAGATTCATGTCCGCCGATTGTTTCTGAGATACGAAAACGATCTCGGCAAGCTCGAGCTGGGAACGATTCCGACCTACAAGGGCAGGGTGTCGTCGACCGGGCTTTCCGAAAATGGTTGGTTTAAAGGCCTGCGAGGCGTGCTGCGGCATGAGTCGGGCGTGTGGGAAATTGTGCTCGGTGAACTCGGTGACCGGAGTGCGCAGCGCGCACTGTCGCCTGCGCAGGAACTGAATCTTATCGAGCTGGAATACGCCCGGCAACTGACAGAGCATTGGTCGTACGAACTTGGTTTCGAACACATGCTCGATGACGAATTTCTGCGAGTCGAATTACGCCACGAGTCCGGTGATGACGTGGTCTATTCGGTCGAAGCAATCCACAATACCAGCGCAAATGCCGGCAAGTTCGTGGCGGGCATGGAACGCACATTCAACCTGGGCGCCCTGCCGATTGACTGGTATATCTATTACGCGTACGCCGAGACGGGTTTTGGTCCAAGAGCAGCGCTCACCGAGGATTTTCTCGATTTCGGGCACGCGCTGGCCAACGAGTTCTCCGGTGCAATCGCGGATACCGATCGACTGTCATGGTTTTTGAAGGCCGAGGTCTACGAGTCGCAGATTCGTGGTCAGTTGGGTGTGCAGATCACATTCCAATAGGCGGTCGCCCCGGGCAACGGCAGCGCGCACTTAATAGGCCCGTAGTCAATTACTCTCAAGTTTGGAATTTCGTGCGTCGGGCCTTCGCTTGCCTCGAATCCGATGCGTTCTCACCGTCGCCCAACAGAATCAGCACCAACGTAGCGGCCGCCAGGAAAGCAGGGTATTCCCAGCCTCCACCGTCGTTGATAAACAGCCAGCCATTCTCGCTGTGCACCCACGTTGCCCCAAGCAGGATTGGCAGCAATGCTATTGCCACCCAACGTGTTTGTATGCCGAGAATCAGCATGATGCCGCCAATGGTTTCTGCCAGGAACACGACATAGGCGAAAAGACCGGGGAGCCCTATGGAGACAAAATAGTCTGCAGTCCCGGCCAGGCTGAAAACCACGGCCTTCAGCCACACGCTGTGCATCAAGAACATAACACCTAAACTAACGCGCAAGACAAGCGCTGCGTATTCAACTCTCTTTGGATCGTTCATTGTCGAAATCCTCGTAAATCTGATTTCCAGCTTTTGATAATTCTCCGTCAACCATGTCGGTCAGTTCCGGAACCGGAAGCATACGTTTCCTGCAGAAACAACCACTGGAGCGATTCGCGGTCGGGTCGTTGTCTGAGCAGGGCACTGCTGAGCCGAGTGCGGCCCGGCTCACCGCGGTGCGACTCCGTGTAGGTCACAAGGGCGACGCCATCAGCCAACATACGAACTGAAGGGTCTTTGATTTGCAGGGCGTAATCAGCTGACTTTTCGCCATACGCACGGGCAAAGTTACGAATAACATCCGACTTGCCCTCACGATTCCCGCCCGGGTGGATCACCAGAAAGTCGTCGGCAAGGGCGTTTTCCAGTCGCAAAGGGCCGCGCTTTTGATCGCTTACCTCGCCCTTCATCCAGTGCTCGAGATACTCGTGCAAACTGTGCACTTCCTTCAGGAACAGGTCCGGCGACGTTTCGTGTCGGTCACTACCCGTACCTTCAGCATCGACACCCGGACCACGTGTATTGCGGTAATCCGATTGCGGCCCATGTGGCACAATCGTCGGATCGATTTCGCCAATCGCATCGTAGTAATGCTGCTTGATGTGGTCGAATCGTACTGTGTCGGCCACCCCTGGCAACTGGTAAATTCGCCGCGTGTAGTCACACAGTGCGGGATAGTCGATGAGTCGCCGCAGGTTGCATTTCATGGCCCCGAAATAGACGGCGTCAAAGCGGCAAAGCGTGGCAAACAGGTGCCAGTCACTTTCGGTGATGCGACGACCAAGAAGACATGGCTGCCGCGACAGCCGTTTCTCGACTTCGTCCAGCGCCTCGAATAGCGACACGATCGCTTGGTCGTAGATTGCCTGGTTGCTGGCAAAGCCAACTTTATAAACTGCTGCACAGATGCTTGGTATCAGCCATGCATTCAGGGCATCGATTTCGCTGCGGAGGTCGGCAGGATAAAAGTCGACTGAAGTGTCGCCCCAGGAATCGAAAGCCGTGTTGAGGATTCGGATTATTTCGCCCGACTGATTATTGACGATTGTTTCTTTCTTGCGGTCCCACAGCACGGGTACAGTAACCCTGCCGGTGTAATCCCGCTGCGCTGCCTGGTACACCTCGTAGAGATAGCGGCGTCCGCCGCAGTGATCGATCGTGCTCCGCTGATCGTCAGCAAAATACCAACCGCCCGGGCCCGCCCAACGCGGATGAAGCACCGACATCGACACAACATTTTTCAGCGCTTTCAGCTTGCGATAGATGATGGTGCGATGCGCCCACGGGCAAGCGTAGCTGACGTACAGGTGGTAACGGTTTGGCCGGGCAGGAAACGCCGAAGCGGCCTGCGTCCCTATCTTGTGATGGAATCCATCGCCGCTGTTTTTGAGCGACAGACGCACGTCCGGTGTTTCCGGCAATGCGCCATGCCACTTGCCATCGATCAGCGCCTTGATAGTGCGCTCTATGAGCGGCCCGTGACTGGAGCTTCGAATGTCCGCGGAATAACCGATCGCCATGTTCGCATCCTCTGGATTGTTCAACCTGCCGTCCGTCGCAGCAGATGCCAGGCAGTCCTGCTGCGGGACGACTTGTCGTACACGTTAGCCTGTGCTCAAATGCATAACAATTCCAAATTTATGCAATTGGAGCTTGCGTTTTTGCAAAATTGGGACGACCTGAGGTTTTTTCTCGCAATCGCCCGGCACGGCAGTCTGGCGGGCGCTGCGCGCGAGTTGCAGGTCAATCACTCCACGGTATTTCGAAGACTGAACGCGCTCGAAAATGCGTACGGAGTTCGTTTATTCGAGCGCCTGCCAACCGGTTACGTGCTGACTGAGGGCGGGGAAGACTTGCTGGAACGCGCCGCCCGCGTCGGCGAATTAATGGATGATCTGAACCGCCGGCTGGTCGGCCGCGATTACCGACTGAGCGGCACGATCCGTCTAACCACGACAGACACTCTTGCAGAGTCTTTTCTTCACCTGCACCTCAAAAGATTTCACGACTTGCATCCGGATATCGTTCTGGAAGTAGTGACGGATAACCTGTTCTTCGACCTCTCGCGACGGGAAGCCGATGTCGCGCTGCGTCCTGCGGATAATCCGCCTGAGCACCTGTTGGGGCGCGAGCTGGCAACGGTCGCGTGGGGCGTTTACGGATCTATCGACTATCTCGCTGAGCGACGAGCGCCGCGCCGAAAACAGGACCTGGCGCAACACGCCATTATCTCCGGCGATGACAGCCTTGCCGGAGTGCCAGCCATCCGATGGCTGAAAAGCCAGGTACCCGAGTCAGCCGTCATCTATCGAAGCAGTAGTTTTGGTGTGCAGTTTGCTGCTGCAAAAGCGGGCTGCGGGCTTGCTGTCCTGCCATGCATTCTCGCGGATCCGTCACCGGAGCTTACACGCGTACTCGGACCGATCAGGGATCTGGCCAGCGGGCTGTGGCTGCTAACACATACCGACTTGCGGGACACTGTTCGCATACGTGCGTTCATGGAATTCATGACGGAGGCAATTCGCGGGGATCGGGCCCGGCTGGCCGGGTCGTGACGGATCAACGTCTGCTCGCATCCAGCCGCAAACTCGATCGTGCGATCTCGTCGAAAAGCTCGTTTTGCGCGAGGCTGCCGCCCAATCCGGCAATATTCGGTAGCGCGCGTTCGAACGCATCGCTTGCTTGCCGATAGGCTCGGGCGGCATATGCAATTGGTTGTCGAATTGTCAAACTGATTTTCGGCCATTCTTATCCACCGACAGTCGTCTCATTCACAGCGGGTTGTTGCCGGCCGCTTGCCAGAACAGCACGGGCGCGATGATCACGGCGACCAAGAACGGTGATCGCGGCAGCGCGAGCGCACCCGTAATTCCGATGAGCCCGATGTACAAGGAGAGAATCAACAGCAGCGTCTTATCCTGTGTCCTGGCCGAATACAGAACCAGTTGCCCGAGTAACATCAGGGTTGCGCTGAACAAAATAAACCAGAAGGCAAGCAGGCGGTCCGGGTGACCGGCCGCTGCGCCGAAATAGCCGTCGCGAAACAGTGCATGAATAGCGTCACGATACATTGCGTATCCCACCGTCACGTGACCGACCGCGAGAACCATGAGCACATATGCGCAAGCAATTGTCATTCGAACGGCTCCTTAATTAATTACCGGTAGCGAGTCCGGATGCGGGGTTGTCATAGAGCCTGCAGCCTGGCGATCCCTGAAGGGTTGCCAGAGCACATCTAAAATCGTAGCAGAAAGGGAGTGCTGGTGACGTTGCGCGGCAGCCGGATGCCTGCACCAGCGTACTTCCGGCACCGGCAACGAAACGTCGGTGAATCGTTCACGCCTCGCCCAATGCGATGGGTTGATTAAAGATCTGTCTCCAATGAGACCGGGTATTGGTTTCGTTTTGTCACGCCAGCGACACAGTAATCGCGCAGTGCCTGCCGAACGCGCGCGCCGTGCCGGCGAGCCACCTGTGATTCGCTGCCATCGGTCAGTGCGATGCGGATTCTTCCAGATTTCGAACTTAGCTCGCGGACGCAATCGAGATTGACCATCCTGGAGCGGCTGATTTGAACGAACTGCTGCGGAGGTAGATGTCGCATCATGCTTGTCAGCGTCTCGCGCACTGGCCAAACACCATCTTTCGTGTGCAGGTTCACGTAGTTGCCGAAGACTTCGCCCCAGATTATCTGATCGGCGTCCACAACGCGGGTCGTTTCGCCGACTTTCGCCAGGAACGAGCCGTCCCGCCTCGGCGCGCGACTGAGTAGGTGCTCGCAAACCGCCGCGATTGCGCCAAACGTTAGCAAATTGAGCGTCAGCTTTTTCGCATACAGGGCCTGGAAATAGCCTGGCAAATTCGTTGTGCCAGGCAAATCGTCGATTCCACCGACCACCATCGTAAGCACGACGTGTATCGCCGCGAGGACGGGAGCTGTTAACGCGTACAGGATCAGCCGCGACCGGCCCCGCCAGCCGAGGTCTTTGAGTGACCCCACACCTTTAAACACGCCAATTGCGAGCAGGCCCCACAGGTACCAGTCCGCCAGCCCCCAGAAAATCGAGGTCGACCACGGTAGCTCGTAGTACCACCTGAGCTGCAGTGAGAAAACGCAGCCGATCGCAGTCCAGAGCAGAAACCACTTACCCGCCGCAGAGTAGGTTTGAAAGCGCGCCATGAGTGAATTCTACTCTGCGTGCGCCCCGATTTACGCATACATTACGTCCGTTCGCCCCTCGACATCGCCCGCTGGTCATATTCGCTGGCGGCAGGTGCGCGGCGACCCTAAACTGGACGCGTTACGGCTAGACAAAGGTTTTAGTGTGGATCGTCGTTCGTTTCTTCACAGTGCGGCCCTGTCCGCTATCGCTCTGTCAGCGCCGGTCGTTGCACGGTCGGCCAAAACTACGGCCAGTCAGAAGATTCTCGTTCTGGGCGGAACCAATTTCCTGGGGCCGGCGATCGTCGAGGCTGCTCTCAGCGGGGGGCACGAGGTCACTCTGTTCAATCGGGGCGTAACGCGGCCGCAGCTGTTCCCCGGAACCGAGAAGCTGCGTGGAGACCGCCGCAACGGCGTGCATGGTCTGAGCGCATTGGGCCGCGGCCGGACCTGGGATGCCGTTATCGATGTGTGGCCCGCCGATACGTCGATGGTGGAGGCGTCGGCGAAGCTTCTCGCAGAGCGTGCGGAATACTACTTTTTCGTTTCCAGCATTGCCGTCTACCGGTCCTTTGCGCGCCCCTGGGTCGACGAATCCGCGGAATTGCGATTGCGTGAAAGCGGCTACGGTGGCGAAAAAGCTCGCGCCGAAAGAATCGTATCCACTCTTTACCCCGAGCGTCACGGAGTTGCCCGCTGCCCGTCAATTTTCGGGCCACGCGATCCGGGATCCTCGTTGCACTACTGGCTGCGGAATTTCTACAGGAATGACGAAGTGCTCGCTCCCGGCGCGGGCGACGATCCGGTTCAGTTCGTCGACGTACGGGATGTTGCGAGATGGATTGTCGACTCGGCGGTGCAGAAACGTGCTGGTATTTATAATACGGCGGCACCGCCAATCCGATTCGCCGATTTTCTGAACATGAGCCGAATAGCAACGGAGTCGGATGCGAAACTCGTATGGGTCCCCAAAGATTTTCTGTACTCGCAAGACGTAGAAGCATTCACGCAGCTCCCGATGTGGATTCCCGTTAACGAGGACCCCGGGTTTTTCCAGATCAGCGCGAAACTCGCGCATGACGAGGGATTCGAAACGCGCCCGCCGCAGCGGACGCTCACCGCCGCCTGGCGTTGGTATCAATCGGCGTTCTTTGACGACACGATTTTTCCGCACAACGGCTGGGGCATGAGCAACGAGATGCAGGTCCAACTCTTGTCGAGCTGGCATGACACACAGAAAAGGGGCGACTAGAATCACCTCATGGCCCGGGAACACGGTGACCCAAGTGGAAGACGCTACGCGCCGCTTTGAATACTACCAGCCTGCCGAAAAAGTCGAGCCGCCGCCGATTTACCGCTGGCCCATAAAGCCATCGCGAATAGCGCGCTGGTTCGTAGCCGAGTTCCTGTATCCGTCGGGCTTGTTTTTCATCGGCCTGGCAGTCTTCGCATGGCACTACCTGACGCCGGATATCTCACGCATGGCAACCGTCGAGCCGGGGTGGGTCGCATTGCTCTGGCTGCGTAACGCCGGCTTGTTGCTGCTGGTTGCTGGCGGTCTGCATTGGCGCCTGCACATGCGCAGGGCGCAGGGCAAGAAGTACAAGTTCGACAAGCGCTGGCTGGCGAAAAACAGCCGGCGATTCCTGTTTCGCGACCAGGTGAAGGACAATATGTTCTGGAGTGTCGTCAGTGGCGTCACGATCTGGACGGCCTACGAGGCGGCGACAGTCTGGGCCTACGCGTCGGGCACGGTCGCCAGCACACGCTGGAGCGAGGCGCCGGTTTACCTGGGCGCCATGCTAATCGCAACCTTCTTCTGGTCGGCGCTGCACTTCGAGATCGCGCACCGGCCGTTGCACTGGCGGCCAGTGTATCGCTTGTGTCACGCGCTGCACCACAAGAACGTCAACACCGGCCCCTGGTCCGGCATATCGATGCACCCGCTGGAGCATCTCCTGTATTTCACGGTGTTCCTGCTCTGGTGGATCGTGCCGGCGGACCCGATCGTGATCACGCTAACCGGGTTCTTTCAGGGCCTGAGTCCGGCCGTATCGCACTGCGGCTTTCAAAAAGTCCGGTTCGGCCGCTTGTGGCTCGCGGCCGGCACGCATTTTCACACGCTGCATCATCAATTGTTCGACGTGAACTTCGGGCACGTGAGCACACCAACGGACAAACTGTTCGGCACCTGGTTCGACGGCACGGACGAAGCATACGAGAAACTCGGCCGCCGTGGCCTGATGTAACTACCTCGTTGTCCGGCCAACTCCGGTACGGACCGTCAAATACCCCGCAACAGCCGACCCAGCAAGTCCGCACCCGTGACGACTTTCTTCAGCTTCGGTGTCCACAGAAGCACGATGTCCTTGTCGATTGCGGCGTCGCTCTCGGCCATTGCGCCGCGCTTGAGTTCGCCAATGATGTGACCGAGCGGACTGTCGGGATCAGTGATGACGATGGGCCGGTGACAATAGTCATAGGCATCCACTAACGAAGCATCGATCATGACGGCGCGCAGGTACGCATCTGCATCGAGGATGAGTAGCGGTTCGCCGTTGTCATTGGTCAGTACGACCCATTTCCTGCCGGAGGCGTTGACGGCGGCCACGAATTCGTCCGACGCGGATTCCAGGTTCGGGATCAGGGGCAGGTCGACCTTGGTTGGCAATACGACAATGCTGACTGGGTCGATTGGCTCGCCCTCATCCGAAATCGGCACGTCGTCGATGTCGAGGAAGTTCAGCGCACCGCGTCCTTCGATGAAGTCGATCTCGGCGCCGTCCGAATCGATGTGCTTTTGTATGACGCCTTTCAGCTGCCGCTCGCGCATGTAGAGGATTTCTTCCTGGCCGATGAGCCGGTCGAGCATCCAGGCGCTCGGCGCTGCAACCGGGTACAGCGCGTGCTGGTAGAAGCGCATTATCGGGCTCAACAGGGAGGCCATGCGCATCGCGTTCCGCGAAAAATAGGCCTGCGGCAAAATCTCGCCGGCAAACGTAATCAGTATGGTCGAGAAAGCGAATGCGACGGCGCCCACCATGACTGAATTGGACAGCAGTGTGAGCAGCACGTTAATGGCCACGTTGCCCCACAGAATGGTAGTCAGCAAACGATTGGAGTTTTTCCGCAGCGCCAGGATCCTGGTGGCGGCATGGTTTCCCGCGCCCGCTTCGGCTTCCAGGCGCAGGCGGCTGAGACTAAAGAATGCCAGGTTGAGACCGGAAAACATGGCGGAGTGGCACAGGCAGACAAAAATGCCTACCCAAACTAGAGTTTCCATCGATAGCTCAAAACAATGACTTGATCGGACGATTCTACACGCAGATACTGGTCGGACTATGTTTGATGCACTCGCCGCGCGGGACGAACTGGTTGCAGTCGCAATCCTCGTCCTTGGCGTCATCGCCGCGCGGCTCCTCAGCGTAGCCGTGGGCGCCATACTCGACTTTCTCGACAGGCGCACGGCGAGGCTCACGACCAGTGAGAAGAGCGTCATCTCGCCTCGGCTTGTCCGGATTGCGCGAACCATCGTCTTCTGGATGGTCATCATCCTCGCCATTTCCTACGCGCTGCGTGTGCTGGGTATTGGCGGGATCGCTACGATGCTGAACGCCGTCATCACCTTCGTGCCGCAACTGCTGGTTGGTCTGATGATCGTGGTGGCAGGACATGTCGTGGGGCTCATTGTCAGTCACGTTGTGGCCAATCTGAGTGAAGACATGACAGCCAGCTCGCTCGCGCCGCGCATGCTCTACGGCGCAATCCTCATCGTCGCCGTGGTCATGGGACTGCAGCATATCGATGTCGATATTTCGTTCGTTACGCAATTGATGCTGATCGTCATTGCCGTGGCAGGCGGTGGGCTGATGCTCGCGTTCGCCCTGGGGTCGCGGCAGCACGTCGCGAATCTGCTGGCGCGGAGGGAGTTGTCGCGACTGGCGGTCGGCGACCGCATTCGCGTCGATGCAGTCGAGGGCGAGGTTGTCGACATCCACGCAACCGGCATCGATATCGCAAACGATGAGGGCATTGTGCGGGTACCGGCCGCGCGTTTGGCTGAAACGAGCGTGCTGCACAAGCCGGCGGCAGAATAAAATGACTGAGATCGATCCCCTGAGCCTCGATTTCGCAACCCGGTTTCCGGATTCCTTCGCGCGAGTGCTCGGGCGCGGCGACAGCGAGGAAAGCTCGCGAATCATCGAAAGCTTACCAGCAGCGCGCAAAGCGGGAATAATTTCGCGGCTACCCGCGGCGCGAATCCTGCAGTTAGTGGATTCCGGGCAACACCAACCTGCACAGTGGCTAGCGGATGCGCCGTTCGATGAAGCCGTCAATTTGCTCAGCCGCATGCCTCGGGAACGACGTCTTGCGCTTGTCGAGTCCATTACCGACCGTGGGCGCAGGCGCCGCCTCATGCAGCACCAGCGATACCCCTCCCACAGCGTTGGCGCACTGGTCGGTGACATTCCTTTGCGCTTCAGTTCGAATTCCCTCGCAGCGGACGTGCTTGCGGAGTTGCGAGAAGCTGATGCGGACGAACCTGGTCCCCTCGTTGTTGTCGATGAAACCGGCCGCTACCAGGGAATGCTCGACCGATGGCATTTGTTAATGAGTAATCCGCCCACTGGCATCGTTGGCGACTATGTGATCGGGCTAAAGGCCGTGAGGCCCGAGGTGCCGATTGCGGAGGTTGCGAAGGACGAGGTGTGGCATACACGTAACTGGCTGCCGGTCGTGGATCATCGGCAGCGAATTCTGGGCGGCGTGTCTCGGGAAAAAGTATTCCGTGCCGCCAGTGGGCAGGCCGGCGAGGCCGGTGGGCCGAGCGGTGTGTTCTTCAACCTGTTGATCGATCTCATGTACCTCCTGGATACGGTGCTTGCGAGCTTTCTCTCACGGAAACCATCGTCGTGAACCTGCAGGCCGCGCTCAAGGAAACTTACCTGCGCGAACGGCCGGCCGACGCCGCGCGTTGCATCGAGAAACTGCCGAAACGCGTGTTGCGTGAGCATATCGCGGCAATCAATCCGGCCATGCTGGTCAAGTGCATGGACTATATGTCCGGAGGGCGAGCCCTCGCGTTGTTCAGCGCTCTGAGCAAGGAACAACAGCAAGCGGTGCTGCAGGACGCATCGCCACGGCTGGCGCTCGCACTGCTCGCCGGCATGAAAGAGGATGCCCGCGAACAGCTGATGGCGGCTCTGCCCAATTCCGTGCGCAGTGACCTGCAGCGCTTGCAGCACTTCCATGAAGACTCCGCCGGTCGGCTGCTGGAGCGCCCCTACGACACGATTCGCGTCGACATGACCGTTGCGCAGGCACTCGATATCCTGCGCCGTTCGGGAGCACGTCGCACACGAACGCTTTACGTTGTGGATCGCGGCAATCACCTCGTCGGCCGGGTGGACATGCAAACGATGGCGATGGCCGGGTCCGACCAGCTTCTGAGTGAATTGCTCGAGGACGTCGATGCAAGCATCCTCGCTACCACGCCTCGCAGCGAGGTCGTCGAGTTACTGGACAAGTACCGGGTCGATTCGCTTCCGGTTGTCGACGTCGAGGGCCGGCTGCTTGGCGTCGTTCGCTACCAGAGACTGTTCGAGGCGATCGAAACCGTGGCGATCGAGAGCATGCAGAAAATGGTTGGCGTCAGCGTTGACGAGCGGGCCTTGTCACCGGCTGTGTTCTCGGTGAAGCGGCGCCTGCCCTGGCTGCATATCAATCTGCTTACTGCGTTTCTTGCCGCTGCTGTCGTCGGCATTTTCGAGTCGCTGATCGCACAGTTTACGGCGCTTGCCGTATTGCTGCCGGTGGTAGCGGGGCAGTCCGGGAACGCCGGTTCGCAGGCACTTGCCGTGACGATGCGTGGCCTCGCGCTGCGCGAGATCGGCACACGCGAATGGCGCAAGGTGCTGTGGAAGGAGTTGCAGGTTGGCGCGATCGACGGCGTTGCACTCGCGTTCACCTGCGGTATCGCGGTGTTTGCGTGGAGCCAGTCGGTCGGCCTCGCTATCGTTATTGGAGTTGCGATGATCATGTCGATGATCGCCGCCGGCATTTCCGGTGCGGTTGTGCCGATAATACTGATCCGGGCTGGACAGGACCCGGCCACAGCAGCATCGATCATTCTGACGACCGTTACCGACGTTGCAGGCTTTTTCTCGTTCCTCGGTACCGCGACATTGCTCGCGTTCATGCTCTAGTCGACAATCAGGCAGCGCGCGGCTGCGCCGGCGCAAACTACCAGCGTGCTCAGTCCGCGTCGGCAGCCAGGGAAGACCGATGCAATACCACGCCCCGCAGTATGACCTGTTCGATAGTGTCGTAGGCGGAAACGCTGTCCAGCGGGTTTTCTCCGAGCAATAGCAGATCGGCCCGCTTGCCAGCTTCAATCGTGCCGATCTCGTCACCCAGGCCGAAGAAATTCGCGTTGTTTACGGTGGCTGCAAGAAACAGCTGTTCCGGGGTTACGGATGCAGCGATCCACCGGTCCATTTCCATACGTCCATTCAACCCGGGCGGGTTCGCAAACGTCGGATCACTTGGCGTATCGCTGCCAAACAGCAGGCGTCCGCCATTGCTCGCGAAGTGTTCAAGTACCGCGGAGACCCGGGCAATGGGCGGTGCATCAAGTTCCTGCCACAGCCCTTGTTCCACGAGCTGAGACACGATCGGAACCTGCAGCATGCGTCGTCGCCACCACTGCCCGTCATCAGTTCGATACCAGTCGATAAGTCCGCCCGGCAATACCCGTTTCAGCCGCGGATCGTCCAGGTAATCCGGGTTGTGAATATCCTGTTCACCGTACAGAACCTGAATTGTCGGCTGCAGCGCAATGTCTCGTACAATCGTCTGGTTGACGATTTCTTCGATGTCGGTATGAATCTCCGTTAGCAAACGATCGTTCCAGGTCCACATTCCATGTGCGAATGCGTCGATTCCCGTATCAACCCCGAATGACTGCGCAGACTCCGAGTTGGCATGCATCAGCAACGGGAGTTTTTTGGCATGAGCAGCTCCGACGAGCGCTTTGACGAGCGCGGCTGTCGGCACCGGCAGATCGCCGCGCCCGCCGAATCCCCGTTCATAGTGCGTCTTGACGCATATTCCGCCGTCAGCGCGAATTCGATCGACAACCGCTGTCGGTGTGTGGCGCGACGGATCAAAACCCTCGGGAAATTCCGCGGAGCGGGACTCGTCGAACAGGAAGTACGGCATGATGTCGTAGCGGGCCGGTTTCGGCATCCAGCTCATCGGGTAGCCGTCGAACACCGGCGAAGCGCCGCAAAAGTAGGCTTGCGGTCGCACCGCGAGGGAATTCCATTGCTCGATGACGCCGGGCGTTGAATTCAAGTCAACAACCGTGGTGAACCCATGGTACAGGTAACTTCGCGGAATCTGACTTCGTGCTGCCGACGAGATGTCCGGGTAGCTGCGCTCGTGTTCGAAATTCATACCCGGGACTTCGTTCAAGTGGGTGTGGCCATCGATGAGGCCGGGAATCAGGAATTTTCCAGAGCCGTCGATAGTCTTCCTTGCAAATCCGCTCCGACGTGGTGCAGATTTCTCCACGGAGAGAATGCGGCCGTTTTCGACAATGACGTCCATGCGCGGCGATGGGACGCCGCCCGGGGATATGACAACAACATTGGCTAACAGGAGGTCTGCAGCGCCGGTCGCGCGATCATCACTGGTGCAGCCTTGAAAAACGCATGCAGCCAGCGCCGCGATGAAGACAACTCGCATGGCACTCCTTTATAACATCAGGCCCGTGGTATTCGCTTAGATGCCTGCGATATTCGAATGGTTTGAAGCGCTTATAGAATACTTGCACACCTGCAATTATGCAGGTGTCGTCGCAGCCTTGTGCTCAGGGAATCCGGATACCTCACAATAAATCGGCCAGGCGTACTGAACGCAACAGACGGCGGCAATGCGCGTGCAAACCTCCAATCTACAACGGTTTGGTGAGCCGCAATGCGCCACGCAGCTGAGCACGATTACGGGTACACTCGCGTTGCTATGGCTACTCACGTGATATTCGCTGCCCCGTTTTTTCTGGACGCGACGCTGCGATTCGTCCGCGGCGCGTCGCATTTGCCCGGGGTCGACCTGACGCTGGTCAGCCAGGACCCGGTCGACAACCTTCCCGCGGACATCCGCGAACGCATCGCCGGTCACTGGCGCGTCGGCGATGCTCTGGACCCCGGCAACCTGGCGCAAGCGGCCAACGAGCTGCAGCAACGTTTTGGCAAGGCTCGACGGTATATTGCGACGCTGGAACAGCTTCAGGTTCCGTTGGCGATCGCCCGCGAGTCGCTTGGCATCGATGGCCTCGACCCCGAGGCGGCAAGAAATTTCCGTGACAAGGCAAGAATGAAGACCGTCCTGCGCGATGCGGGTGTGTCCTGCGCGCGGCATGCGCTGGTCGCTGAGCCCGAATCTGCCCGTGTGTTCGCGCGCGATGTCGGTTATCCGCTGGTTGTGAAGCCGCCGGCCGGAGCGGGTGGTAAGGCGACGTATCGGGTCGACAGCGACGAACAGCTGGAACGGTTTCTCGGGCGCTATGCGCCAGACCCGAACCATCCCAGCTTGTACGAAGAGTTCGTGCGTGGCACGGAGTTCTCATTCGACAGTGTCATGTTGGACGGCAAGCTCGTCTGGCACTCGATATCGCGCTACGTACCTTCGCCACTCGAAGTCCTCGAGAATCCATGGATACAGTGGTGCGTGCTGCTGCCGCGGGACATCAGCGGCAGTGAGTTCGATCCGATCCGTGCGGCGGCAGAAACGGGCCTGCATGCGCTTGGACTGGAAAACGGCTTGAGTCACATGGAGTGGTTTCGTCTCATGGACGGGCGCATTGCGATCTCGGAGGTTGGCGCCCGCCCGCCGGGGGCGCAAATTACCTCGTTGCTGTCCTATGCGCATGACATTGATTTCTACAAGGCCTGGCCGAGGCTGGTCGTATTCGATGAATTCGATCCGCCGCCTCGCCGCTATGCCGCAGGTGCAGCCTACATTCGCGGCCAGGGCCGGGGGCGAGTGCGTGCAATTCATGGCCTCGACGAGGCGCAGCGGCGTTTCGGCGAGCTCGTGGTCGAAGCGAAGCTGCCGCGAGAGGGTCAGCCGCCGTCAGATAGCTACGAGGGCGACGGTTACGTCATTGTTCGCCATCCGGAAACCAGCGTGGTCGAGGACTCGCTGTCCGAAATCGTGAAGCTGATTCGCGTGGAGCTTGCGTGAGCACCGAACAGTGCATGCGACTTATCCTTGGCCCGCAGAGTCCGGCCCACAACATCGATGCGGCGATGATGGCAGCTGGTTTGCCGGAGGGCACGTTCGCAACGATAACGGCAGGCTGGCAGGAAGCGGAAAACGATATCGACACCCTGCGGGAAATTGTCGGTAGGCCACTCGTGGATTTGCGTCTTTACGCGCGCGCCGACGACGTATTCCGGACAGACGAAGCACTTGCCGCTGCGCACCGCGAGCGGCAGAACCGTCTCAAGGAGCAGCAGCGACTGTATCGGCTGCGCCTGAAACAGCTGGCTGTTGCCGCGCGTCACACACTGCGCGCCGATGGTGATGCCGCCATGGTCGCGGCGGAGAAACGCCACGCGATCGCACAGCTTCGCGCGCTGGATCGGCACCACCTGCATCGAACCGAGTCTATCGGCAGGCCATTCGGTGAGCAGTTCAATGTGACATCAAGCCCGCTGCTTGCAAGGCATCACGAAGAAATTCGTGAGGTCATCAACGGTTGCAGCGTGGTATTGATCAGCGGCGGCAACGTGGCGGTGTTGCTCAATCGCCTGCGGCTTTTCGGCGTCGACAGCTTGCTCGCAAATCGCCACGTCGTTGCATGGTCGGCTGGCGCCATGGTGCTCGCCGAGCGCGTCGTATTGTTCCATGACCGGAGTCCCCAAGGCCGCCGCGACGCGGAGATATTCGGGACCGGCTGCGGTCTTGTGAGCGGCCATGTTTATTTCCCGGACGCGTCACACCGCCTGCAGGAACGCGACCGCTCGCGCATCGAGCTTCTTTGTCGCCGGTTTGCCCCGGACACCTGCGTGGCGCTCGATAATGGCGCTGCACTGGAGGTCAGGAACAGCCGCGTTGCGACCGCGGTTTCCGTGCGGCGCCTTAGTCGCGACGGGCGCATCGTGCGGCTGCGCGCGGCATGAACCCGGCACTACGAAAGTTGTTTCGCAAGAACACGCCGGATGCGGCGCAGCTTGATGCGTTTATTCACGAAACCGGGTTTCCGCTTGTCGATGGCAGTGACGTCACATTCGTCTATCGCGGACAGGCCGAGGAGGTGTTCCTGCGTTGCTGGATTGCCGGGCTGGATACGGCGCAGCCGTTTCAGCCACTGAGCGGTACCGATCTGTGGGCCGCTACCATCGAGCTGCCAAAAGGTTCGCGAATCGAGTACAAGTTCGAAGTCATCAACAACGGCAACCGCCAGTTGATCCTCGACCCGTTAAATGAGGTCGTGGCCCGCGACCCGTTCGGCGCCAATTCGGTCTGCCAGGCCGACGGCTACGAACGTCCGGAATGGACCTACCCGAACGATGAATGTCGCCGAGGCGCGATCGAAACGGTCAATGTCGGCAGCGCTGCGTTCAACGAGGCGCGTGATGTGCAGGTATACCTGCCCGCGAGGTTTCGGAGGAACAGGCAATACCCACTTCTGCTGGTGCATGACGGCGTCGACTACGTGAATTTTGCGTCCTTGCAAACGGTGCTCGACAACCTCATTCACGCGCTCGAGATTCCGCAGATGATCGTCGCGCTGACCCAGTCCCCGGATCGGCTCAAGGAATATGCGGGCGATGAGCGACATGCGAAATTTCTCGCCGAAGACTTGTTGCCATTCATGTCTGAAAGGTATCCGTTGATTGACGAAGCCCGGGCGCGTGGCATCATGGGTGCGAGTTTCGGCGGTGTGGCTTCGCTGCATGCCGCGTGGCGCTTCCCCGGAGTGTTCGGCAATCTCCTGCTGCAGTCCGGTTCATTCGCGTTCAGTGACCTCGGGCGGCATCAGCGGGGCCCGGTTTTCGACCCTGTCGTGCGTTTCATGAACGAATTTCGCGAACAACCCGGTTGTCCCGCAGAGAATATCTACCTGAGCTGCGGGATTTACGAATCGCTTATTTACGAAAATCGCTCGCTCGTTCCGCGGCTCCAGGCTCAGGGTTTGAATGTGCGCTTCGAAGAGGCGCGCGACGCGCACAACTGGGAGAACTGGCGTGACCGGCTGCGCAGCGGCCTGTCCTGGCTGTATCCGGGACCCCTTTGGTTCGTCTATGAATAGCGACGAATAAAATTTATAGTGGTGAGAAATTCCACGGGGATGACTAAAGTGAAAACAAGAACAAGAAACATAGGGTTATCGCTCGGCGCGGATATTTGCTGGCCATTGTGCTACGAGGCATTACTGAAGAAACTCGACCTTGCGATTGACGTCGACGGAGAGACGCAGCGATTTCATGTCGAGCGCATCAATATTGAGCCTTTCGACCTGCGTAAGCCGGTCAAGTACGACGTAGTAATCGACCGGCTGACGCATTGGTACCACACGTCACGGGAGTGGATCAAAAAAGCAATACTCACCGACGACCTCTACGTATTCAATAATCCGTGGTCCCTCCAGTCCATGGAAAAGCACACGACCTACTGTGCAATGATGCGACTGGGTTTCCCGATACCGGACACCTGGCTGGTGCCGCCCAAGACCTACCTCGAGTCGCCCGACCTGCAGCCTACGCTGCGAAACTACGCCAAGCTGTTCAACCTCGGCGAAATTGGCGACCAGATCGGCTACCCGCTATTCATGAAGCCCTACGATGGTGGTGCGTGGGTCGGCGTGACCGCAATCAAGGACCGCGAGGCTCTGAACGAGGCCTATAACCAGAGCGGCACGCGCGTCATGCATTTGCAGGAGGCTGTCGATCCACACGACATGTTCGTTCGCTGCGTCGGGCTTGGTCCGCAGTGGCGTTGCGTGAACTATGATCCGGCGGCGCCTTTGCATGACCGCTATCGAACCGACGCTGACTTTCTTTCTGAATCCGACGAGGTCACGTTGTCGCGCATGACCATGGTGATCAATGCGTTCTTCGGCTGGGATTTCAATTCCTGTGAGGCATTGCGGTCGAACGGGGTCTGGCGGCCCATCGATTTTGCGAACGGCTGCCCGGATTCGCAGGTAACGTCCTTGCACTATCATTTTCCATGGCTGATCAACGCCAACCTGCGGTGGTCGGTTTATTGTGCTGCGACGGATCGTTCCATGCACACGAACCTCGATTGGGGCGAGTACTTCAGGATTGCCGAGCAGGACATTTCGTTCGAGGAGAAGCTCGAGTCCTACTCGAAGATCGCACTCGAGTACTTCGAATACGATCGCTTCAATGAATTTTGCGAGCAGCACCTGTCGCATCTCGATGAGGTTGCGGACGAGTTCTTTGGCTCGCAATTCGTGCGCGATGCAATCCGGCAGAAGGTAGAGGCCTTGTATCCGGACCATGAAATCGAGGAGTTTACTGAACTGTTCTGGAGTCGCATCCAGGATTGGCGCGCGCAGCAAGTCGCGGCCTGAACATGCAGAAAGACCAATCACGCTGGTATTCGTCGCGCCTGGAACAGGAGGTACAGCTTGTCCGGTGGGGACACCTGGGCACTCCGGTGCTGCTGTTCCCGACGGCCGGCGGCGACGCGGAGGAGATCGAGCGGTTTCATCTGATTCGTGTGCTCGAGTCGTTGATCGATGCCGGTCGCATCAAGGTCTACTCTACCGACAGCGTGGCGGGCAGGGCGTGGATTTCAGGTGAGCATTCCGGTGGGTTCTGTTCGCGCTTGCAGAACCTGTTCGACAGCTTCATCTACGAGGAAGTAACGCCGGCGATCAGGACCGATTGCAACTCACACGATATCGAAATCATCGCTGCAGGCGCATCGATCGGCGCATTCAACGCCGTCGCGACAGTTTGCCGGCACCCGGATGCCTACAGACTGGCGATCGCGATGAGCGGCACCTTCGATTTGTCGAAGTACCTCGAAGGCAAGATGAACCTCGATTTTCATTTTTCGTCGCCGCTGCACTACTTGCCGCAGCTCGAGGGTGAACAACTGAACCGCCTGCGTACACGGATGATCCTGCTGCCGTCGGGCGAAGGTGATTATGAGGATATTGGAGAATCGTGGCGGATGGCGCGGGTGCTGGGGTCGCGGGGAATACCCAACAGGGTCGATCCCTGGGGTCCGGAGTGGCATCACGACTGGAATACCTGGCGCGAAATGCTGCCCAGGTACCTCGACGAATTTGCCTGACCGGTCGCGCCTAGCCGGCGTACAAGTGGAGTTCCGACCCGACCGCATCTGCCATGGCGAGGGTTTCATCGAGGTCGGGATGCCGCAACATAATGAAGCCGTCGGAGACGAGCGTATTCAGCCAGTTCCGACGCGGTGTTCCGACCGGTAACAGCGTGTTCCAGACGACATGTTCGCCGAAGCGTTGCTGCAACGTTTCCGTACCTTCGATGCGTGAGATCCGCCCCTGGCCCTGGGCGCGCTTGTAAATCGTGGCAACGTTGTACTTCCGCTGAATATCCGCATCGAGGCTGCCGCGGGTCATCGCGGAACCCCAGCTGCGGAAGACGTCGAAGTCGCAGGCAAACTTCATCTGGTCCACCTGGTGCGCGCCGGGAGGCCGCGCGCCGATCTCACCGAATACCACTTCGCCGTCGGCCTTGCGATACCATTCCATGTGGGTGAAGCCGGAACCGAACTCGAGTGCCTTGATAACGTCAAAGCCCATCCGGATGCCGTCCGCCAGTTCCGGATCGCTGACGTCCCGCAGCGCGATGACCTGTGGGCTGATCCATTCGTTGCTCCGCGCGATCAGGGGCCGCGGGCGATACCAGGCGACGTTGTAATAGGCAATTTCGCCGTCAATGGTAATCGTATCAAAAGTGTATTCTTCACCGTCGACGAATTCCTCGACGGACACAGATGGAACATGCCGCAAACGAGGCAGTACGGCACGCAGGTCGTCTGCGCTGTCGATCCGGTAGGTATCGGCCGACCCTGCGCCGGCTATCGGTTTCAGTATGACCGGAAATCCTATTCGCTCAGCGGCCTCCCATGCAGCCGCGATACTGTCCACCGCGACGTGGCGCGGCGTGCGTATGCCCGCCTCGTCGAGAGCGAGCTTCATGGCTTCCTTGTCGCGAAATCGGTGGGCTTGCTCGATCGTCAGTCCGTCAACCCCGAAGTGACTGCGCAGTTCGGCCGCCAGCATGATGCCGGGTTCCCACAGGCACTCGATGCGGTCGATTTCGCGGCCTTTGAATCGATCATGCAGTTCCGAAATGACCTGGCCACTGTCCCATAGCGATCGCACCTGCACATACTCGGATAACGACCGCCTGACCAGGTCAGGCAGCGCTGAGACGGGTTGGTCGCCGACGCCATAAGCGGTTGCACCGCACTCCGCGAGGCCGCGGGTGAATTCGGGCATGTCGGCCGGATAGCCGGGTGATAATATCAATACATTCAATTGGATTGATTTTCGGTAATTTTCACGGCGTCTGCGAAGCAGCATAGCACCAAGCAAAAGAAAAACAGGAAAAATTCTTGGTCAATCAACGAGCACTGAGTATCTGCCTCGCCAGCGCCGAGCTTGCGCCACTGGCCAAGACCGGTGGACTCGCCGATGTTTGCTCCGCGCTGGCGGCCTGGCTGCATCGCACTGGACATGACGTTCGTGTCCTGATCCCCCGCTATTCGAGAATCGACGAGTCCGGCATCGCGATCGAACCTGTCAAAGAGCTTGCGGACATGCGGCTCCGGTTAGGGTCGCGCGAGCAGACCTTTGCCATTGACAGGGCGACATTGCCCGGAACGGACCTGCCGATCTACCTGCTGCGTTGCCCGGAGTTTTATCATCGGCCCGGCATCTACACCCAGGACGATGACGAACACCTGCGATTTCTACTGCTGCAACGCGCGGCGATCGAGATGTGCCAGCGCATGAAGTTCGCGCCGGATATTTTCCACTGCCACGATTGGCAAACGTCGCTCATTCCACTGTATCTGCGTAGCACTTATGCCTGGGACAAGCTGTTTGCGAAAACCCGCACGGTGCTGACGATTCACAATATCGGTTACCAGGGCATGTTCCCGGCTTACGTCCTGCCCGAGTTGCAGCTGACCGGCGCCGAGCATCATCTGCACCAGGATGACCTGAAGAACGGTGTCATCAACTTCCTCAAAACGGGAGTGATGTATGCCGACCTTATTACCACCGTGAGCCCGACCTACTCGCGGGAGATTCTCGGCGACGACTACGGGATGGGCCTGAATCATCTGCTGCGCGCGCGCGTCGATTCGGTGGTCGGTATCCTCAACGGTGTTGACTATGACGAGTGGAATCCTGAAACCGACCCCCTGATTCCCCAGAATTACACCCCTGCGAATATCCGCGGCAAAGTTACCTGCAAGAAAGCATTGATGCGGGAGATGGGCCTGGAATACGCAAAACAACGACCTTTGGCAGGGCTCATTAGCCGGCTTGTCGGCCAGAAAGGTATCGATCTGATCCAGAACGTGGTGCCGACGTTGTTACGCTCGAGGGATTTCGCCCTGGTCGTGCTCGGCAGCGGAGAGCCCCGCTACGAGAATTTTTTCAGCGAGCTGCAGCGGCATTTTCCGGGTCGCGTTTGCTATTACCGCGGGTTCAGCAACAAGCTTGCTCACTGGATCGAGGCGGGTAGCGACATATTCCTGATGCCATCGCTGTACGAGCCCTGCGGCCTGAACCAGATGTACAGCCTCAAATACGGCACCGTTCCCATCGTGCGCGAAACGGGCGGGCTGGCCGATTCGGTGCAGCAAATCGACCCCGACAAAAAATCAGGGACCGGCATCCTGTTTCGCGATTACAATGAAGCCGGACTCGCGTGGGCTATGAATATGGCCCTCGACCTGTACGACAGGCGGCCGCTGTGGCGGAAGATCGTCGCTAACGGCATGGCAATGGATTATTCGTGGGAGCGCCAGGGTGGGCGCTATGTGGAACTGTTCCGACAGTTGAGCAATGAACAATGAACGTCATTTTTATCGAGCCGTCTTTTCCGTACAACCAGCGCGAATTCGTTCGTGGACTGCACGCGGCGGGCGCCAACGTCATCGGGGTCGGGGAGCGACCGGCAGAATACCTGTCCGATGAAATGAAAAACTGGCTGAGCGACTATGTGCAGGTGCGCTCGGTGGTGCATGAGCCGTCGCTGATCGAAGCGGTGAAGCTGATCCAGGGTAAGGTCTGGGTGGACCGGCTGGAAGCAACGGTCGAAGCACACATAATGGCCGCTGCCCATGCTCGTGAGGCCACCGGTATTCCCGGCACATCGACCAAAACCGCGTACCTGTGCCGGGACAAACCCGCCATGAAAGAAGCGTTGCGCAAGGCCGGCGTGCCATGCGCCCAGTCAACGCGCGCGGAGACACCGCAGGACGCACGCGATTTCGTCGGGGCGGTCGGTTATCCGTTGATAATCAAGCCGCCGGCCGGCGCCGGTGCATCCGGTACGTTCCGCGTTCGTGACGATAACGAGATGGAAATAGTCATCCGTGAGTCGGGGCTGGCCGACGGTCAGGCGGTCGCGATCGAAGAATTTATCGAGGGCCACGAGGGATTCATCGATACGGTGACGATCAATGGCGAGGTCGGGCACGAGTTCATTACCCATTACTACCCCAACGTTCTCGAGGCAATGCGAAAGCGCTGGATCTCGCCACAAATGGTCGCTACGAATCGAATCGACGCGCCGGGCTATGAAGAGGTTCGTGCGCTCACACGGAAGGTTATAAAGATACTCGACATCGGGACCTCGGCAACACACATGGAGTGGTTCTTCGGGCCAAAAGGTCTCAAGTTTTCCGAGATCGGTTGCCGGCCGCCCGGTGTCGGTCAATGGGATGTCTACAACGCGGCCAACGAGTTTGACCTGTACTTCGAATGGGCCTGTACGCTCGTGCACGGTAAAACCAGCAACGAGCCGTCACGACGGTATGCCGCGGGGATGATCGCGCTGCGCCCGGAGCAGGATGGTCACATCACCGGCTATTCGGGCGTCGACGAAATAGGCCGGCGCTATGGCGACTGCATCGTTGCGGCGCACTTGCCGGAGCCGGGAACAGCAACGCAAGCGGTTGAGGCGGGTTACATGGCGAACGCCTGGATGCGTATTCGGCACCCGGACTACGACGAGCTGCGCCGCATCTTGAACGAAGTCGGCGAGACAGTGCGCGTGCATGCGGCCTGATGTCGGTCAGCCTTCATGACTAGCGACGCCGAACAATTCCAGACTCTGAAGAAGCGCTTGCCAGATATATGGACAGCGCTCTCCAGCGATCCCACTTACAAGCACACGTCGGTCATCGTCCCGTCGTTGAGTGTCAACCAGGAAGAACTGTCCAAAGTAACGGGTGCCGCATATTACGAAGAGCGCTTGTTGTTCGCATTGATTCGATTGCGAAACCCGAATGCGCGCCTGATTTACGTGACCAGCCAGCCGGTGCATCCTGACATTGTTGAATACTATCTCGACATGCTCGAAGGCGTGCCGACGCAGCATGCGCGGCAGCGTTTGCACGTGCTGTCGGTTTGCGACGCCAGTGCACGGCCACTGACTGAAAAGGTGCTCGAACGGCCACGGTTCGTGCAACGCATGCGAGAACTCGTCGGCGATACGAAGCACGCGTACCTGACCTGTTACAACTCGACGCCGCTGGAGCGAAGACTGGCGGTTGCGCTCGAGCTGCCGCTGAACGGCCTGGACCCGAGCCTGCTTGGCCACGGTACGAAATCCGGCAATCGCCGGGTATTCGCGGAGGCGGGCGTGCGCTATCCGGCTGGCAGCGAAGACCTGCACAGTGAGGACGAGATCGTCGACGCGTTGCTGGAGCTGGGTCAACAGCGTCCTGCCGTTAAGAAGGCAGTGGTCAAGCTGAACGAAGGATTCGGCGGCGAGGGCAACAGTATTTTCGAGTATCCGCCTGAGCGCGGGGACCGCGGCGCACTGCGCGAAGCACTTCACAAACTGGCCTGGACGTCGAGCACTGAAACCACCCAATCCTTCCTGCGCAAGTTCGGCGTAATGGGAGGCATCGTCGAGGAGATGGTTACGGCGAGCGAGACGCGTTCACCCAGCGTGCAAATGCGGGTTTCGCCACAGGGGCAGCCGTCGCTCGTCTCGAGTCACGAACAATTGCTGGGCGGGTCGACCGGTCAATCTTACCTTGGATGCCGCTTTCCGGCCGACGATGCATATCGTGAGCTGCTGCAACAGGAGGCGGCGAAGATCGGTCGCGTGCTGGGAGAGAAAGGAGTCGTTGGCCGCTTTGGCGTCGACTTCCTTGTTGGTCGTGAAGCAGGCGGCGACTGGACCGCAAACGCCATTGAGATAAACCTGCGGATGGGGGGCACTACGCCACCGTTTCACGCGCTGGAGTTTCTGACCGGCGGCAAGCTCGATACGAAGAACGGCCTGTTTATCTGCCCGGACGGCCAGCTGAAGTACTACAACGCGACCGACAACCTCAAATCGGCCACCTACCGCGGCCTGTTGCCCGAAGATCTGTTCGAAATTGTCGCTCGGCACGGCCTCGGTTACCGGACTTCGACGGGCACCGGCGCGTTGTTTCACATGATCGGAGCATTATCGCAATACGGCAAGATCGGCATGACCTGTATTGCGAACAATCCCGCAGAGGCACAGCAGCTTTTCGAGCGCACGGTCGAAATACTGGACAATGAGACGGACAGTTCTGGCCATGGAGTACAGGCCCCGCTGCTCGATCGTCACTTCGCCATGGAGTGACAGCGAAACCAGTCAGCGCGGAGAAATCTCTCGTATTCAATTCCTGCCGTCATACTACGTTGCGCTTGCTATGCCGCGCGCAGATCAGTGAATAATAAACGGGGCGGATTCGGCAAGTACCTCCCTACCGTCGTCTTCGATGAGCCTCACAACGTAATTGCCTGGTTCGATTGGCCATCCGGCTGCAACTGTGGATGCATCCAAATTGATTCGACCTGCGGGAAGTGCATTGATGTACAACCAGGCGCTGCCCCCGCTGTAATCTGAATCGCTGCCAACTTTGACAACCGAAAGATAGTCATTCCTGTATCCTGGTCCGTTTCGCCAGCTAACTCCAATGCTCTCGCCTGCATTGAATTCAGTTCCGGCCAGCGAAACGTCAGGCACCGCATTTTTCTGCAAGATCCAGAACTCGCAGTTGACATTTTGCCGAAGCGGCGCAGACATGGTTGCGATGTAGCGGCCCGCGGGTAGGTCATTGGTCGCAAATGTCAGTTGACCACTTCCTGACAGCTTTTCTTCGGTGACAAGTATCGAATTTTGTTTTTCCCCATAGCGCGTAATTCGAATACGGCTATTTGCAGCCTGCCGATACGAGATCTCGATCTCATCGCCAATCCTGTGTACGCGCCGCCGGCTTGAGACAAGCGGCGGCACATCAGCAGGCAGTACTGAAAACAGCGAAACAACGCCGCGATGGTCACTCGGCCAAGGCTCAACGCTGATGGTTACCCCGGGAAAATTCTTTTCACCAACGATCTCGCTGGAAATCGTCGTGGAAGAACCTGCGTGCCAGAGAAAGTCAATGCGCTCCTCGGGATCATTTTCGTTGGGTGAATATAGTTCGAGCGGTGGGCGTCTCGCCCACCAGGTGAGCCCGGGATTGAGCTTCGGGTCAGGATAGATTTCACGGTAGGAGTCCCTGAGACCGGCTTCGGCGGTAACGAAACTGACCGGCCAGGTTAGCGGATAACGCAGAAACGGCCGATCTCCAACCGTCTCGGCAGTCCAGTCCGTGTGCGCCGGTGCGTTGAAGTCGCCGCTCAGGTATACCGGCATACCGCGCTGGATAAGTGGTTCGAGCATACCCAGATACGGTTGAATTTTCGGCAGGCGAGTGGCGCGTTCAATTGCCAACACCTCGGCCGCTGTTGCTCCGTCTCGCACCATTCCCATGCCGTCGGGATCTGACGGGAGGTGCACATTAGCCACTGCGACGACTTTGTCCGGCGATACTTCGGCAAAGACGTAGTAGCCATTCGCTGCCGGTGGGGTTAGCAGCGGATACTTTGAGATGACGTAAGTGAGCTCGTCCGAGTACCAGTTGAGCGCCGTGGCGAGACGACCAAGATTGCCCAGCGGTTCCTGAATTCCAACAATATCGGCGCGCGATTTCCGAATCGCTTCAATGACATTATCAAAGTCTATGTTGTCGCCACCCCATTCAATATTGAAAGTCATGACGCGAAGCTCAATCGCGCTGCGGCTTACTTCAGTCCGTCCAGGATCGGCATCAACGGCGAGCGTCTCACAGCCTGCAAAGGGTAGGGCAAACAAGCCAACAAGTAGCGAAATGAATTTCGACATCGATGCAAGAGTCCTTCGCGATTCGGTCTGCTTGTGGTTGCCAGCCCGGTCGCTTACCGGCGATCACTCTCCGTAAACAATGACCTGGAGCAGCGCCGACCCCTTGACGCAGTATCTACCTGAAGTTGGAGTCGTAGCAGAGCGCGGTTCCCATATCAGTTAAAGCGCTTCGAGTGCTGCTATTCGTTCCGGGATCGGTGGGTGGCTCATGAACAGCCGCTTGATCCCGCCGGCATGGCGGCCGGATATGCCGAATGCTTCGAGGGACTCAGGAAGTTGAGCGGGCGCACCGCGGTCAAGACGCGCGAGGGCGTTGATCATCGGACGTTTACCGTTCAATCTGGCAGCGCCCGCATCGGCACGGAATTCCCGATGTCGCGATACCCACATCACGATAATGCTCGCAAGAACACCAAGCACGAGCTGCGCAACGATCACGGAGACGAAGTAACCGATACCGTAGCCTCGCTCGTTCTTCAGAACGACGCGATCGATGATGTGGCCGACGATACGGGACAGGAATATGACGAACGTGTTGACAACGCCCTGTACCAGCGCGAGCGTGATCATGTCGCCATTAGCGACGTGCGAAACTTCGTGTGCAAGAACGGCTTCGACTTCGTCTTTCTGCATGCCCCGCAACAGGCCCGTGCTGACCGCAACGAGGGCGTTGTTGCGCCTGGCGCCGGTCGCGAACGCGTTCATGTCGGGCGCGTCGTAGACCGCCACCTCGGGGGTTTTGATACCTGCATCGCGCGCAAGGCGTTCCACTGTGGCAACGAGCCAGGATTCCGCGCTGTTGCTTGGCCTCGTTATGACGTGAGCGCCGGTCGAGCGTTTGGCCATCCATTTGGACATCGCAAGCGAAATGAACGAGCCGCCAAAGCCGATCACGACCGAAAGAATGAGCAATGCTTCGTAATTGATGCCGGCCCCGGACTCGTCGAGGATCCGGTCGACGCCCAGAAGCCGCAGGACGATGCTCAACACGAGCACCACCGCGAGGTTCGTGGCTATAAACAGGGCGACGCGCTTCAGCATTCACCTGGCTCCAACATTAAAGTAACGGACTAATATGTTGGCTGGATGGGAGGATTTCAAGTCCTGCCGCTACGATCGGTCGGATTCTCGCCTGGGCCGCCGGACTATCGCTCGGCGCCCGTGTCCGGCAAGGGAGTCTCAATTTCATACAGGCCCTCTAACAGCCTGCTCCATTCAGGGTAGCCCTGTTCCACCCAGCCGTTGAGTTCTGCGACCCTGGCTTCCATCGCGTCGACCGTCGTCGCGACTTCATTATTGAAGGCAACTGCAAGGCGATCCCGTTCCTGGGCCGTCAATCGGTCGTATTTGTACGCGTCGTATTGATGCTTGATCGACTCCCAGCTGCCGCGCTCTGCATCGCCGGGCCCGGCGGCTGCAAAGTTCGTGTTCCAGGCCTCGTAGTCTGCGACTTTGCGCCGGTACTGCCGCCATACCCGATAGGTGCGCGCGAGGTCCTTATTAAAAGCCCTGAACCTGGCATCGACCGTGTCCGTAATGAGGAACTCGGTATTACGAACCGTTTCGATGCGAATTAGCATGGGGTCGTTGCGTGCCGGCAAGCGCAGCAAACGAAATGTCCCGTCGTCGTTTTGTTCGAGGTAATCGCTGAATGCACTGGGCGCAAGTACGGCTGCGTAACGCATGAGCGACGTGCCCTTGATGTTCGCCACCGTGGCCTCGTCCAGGCGAGCGCGGAGCGCTGTGAGCTCGTTGGCGACGTCATCATAGATCGCCTGAAACTCGGGCGTACCCCGGTCGCGATGACTCGCAGCGGTTTCGTCGCTCGCTTCGCTGGAAAAGATCTTGTCGAGCCAGGTGCTCCCGGTCGCATCGACGGCCCGCACTCTGAGTTCAAGCCAGTCGCCGTCGGATCGGACTATCGTCCCGAATATCTGCAATTCTTCCGCATCGTCCGGTTTGGTTGTCACCCGGACCGCTCCCCACCGGCCCGATTTGACCAGCGTCTCGCGCAACAGAAACGGCATCAACATTGCTTCGATCTGGCGAATGCGGGGAAACACCTGCAGGTCACGGAAGACGGAAGGGTCGGCAGGAATTCCGGGGTCGAACACGGGAATCGTCACGTTCAACACGCTACCGTCGCTGCTCGCCGGGACCGGCGTGGCAGCGCGGGCCGCCGCCTCAAAGGCCGTCGCCGCAACGACCAGAACCGCGAGGGTCAGCAGCGCCACGCGACTTTTGACAGACACCATCACAGCTCGAGCTCACCGGTGCTGCACACGCGTTTCATGCTGAGGGTTTCGATGCATTCGAATTTGCCCGGAACCTTTTGCACGCGCCAGTAGAAATGTCGCAAGGTAAACGGCACCGGCGACGTATCGGATGACGCTGTCGTGATGACTCTCAGTTGCTTTCGATCCTCGGACGTCTGAAATCTGTGAACCACGCGCAAGCCGTCCGGAAAGTCAGTGACCGAGACAAGCCGATTACCATCCCAGCCGCAGGACTCCTTGCCGAACGCGTTGTCTGTAGGTTTCGCGATGCCATCGAAAAACGCGCACATGAGTGCAAAGTCATCACGTCGCTCGATGAGAATTTCGTACTCTGTCTGCGAGATGGTCAGTTCGTCCGTCCTCGTGATGAGCTCGACCAGGCGGGCCAGGGGTATGAGCCGCGACATGTCTCTCTCGGAGGCCATTGGACCGGCTGGCCCATTGGCGCCCCTTTTTCTGGCCAGCTCGTACGTAGCGTTCTGGAACACTTTGTTTATGTTGTCGCTGCGCGCGTAATCGCGCACCCAGAAGCCGCTGAAGTCGGCCGGCATTTCGCCGTCGAAATACTTTATGCCCTCGACCAGCAATGATTTCTCGCTCGCGCAGCCGGCCAGGCACAGCCAGGCAATTAGCCCAAGCAAGGTATACATACGGCGTGTTTTGTGACTCGATCCTGGCAAGGTGATCAGCTTTCGCGGGCATATGCTGTAAGAAAGAACGAGATTCTACCGCGTTCCCGGGCACAGATACGTCAAGAATGTTTTACCGTTGACCGCGCGATCTTTAGTATTTGGCGAGAGAAAATCTTATACTGCACGGACGCCTTTTCGACTGCCACAACGCTAATCGACAGGCCCGACGTGACTGACGACGAGAAATCAAAAAAAAGCGTCATTGAACCTCCAACGCTTAAGCTGGCCCCCGGCGATCTGTTACCGGACATAGAAGGATTTGATGTCCAGGGGATCCAGGGCGAGGGCGGGATGGCCAAGGTTTATCTTGCGAAAGATCTCGGGCTGGATCGCCTGGTCGCAATCAAGATGATCAGTTCGCAGCTTGGCGCCGACCCCGACTTTCGAACTCGCTTTCGCAACGAGGCCCAGATCGTTGCGAAATTCCGTCATCCGAACATCGTCCGTGTTTACGCCGGCGGAGAAAAAGACGACGCCCCCTACATCGTGATGGAACTAGTCGGCGGCGATAACCTGAAAGATCGGCTGCGATCCGGCGCACTTGATGTAGCAGAGGCGATCGACGTTGCGAGACAGATGGCCGACGCACTGTGCTACTCGCATTCGAGAGACGTCATTCATCGTGACTTCAAGCCAGCAAATATTCTCTTTACCGAAGACAACACGCCCGTACTGAGCGATTTTGGCGTTGCCAAATCTGCGTTGCCAGAACCGAACCCCCTGACTGCGGTCGGCGTGGTCATTGGCTCGTTGCCGTATATGTCGCCGGAGCAGTCTCGTGCCGAACCCATCACGAATCGGATCGATATATACAGCTTCGGGCGGGTTCTCTATGAAATGTTGACCGGCGACCTGCCTCCACGGCGTATGACGGATGTCGAGATTGAGGCACAAGTTCGCACTGACATTGGGAAATTTTCGCCCGAACTGGCAGATCTCGTGTGCGATTGTCTCAGTCCGGATCCTGACAGGCGGCCCTCGGCGGAGGAGTGCCGGGATCGTCTCGATGTTATTCGTCAATCGATTCTTGTGGACGAGGAAGTTGTTGAAGAATCGGGTTCGCGCAGCAAGATGATCGTTGTCGGATTAGCCGTTTTTGTGCCGGTCGCGATTCTCACTTTGGCTGCCCTGGGCAAGCCACCGTTCCCACCCGACAATCCGCTGCGCGCCCTGTTGACACCATCGCAGGAAGCGGCGCCGGCCACGGCTAACCACTACTTCGACACCGATCCGCCGTGGATGACGCTCTATGTGGATGATGAGAAGATCGACGGGTTCGCCAATCTGGCTGCCGGCCGCCACAACGTAGTGGCAGTGGAGCCGAATCACTACGGCAAGATCGTTGAAATAGAGGTCGGTAGCGGACCGGTCGAGACCGCAATAAAACTGGAAAGGCTGCAGCTGCCTACCGACGAGGAACTGGGACGGTTTATCAGTGCCATCGAGTCCCCGCAGGTGTCGCCGGGCGACCTGCAGAGGGTCGCCGAGAAATCATTGAGGCAGGCCCTCGACATCAAGCGACTGGCAGACAGTGGCGCGCAGGAGGAGCTCGCGAAGCTCGAAGGCCGACTGGATGTACTGAGATCTTACGATGACCCTTCTTCAGCCGTTACGTTGTACCTTGCGGCTGAAAGTGGCTACCTGGAGCGGGATTCAGCCGGGCTGCTGCCCGCGCTGCAGACGGCGATGAATTCCGGATATGCATTGGCAACGTTCTGGTACGCCGCACGGCTTCGCGATGCGCTGGCTGCCGATATCGTCGTCCTGGACGATCCCGTCTTTCTGCAGTATTGCGAGGCAATGCAGCTCGCACACGATCAGGGATTCACGGATGTCGCTGCGCGTTACCTGGAAACGGAATGCTCATTTGATCGGTGAGAGAACCAGCCGTTGTCGCGTCACTTGACGATAACCTGCAATCTTCGATTCGCCCGGTGGGCTTCCTCGGTATTGCCTGGCTCGATAGGCTCACTCTCGCCCATTCCTTTCACTGATATCCGACCCTCCAGCCCCGGCTCGATCCCCACAACGATTTCATAGACGGCATAGGCACGACGTCGCGACAGCAACTTGTTGTACTGTGCGTCGCCACGCACGTCGGCATGTCCCACGAAAATGAAATCACGATCCTGGAAATCGGGTTCAGATAACGAGCTTGCGAGCATTTCAATATTGCGAGATGTTGCCGAGTCGGGTGCGGTGCTGTTGAACTCGAAATTGATGGGAATACGGATCGAGGCGCCAGCTCCGTCGGCACTGCTTGCGACCGCAGTTGCTGGACCTGAATCGGCGCTCGCCACTTCACCGCTCGCCGCCTGGGTTTGCAGCGGCTGGTAGAGAGAAGATGCCAGGCCTCTAACAATAAATTCGCGAGTGGGGTTTTCGATCTTTTCCTGGATCTCGGCTGCCAGATCGGCGATCTGTTCATTGCCTGCATCGAGTCGCCGGGCTTCACGAATAAGTGGGTCGGCATTCTGCGGATCACCCTCCTGGTTCAGCAACGCCGCATACTTCCACAAAGCGCGGGCTCGCTGCCTGTCTGTCGAGGCCAACGCGTGAGACCGTACAAAAGCATCCACTGCCAGTTGCCGATCAAACTGATTGACCGTTCTCGTTCTCAGCTCGCCCAATTCCTGGAAGTACTCGTATTTCGGGCAGGCGGCTGTTGCCTGCTCCAGCAAGAGCACGGCCTGGCCGTCGTCGTTCGCATCGACCTGTTCCTGCGCCAGGCTGTGATAGCGCTCTGCCTGTGCGCAGTCGGTTGGTTCAGATTCCTGGGCAATCGTCTGCCGGGAAACCGCAAGGGTCAGTACAAGCGCAGCCGCTATCGACAATACTCTGAACATGGCATGGCACCTCTCATTTTCCTCGGTAGCTTGCTGTATCAACCGGCACCCGGTCACAAACCACAGATTAACTGGGGAAAAGTGTACATGATCGTTGTACAGGACTGTATCGCGTGGATTTCGTTTATAATTTGCATAAGCAATCTGATAGTCGGGAGACAACAATGAAAAACCAAAGCTCTGCGATGATCGTGCTTGTCGTTGGCGCCGTTATCCTGTTGGCTTCTGTTTTTGCCGGCAATATCGGTCTCGCCAATGTCCCGGCGTTAAGTGCTCAGCAGGCAACAGGAGTCGTCATCGGCGCAGTTCTCCTCGCAGTCGGTTTTTTCCTGAACAACAAGTCCGGTCAAAATACAAATAAAACCTCTCCGGGCGGTGACAGCGACGCAGCGTGGCTGGATTCGCTGACAAAGGCCGAGGAAATTGACAGCGATAAATCGGCCGACAGGGAAGGGCAGTAGTGACGACCTATGACGTGACGGCCGCTTCAAAATGCCGTCCCCGGCCGGGCAACAAGATTCTTCAGGAATTGCTTCACGCCGGTTCTTGTAGCTGGCGACGGTATCTCATGTCTTAGGATCATCTGTTCTGCGTCGAAGACCATGTCAGCGACAGAAGCATATTTCCCGGAGCTGCATGAAATACGCCCGACGAACGGGGTCAGGGACTCGTGGCCGTCCGCAAAGCAAAGCAACTTGCGCGCGTCGGAACACAGATGGCTGATTGCCCGTACTTCGTCAAAACTGCTGTTCGGCTTTAGCAGAACGCAGAAGTGATAGTCGCCGACATGTGCAATTGATGTTGCCGTCGGGAAGTAGTCGTGCAGGAGCTCCATGAATATCGTGCCCGGGGACACCTGTGTCTCGCCGTCACTGTGCGCCGAGAGCACATCGTCGATGTCGAATAGCAGAACCGAATGCCCGTTTTCCCTCGGTATACCATCGAAGAATTCCGCTACAGTGATGGTTTGAATAGAGTAATCGGGCCGGTTCGCATTCTCTGAAAAGTCTCTCAATATCTCTCCCACAACCATCCCTGAGAGGTGCGTCAGCATCGTCTTCTCGTGGTCGCTTAACTGCCGCGGAATCCTGTCAATGAGGCACAACGTCCCGAGTTTGTGGCCATTGGGTGCATGCAATGGTGACCCGGCGTAATAACAGATGTGGGGCGCTTCGAGCACCAGGGGGTTGTCGCGAAATCGCGGGTCGCGGCGCGCATTCCGCACTTCGAATACGTCGTCTCCAAGGATCGCATGTCCACAGAAGGAGATTTCTCGTGGCGTCTCTTCGCCGTCGAAACCCTCGACAGACTTGAACCACTGGCGATTGCGATCCACCAGGCTGATCAGTGCGATCGGCACGTCGAATATCTGCGTCGAGATGCGGGTATACCGGTCAAACCGGCTTTCCCGAGGCGTGTCGAGAATGTCCAGGCTGCTGAGCGTCGCAATTCTGGCGGCTTCGTTTTCCGGTAATCTGGCCACTTGCATAGCGGTCTCCCGTTGTCCTGCCTTGTCCGTACCTGCAAAACCAACAAGGCGTCAGGCGCCTTGCGGTCAGCGTTCGTACGCTTCACCGTCGGGTTCTTGTTCTTCTTTCCTGTCCCCAAATACTGGCAGGGCGGCAAAAAGTTGGTGAAAAGGTCAAAATAGGCCGGTTGCTGCAGCCTATGTCGTGCTGGCCGGCGAGGACCAGGCGTTGATTATCAAGAATCGTGAGTTGCCTGGCCGTGTGGCCGCGGATGCTGCCGCGTGGACGAAGGAGACTGTCATGGCTCGCAAGGCGATCAGCCTGTTTCACGAGGCAATCGAAATAGAACTGGCGAGACGCTGATAAACGAAATATTGTTAGGGTGAAACTGGATATTTGGCAAAAAAATTAAATCCGCAGAGTGAAACTACAATTTGCTGCACCAACCCGTTCTCCACGCTGACGTTCGATCCATTGACGCGCCAAATTTTATTCAACAAATCGGTGCGACCCCTTTTATGAACGGCATTAGAAAAATCGGTTCGACCCCTTTTGTTTTGATTTTTTTGACCGTTGTGTCGTCTCCCGTAGCCGGGCTCGAGCTGGGCAATGCGCAGATCGACAAGCTCGACAACGGCTTGACGGTGATTCTCCTGGAAGACCGTAATC
>JAHHOT010000156.1 GCA_018677555.1 Gammaproteobacteria bacterium | reverse complement strand
GGCCTAAATACAACCGAACATGAGAAGCACCCGTTCCTCGCCGCCGACGAAAAAACCCTTTACTTCTCCAGTGACCGAGAGGGCGGTGAGGGTGGGTTCGACATTTGGGTCGCCCGGCGCACAGGAGATGGGTGGGCGGAATGGACGACTCCTGAAAACCTGGGGCCGGGCGTCAACACGGTTGAAGATGAAACGAGTGTTTCCGTTGATGCAAGTGGCCGGTTGGCGTTTATGTCCGCCGGCATGGGCGACCAACAGGATATATACGAATTTGGATTGCCGCCCCGCATGCGCCCCGCACCGGTGGTTCTCGTCGAAGGTCAGGTGTTTTGGTTGCCGCCCACAAAATCTGAAGAGCACACGACCGAGCGCGGCGAAGCGAGTAGCGGTGCCGGCGTACCGATAGATGTTGCAGGCGTCGATATTCCGGTGGGCGGCGGTTCCTTGCGATACAAGGAACAATCGGGCAGCAGCGGCGGCGAAGGTGGCGGTATTTCGGGCGTCGCCGGGTTTAATCCGGGCAACGGCCGGTTTCAGATGGCTCTACCTGTTGGCGGGAGCTACACGGTCTACTTTGAGGGCATGGCGGGTGTAGGTGTTTCACAGACCATCGATCTTCGCGGGATAACGTCCGGCGGCTCTGTGGAGCTCGATCTTATTATCGCGCCGTTGTGTTCCGGTACGGTGCTACCGATGAATAGTATCTTTTTCGAAATAGACAAATCCGACCTTTTGCCGGAGTCGGAGGTCGAGCTGCGGCGATTCGCCGAAATGCTGGGCGGCTATCCGAGCATGATTGTCGAGATTGCTGGTCATACAGATTCGACAAACACAGAAGAATATAATCAGACTTTGTCGGAGGCACGAGCTGGAGCCGTATACGGATGGCTCACAGGCAACGGCGCTGACCCGGGTCGATTGTCGCAGCGAGGTTACGGCGAGACCAGTCCTGTGGCGAGCAACGATACTGAGGACGGTCGCCAGAAGAACCGGCGTGTGGAATTTCGAATTTTGCGGATAGACAACGAATCGTGTCGGACATGAAGGTAATATGAGTCGGAGATCGTCGATGAGGGCACTTTTGACAGTAATGACAGTGGTTTGCTTGAGTGAAGTTTCAATTGCCGATGTTGCAGGTAGTGGAGATCACCCACTGATACCGCGCTACCCTGGCTCCGAGATAATTAAACACGCAACATCGGATTACGACGAATACCGAATGGCGATAAGCGCGAGATCAGGCGGAAAGGTCGAATCGCAGCGCTTGGAAGGAAGACTCACTCGCTTAAAGTACCGTCTCACGCCTACCGATCGAAGCGACCTGGAGGTTCTGCGGAATTATAGGACGGCACTGGCGGAAGCCGGATTTGAAGAAATATTTGGTTGTGGTACTGAAGACGAATGTGGAAGTGGCTTCTTCTATCAAATTATCTACAAGATAAATCGTATGTCCGTAGAGAACAAATCGGGCTCACGTTATTTCACAGCTAGGCTCAGTCGGCCGGAAGGTGACATAAACATCGCTCTGGCGGTACAGAAATTCAAGCTGCCAAGTACTGGCGAGCCGACCATCGATGTAGCGCTTGACATTATCGAAGCGGATGAGATGGATGTCGGGATGGAGCTCAAACTAGCCGATGAGATAGGCCGGGAGATCGCTGCGGACGGTCGCGCCGCGCTTTACGGGATACTTTTCGCGCACGACAGCGCTACACTCAATCCGGCGTCATCAGCGGAAATCGAACAGATCGCCCTACTGCTGAACTTGAATCCGGAATTGAGCCTTCTCGTCGTCGGGCATACCGATAATCAGGGCGGGCTCGATTACAACATCGACTTGTCGAAACGTCGCGCTGGTGCAGTTGTATCAGCATTGGTCTCGAATCATGGAATCAGCGCAGGTCGATTATCGGCGCACGGAGTCGGCTATCTCTCACCAGTTGCTTCAAACGATACTGATGGCGGACGTGCAGCGAATCGCAGAGTTGAGCTTGTGAAGAACTAAGCGATTGCGACATTGGCGAACTGGGAAAATTGACTCAGCGTCGCGTCGTATTCAGATTCCACTGCCTCGGATAATGTCGTTGATTTCCCTGCCAGTAATTGTCGTACTGTTGTTTTTAGGCGAACAATCGTCGTTCGCCGGATTACCGTCCGCAGCGATATCGGGATCGTAGGCAATCGTGAAGCGATAGGATGGCGGAAACTCCTGAGAAATCCGCCAACGCAGTACATCATGCGTGATCTCGGCACTGCTTCCACCGACTGGAATGTTCCCAAATGTGCCTACTGCGATTTGCCTGGGAGAACCCCCCGGGGCAATCTGTTCAATCCGAACAACTTGTTGACCCTCTGCGGATGTGAAGGCGCCGCGACCGCCATTCTTTACGCGTGTTGCAAGTCGGAAGAAATACTGGCCTTGCGGGTCGCGCGACAGGCTATTGACTGCGATACCTGTAAGCATCGGATCCGGGCAGGCGCCCTTCTTTACGGACTCGACCGGAGCGGTCTTACGAACATTGCCAGGCGTTAACACTTTGTCCGCTTCTTTTACCGTGATCGGCTCGGCTCTTGACTGGCCGGTCGTTTCAATCATTTTCTTGCTCTGCGAGCTGCCGGTGCCCGTACAGCGGAATCGGGTCCCAGCGGCGCGGCAGGTCATGCCGGCAGGCACGTCCCGCATCACGCTGACCTCGGTGCTTGTCATCTTGTAGACGCATACCAACTTGGGGCTGCCACCCATGTTTATGACTTCGGTGTCCGAAAGCCTGCCTCGCTGCGGAGTCGACCACCATCCGTCCGGCAGCTGTGTGGTGACGTTGGTGTCCAGCGAAGACGTCGGACATTGAATGTCGCGCTGCTGAGCTAGAGCCGACATGGACATCGACAATAATCCGGAAATGAGAAGAAAACCAGCAAACGTAAATTTCATAACACCCTCCGCTACTCGTCGCTAGACAAGACGCCCGCCATATTACGGCTTCGCGTCCTTGCGCTCGGCGGAGCTACGGGTGTTGAATACGAATCTGCCCTTTCCCTCGGAGCTTGTGAATTACGTCCTTTTCCCGTTCGCCATTGTCTGGAATTGTTCTAATAGATTACGAGTCTAACCGCGCTTCTCTGAACCGGTGGTGAACAAATGCGCACATCAATTATAGATCAACTGCTGCTCCAGTTGCCGCTTCCGGCTGCCGTGAGATTCAAAGGCTAAGGTCGCAATCAGCCACGCAAACGATAGCGTGATGCCTGCAGATACCGCCGGGCTTTCAGATTGGTGCAAATTTGCTGATTGTGGTTCCAGGCGTGACCGGTGCTGGTCCCCAATCCTTGCCGGATTAATCCTTTCCTGCCGGGCATTTTAATAGCCGGACTTGAGAACCCTTGCATCTGATCGCGAAATTCGTTGTAAGAGAGCGAGATAGGTCGGGGCCTTCTGGTCAGCAGACTAAACAAGTGTCGCCGGGGAGCAGATCAGTGGCTTACCTGTAAGACCGAGTGGGTTGAACTACAGCGGGTACACGCGCCGCCACCGCCACCGAGCGCAGCGAGGCAGCAGCCACCAATCGGCAACAAGCGATGACCTGGGCACAACGCCTCAGGCGGGTGTTCGCTATCGATATACCCCAGGGCACCCTCTCTTGATGCTTCGTATCAATTCACCTTGTCGAGAGCTGTCGGCAATGCGGCGGCCGGCTGCGCATTATCGCCAGCATCGAGGCGCCGGCGGTCATTGAACGGATTCTCGAGCACCTTGGCCGTGATGCCGGGGCCGTCGACCCGGCGCATCCGAGCAGGGCGCCGCCGAAGGGCGATCGCTTCGTCTGACCGCTTCATCATGCTTGTCACCACCCTGGCCACCGATTTCGCTCCTGACATAATGGCCCTTATATTCACTATCCGCATCCACAACTCGAGCGCACGAGTTGCTCGAACGTATACAGCCTGTCTTCTAGCGTACGCAGCTGGAATTCGCCTGGTCCGTTGATTGCGGGCAGTTCTTCGCCCTCTGCCAGCCACATGTAGTGGCTGACAGACTGCGGCAGCGCATTCGTATCCTGCACGAGGTCCGCGACCATGAACCGGCGTATTTCCGCGCCGTCACGGTAAAAGGCCACCGCAAGTTCTTCGGCCGGGGGCTGTGATGCCCACGGACCCATGCGGACGAGGCTCCAGCCATCGTCTGAAATAAAAGTCGTGAGGGCATACCAGCCGGAATTGCGACCAGTCCTCGCCAGCAGCAGTTAGTTGGACTCGAGCATTTTTCAACATTGCTCGGCACACAGCGTAGCGCAATGTACGGCGAGCACGTCTTTTTTGGGCGGCGGCGGGCGCCGACGATCGGGGTGCGTCATGCCCTGGCACTTGGTCGGCACGCCTGGCACAAACACCACGGATCCGTTCGGATAATAGTCATCACATTCGCTCTTGGTGACGGGCTCGAAGCTCCACATGTGTTGGTTGCGGCACCAGCAACGGTCCTGGCAGGCCATCAGGCAGGCCGCCTTGGCCTGGATCGGGTCCGGGCCCTGGTAATACGGCCGGTGATCATGGCCGGGCTGCAGATCGGAGGTGCGCGGTTTCATGCAGCAGTCGGAAATTTCCTGATCGCCGCAAGGGCACTTCTTCTCCAGCGTATACGGCATTTGCAGGCCAGTCATTCCGGTTTCGAAGTGGTGGGTGAGGAACACCATGGCCTCGCTGTCGTGTTCGCAGTTTCCGCCGACGCGGGTCTCTCGTTCCCAGCCCTCGAGGTAACGGCCGTTCTCGAACAGCGACTGGTAGTGGCGCTTCGGAGAGCCTTCGGGCGGCCCCAGATGCGCATCGTAACCAGCCGGAACGGTCAGGTAGCCGAGCACCAGGCGATTGGCGGGCACGAGCGCGATCGGAACGACACCGGATTCTCCTGCCAGGCGCACCGACCAGTGGCTGTCGACGTACGCTTCCCTCGGGATCGCGCCGCCTCCGGCGTCCTGCACCCGGCTTCGATAATGGGTGACGGCAAAGTCATGATAAAAATCGCCGAAGCTCGGGTGGTCGTAAATGGCATTGAAAAACCGGAACAAGCCGTCGGTGTCGTCCCGGTCGGCGACCTTACCGACGACGTGGAACCATTCCAGTAGCGCGATCACTTCCGCAACGCTGTGCGTATTGGCGTAATGTTGCAGCACCACGTAGGCCCGGTAGGGCTGGGGCCAGCGAATTCCGTCCAGGTCGAAGGCGCCCGCATAGGCATATTCGCGATTCACGCGTGGATAAATCTGTGCCGCCAGGAACTCCGCCCCGCTCTCGTCCCACCAGTCGACGGTGTAAACCCATTCGGTCGCCGGCACGTAATTGGGAATGTTCTGCATCAAGAAGCAATGCCCGATCTCGTGGGCCAGCACGAACTTGAAATTAGCCGGGCCGCTCTCCGGACCGGCGCGACCGACCTGCGCGTCCTGCCGTAATTCGACCCAGCATGCACCGTCCACGAGCCAGTAGGCCTCGGCGGACCCTCCTCTTCCGATTTCGGCAGCCGTGCGGTCCGTGACCAGCACGTACAGGGGGGATTCGAGGGTGCCGATGGTCGTGAGATAGTTCCGGGAATTCGTGATGCCCTTCATCGCCAGGTCAATCCAACCCTGGTGTTCGGCATCGGCGATGGCGCCCCAGCCGGCGGGGGTGAGGACGAAATCCTTTCCGTTGGCATGCGGATGCACCCAGCAGCCGAGATCGCTGCCCGATTCCAGGTAATAAGCATCGAGAATTCCGACGCCCATCGGGTTGCCGCTCTCGGTCGCGACCGGGTCGAGCGACAGCGCGCTGCAAGTAACGGCCTGCGCCCGGGCGGGTTGACTAACAAGGGTGAGGATCGTCGCGGCCAGCATCAGCCAGCAGATCTTCGTGAAGTCGACCGACCAGGAAATTCTCATGGATCGTGCGCCCTTTCCCGTTTCTTCCAATATACCCGGGCCGCGGCCGGCAGTACATTTACGCGGCAGCGTATCGAGCAACTGGAGAAGATCTCGTCAGATGCCGCAGAGGGCATCGACTATTGACGGTTCTTCGGCACGCGCGGATCCCGCGCATCCGGTACTGACGACTTCTCTTTCAGTTTCCTGACCGATTCACTGCGGTCGAGCACCTCGACCTGTTGTGAATCGGACGGCCTCTTTTTCGAGCTGCGATCGACAGGGACGGTCTTGTCACGTTCGGCCGCACGTTCGACATTCGGATTGGCCTGCTCCAGCGGCGCAGGTTGTCGTTCCACTTGCTGCTGGGACTTTCCGTAATCGAGCAGGGTGGTACCCGGGTCGGACGACTCGACATCCCGCCACTCTTTTTCGTCCGAACCGTCACGCGGATCCTTGGGGACCTTGAGCGTATCGTGTGTCAAACCCTTGGCATCCGAATCCGGCGGCTCCGCGGCACCGGCTGCAAGGCAAACGGTTGCCAGTAACAGACCCACAATCGTTGAGCTTCTTTTCATATCGGCCTCCCGCTGGAAAACGACCGTTCGGCCGGGTCGTCCTGATCTTATTCTAGCGCATTTACCTGAACGCCAGCTTGACCGCCGCGAGCAATTGACCCCACTTGCCGCCTGCGCGCGTTGATCCAGACATGTACTACGATTATTTCATGGACACGTCCGGAACCTGCGGCGGGTTGGTAGGAATACAGAGCAGCGTTCGGGCGCGGAAGTCGAAGATGAAGATTTCAATCAGCGTGATTTGATTTGATTGGTGGCCAGGGGCGGAATCGAACCACCGACACGCGGATTTTCAGTCGCGGCGATGCAAAACGTCGCTAAACAAAATCAGCAGGTTAAGGCGTCAGTCGCGCCTTCAGCGCCAGTAAATGGCATTCAATTACAGCTGGTTCGATGATGGTTTGGCACAATACTGGCACACCTCTTGGCAGCTGCCGCCGAACCGGAGCATGAGGTCGCACCGAATGCCTGCCCTCGATAATCAGCTTGGGAAGCTGATGTTCTACCATTGAACTGCACCCGCTTGTCA
>JAHHOT010000190.1 GCA_018677555.1 Gammaproteobacteria bacterium | reverse complement strand
TGCTTCAATACTCGGGGCTGTGTTTCCTTGTCGCTAACGCGATGATTATTGGTTATGAAGAAAACAGGCTTCGACAAAAATATGGTGACGAGTATCGGCGATATTGCAGGCACGTTGGCCGATGGATTCCCGGAAAGCCTTATGACCTTGCCGGGGAACAGACTGCGGCAAAAATCGACGGCAAGCAATAGTCATCGGTGTCTGCTTCTGGCCGATTACTGCCTTTCAGGCAATCGAGCTTTCTTCGCTTGACTGACCGGCTTATGGTATAGCTGATACGCGCCTACCCGGCTGAAAGCCACTCGAAAAAATAAATCCGGCACTTTATTCCGTTCCGGTTCATTTCGAGCGAATGCGCAGTGCGAGCAACAATACGGAATTCCTCTTCTATACTGAAGTTGACACAACCAAAAAAAAGAAAAGGAATGAATCATGTTAAAGAAGAATCTGTTGGCCGCCGTAACGTCGGTATTTTTGCTTCTCTCAGCCACTGTCTATGCTGAGCCGGTCACCGTCGTGTTCTCCTGCAAGCTGAACGATGGCTTCACCAAAGAGGATGCGATGGAAGTGAATGGCAGATGGCTCAAGTGGGCGCGTAAAACGGGCGGTTCTGACGAGATAACGAGTTCGTTTGTCACGACCGTCATCGGCGATCTGGGTGGGTTCATGTGGGTTGACACGTATCCGAGTATCGCGGCCTGGGGCAAGATTGTTGACGACGACTCGGGTTCCGAGTTCGACGCAGAGTTCGACGAAGTCTCAACCTGCAGCGATAGCCGCATGTACCGGGGTGAAGAAACCGTGCCCGCCAAATAATCAGGTGCGCAACGACCCCAGCGTATACCTGGGGTTGTTGCGTCGCTCGAATTCAACGGCTCCTCACGGCCGGACGCTGCCGGCCAGGCCTTCCCGGACAAAATGACTGCTGGTGACCTTTAGTGAAAGTTTAAAGTGCCGGATTTATTTTTCCGGAATTCTGCTGCGCAAGTTCGCCGGTGTTCGGTTAGTCCACGGAAAATAAATCCGGCACGTTTTTCCAGAGCAATATCTGCTTATGGCCGGTAGTCGCCGCCCGGACCGTTTTCGTCCTTCGGAAAACCCGCATACAAGACCGCGCGGGCGTTCGCCATAGTGCCAAAAGAGGTGCGCGTGTATGCGGATGATCGTCGGAATTCTGTCTTTGGCGGGCTGGTTGCTCTACGTCGGGCAATTAATTTCAGCTCTGAATTTTGGTCTGGCACAACGCCTCGGGCTTCAGGAGTCTCCTGATTCCGCGGATCCTCTGCTCACGCACCTCGAGTTGTGGGCCGCCCGCTGGGACCTGGCATGGCTATGGACGCTTCCCGTGGCTGGAATCCTGATGCTGCTGAACCATTCGCTGTGGCCCTACGCGTCACTGATCGGCGGTGGCGCGTTCGTGGATGCGGGCGGGCGTGAGGCGGCCAAAATTCTCGGTTTGAGAGGGCGCGGTGTGCACACTGGAACACAAGGTGAGCACCGTCTGGCGATGGGCGTGTACTTATATCTGATCGCAATCGGCGCGGCGTCGATCGTCATCGGATTGCTGGAAGTGCTCTGACACATGCAACCGACACTTGTTACCTGGGCACTTCTCGTATTCGGCATGATTACCCTGGCGCCGCTGATTTACGCGCAATTGTCGATGCTGGTCAGACCGGACAGTCGGGAGACCAGAAACCTGATCATCGGCAAAGGCGAGGAGTGGCGTGACAAGTCGCACTTTAAATTGGCGCGAGGAGCCGCCTGGGCCGATTGGTTGTACTTCGCACCGCTGTTTGTGGCCGGAGGTGTCGGCGTACTCTTGGGCCAGGCTTGGGGATACCTGCTCTTTGGAGCAGCAGGGGCATGCAGTTTGTACATAAATATCATCCTGTGGTTTACAGAAAAGGAATACGTATATCCTGCGCTCGGACCGCTGAAGTATTTCACCTACTACTGGGGATTCTTCGTGTATTGGGGCGCTCTCGCCCTTGCCTACTCGGTCGTACGCGTGTCCGGGATTGAGATCTAATGTCGTAGAAAGGGCATGGACGACCGTTGCGGCGGTGGTGCTTTGAAGGCGCGCTTTCGCCAGACGCGTACATTTCCGGGTGTGCCAAACAAAAAGGCCGGGCCGCGTCAGAGGGCCGAATACGGGTTTGTTCGAATGGTCGCCGTCGCGACGGTCTCTTAATCTTAATGCGAGCGATGACGCGATTGGAGGTAACAGGCATGAAAAACCTTGGCGTATTCGATAAGACACAGCAGAAGACGGCCCATTGGATCGAAGGTGTCGCGCACTATATGGGCTCGACCGATATGGAGCGCTCGTATCACATCCTGCGCTCGGTGCTGCACGCCGTGCGCGACCGGCTGCCGCCCGACGAGGCGGTGCACTTTGGCGCACAGATGCCGATGCTGGTCCGCGGTTTTTACTACGACGGCTGGCATCCGGCGGACAAACCGGAGAGCTACCGGCACAAGCAGGAGTTTTTCGACCACATCGCGGAGGACGTGCCAGGCCTCGACGAGGCACAGCGGGAGCGCGCCGCAAGCGCGGTCTTCACCGTGCTCAACAAGGAGTTGACCGGCGGCGAGGTGAAACAGGTGCGCCATTGCCTGCCGCCCGAGCTGCGCGAACTCTGGCATCGCGCCGATGTATCGGACTGAGCGCATGCAGATCCCGCTACAGATACGGTTTCACAAGCTCGAGCCATCGGAGGCCATCGAGGCCGCCATCCGTAAGCGCGCCGAGAAGCTCGAGCAATTCGCGCACGATATCATCAGCTGCCGGGTAACGATCGAGGCGCCACACAAGCACCATCATCAGGGCAACCTGTACCACGTGACGATCGATATCCGCACTCCGGCTGGCGAGGTTGTCGTCAGCCGGTCACCGGATCAACATCAGGCACACGAAGACGCCTACGTCGCGATTCGCAATGCATTCAAAGCGGCGCGCCGACGGCTGCAGGATCAGTTACGTGAGCAGCGTCACAAGGTAAAAGTCCACGAGACACCGCCGCATGGTCGCGTCAGTGCGCTTCATGCCGCTGACAGCTACGGCACAATTACGGACAGCAACGGCCGCGAGATCTACTTCCACCGCAACAGCGTTGTCAACGACGACTTTGACGAGCTCGAGATTGGCGCCGAAGTCAGATTCGCCGAGGAAGGCGGGGACAAAGGACCGCAGGCGAGCAGCGTGCACGTTATCGGCAAACACCACATTGTCGGCTGACGGGCGGTGACAGCATCAGCTCCGAAAAAAGTGGTCGGCTGAAGTTTAAAGTGCCGGATTTATTTTTCCGGAATTCTGCTGCGCAATTTGCCCGTGTTCGGTTAGTCCGCGGAAAATAAATCCGGCACCTTTTTCGGGCACCTTTTTCGGCACCTTTTTCCGTTGAGGAGGCAAACTTGAAAACCGTACTTCTACCATTGTGCGCGGCATGTCTGACAGCGTCCTGCGTCTGGAATTCGTCGGTTACGCGTTTTCCCGACAATACGATGCAGGTCTCGGCGACCGCGTCGCCTTCCCGTGGTGGAGAGACTGAAGTTCGAGATATGGCGTCAAAGCTGGCTGACGAGCATTGCGGGACGCTCGAGAAAAAATCTCAAATTGTTGACGTAGAGTTCCGCAAGTCGTGGCCAAATAATACCGTGGCAACGGTTACGTTCACTTGCGAGTAGAACGTTTAAAGTGCCGGATTTATTTTTCCGGAATTCTGCTGCGCAATTTCGCCCGTGTTTGGTTAGTCCACGGAAAATAAATCCGGCACCTTTTTCCTGCGGCCAGCGGCACCAGCAGCGCCAGTGCCGTCGTAATGACCCAACGTCCGATCAGGAAATCAGGAGCGCATACGCTTGCCATCCGCGTCATATAGCGGCGCGAGCCGGACATTGGCCTTGCGCATGTCGCCAAGAATTTCAATGTCGAATGCTTCATCTTCCTTCGCCAGTTTCGCCGGCACGTAGGCCATCGCTATACTTTCGCCCACGAAATGGCCGTATCCGCCGGAGGTCGCATAGCCGACACACTCTCCATCGTGCATGACGGCTTCATCCCCGATGGGATCGACGCCATCAGCGTCGACCACCAGCGTGACGAGCCTTCGGGCCGGCCCGGATTCGCGTTCCGCCAGCGCCGCATCGCGGCCAATGAATTCCTTGTCGAAGTCGATGAATCTGTCCAGCCCGGCCTCCGCAGCCGTGAAGTCCGGCCGGTAGTCCAGCGTCCATACGCCCCACATCTTTTCCAGCCGCAGCGACATCAGGGTTCGTGCTCCGTACAGGATGAGACCCATATCCGCGCCGGCAGTTTCGATCGCGTCGAAAAGACGCAGCTGGAACTGCGGTGCGCAATAGATCTCGTAGCCCAGCTCACCGGAAAACGAGATGCGGGCGATCATCACCGGGACACCGGCAACGGTGGTTTCGCGAATGTCGCGAAAACGGAATGCCCCGGCGGAAACGTCGTCGCGCGTGAGCAACGCCAGCAGTTGGCGCGATTTCGGCCCGGAAATCGCCATGCCGTGCAATTCGTCCGAGCGATTGCGGTAGGTGACGCCGGACTCCGGCAGGTGTTCCTCGAACCAGCGGCGATGCATCTCCTGCGCCGCGCCGGATCCGAACACGTAGAAGCGATCGTCCGCCAGGCATGCAACCGTCAGGTCGCCGTACAGCTTGCCTTTTTCGGTAAGCATCGGCGCCAGCGTTAACCTGCCCTCTTCTGGCAGCCGGCCCGCAAGAACACGATCGAGAAACTCGGCTGCGCCGGGCCCGCGAAAATCATGCTTCGAATAGTTGGCGATCTCCAGTGCGCCAACGCCTTCACGCACCGCTTTGACTTCGCGGGCAACGTGCCCAAACGCGTTCGAGCGTCGGTAGGTCGGTTCTTCGACGGCCTCTTCCGGGCTGTCGGCAAACCACAGCGCGTTTTCCAGCCCGAAGCTGACCCCCATGACGGCGCCGCGTTGCAGCAGCCGATCGTAAATGGCCGTCGTCTTCTGCCGCCGCATGGCCGGCAGTTCCTCGTTGGGAAAGGTCATCAGGAAGCGGCGCTCGTAGTTCTCCGTGGACTTGATCGTGCCGTACTCGCGCGTGGCGAATTCGCCGAAGCGCGCGATGTCCATGGCCCATACGTCCATCGACGGCTCGCCGTCGATCATCCACTCGGCGACCACCTTGCCCACGCCGCCGCCCTGGCAAAAGCCGGCCATGACGCCAACCGCGGCCCAGTAGTTGCGGAGTCCGGGCACCGGACCCACCAGCGGGCTGCCGTCGGGGCCGAACGTGAACGGCCCGTTGATGATCGTCTTGATGCCCGCGCGCTCCAGTGCCGGCATGCGATCGAAAGCCAGCTCCAGCCGGTCCGCGACACGGTCGAGATCGTTTGGCAGCAGTTCATGGCCGAAATCCTGCGGCGTCCCGCCCACCATCCACGGCGTGCCGCTGCTTTCGTAAGTGCCCAGCAGCAGACCGTTGTGCTCCTGGCGGAAATAGATATTGGCCTCGTAATCAACGCCGCCGCAGATTTCCTTGCCGTGCGCAGCTATTTCCGGGATCTCCTCCGTGATCAGGTAATGGTGCTCCATCGGCTGCACCGGCAGCTCGATGCCGGCAAGATGGCCGACCTCGCGCGCCCACAGGCCCGCGGCGTTAACAACGCGCTCGGCGACAATCGTTCCGGACGGCGTAACGACCTCCCACTGGCCGTCGGTGCGCGCGTTCGTTTCCAGCACGGGCGTGTTGCGGTGAATGGTGGCGCCAAATTTCCGCGCCGCTTTTGCATAGGCATGCGTAACCCCGGACGGATCGATATGCCCGTCGACCGGATCGAACAACGCGCCGAGATATTTCTTCGGGTCGATCAGCGGATTCAGTTCCGCTGCTTCCTGCAGCGTGATGAACTCCTGCGGCAGGTTCGTGTAGCGCGCTTTGGATCGTTCACGTTTGAGGTAATCCAGGCGATCCGGCGTCGATGCCAGGTATACCTGGCCGGTCGTGTGCAGGCCGATGGACTGCCCCGATAGTTCTTCGAGCTCGTTGTACAGCTCGATCGTGTAATGCTGCAGCGCGGACAGGTTCGGGTCGGCGCTGATGGTGTGGAACATGCCGGCCGCATGCCAGGAAGATACCGACGTGAGCTCCGAGCGTTCCAGCAAGACGACGTCCTTCCAGCCGCCACGCGCCAGGTGGAACAGGATCGAACAGCCGACAACGCCGCCGCCGATGACCACAACCCGTGCATGCGACTCCATTAATCGCCCTCCCCGAAGCGCATCTCGTCAATACCAGGCATCCGGCATGCTCTCCTTTTTCCTGTCAATGAATTCACGCAGCGCTTCGTCCGTTGCTTCGTCGAGCGGCGGGCGTTCGTAATCGTTCAGCATCTGGTTCCAGCGCTCGAACGCGCGTTGTTCAGCACTTTGCTCCCCGGTTTCGACCCATTGTTCGAAACTTTCGGAGTCGGACAGCTGTGCGTCGTAAAACGCCGTCTCGTAGTTCGCCATCGTATGCGAGCAGCCGAGAAAGTGACCACCAGGTTCCACCTCGCGGTATGCATCCGCCGCCAGGCCGTTTGCATCGGTCGCGACACCCTGCAGCATGCGCTGGTAAGCACCGAGGCGGTCGGCGTCCAGCACCAGTTTCTCGTAGCCGCTGCAGAGGCCGCCCTCCAGCCAGCCTGCGGCGTGCAGAACGAAGTTTGCGCCGCCGAGCGCCGTGGAATGCATGCTGTCCCCGCTTTCCGCCGCCGCTTGCGCGTCGCAAATTTTCGATGCGGTGAGCGAGCCGCCACAGCGAAGTGGCACGTTGAGCCGTCGCGCAAGCTGGCCGACGATGTAGTTGGACATGACCGGCTCGGGCATGCCGAACGTCGGTGCGCCGGACTTCAAACTCATGGACGAAAGAAAATTGCCGAGCACGAAAGGCGACCCGGGACGCACGAGCTGGCTCAGTGCGCCGGCGGCCATGCCCTCTGCAAGCGCCTGCGCCACGGATGCTGCCGTCGACACGGGCCCCATTGCGCCGCTCAATATGAAAGGTGTAACGATAATGCACTGGTTCGCCGCGCTGTAAACGCGCAGAGCCTCGGTCGCAACCTTGTCGAACATCAGCGGCGAGTTCGCGTTGACGTTGCCGACGACGCAACAATTATCCTCCACGAAATCCTCGCCGAACAGAATGCGTGCCAGCGCCACGGAATCCTCGGCGCGATCCTTCGCCGTGATCATGCCGAAAAACGGTTTGTCCGAGTAACGGATGTGCGAGTACACGATATCGAGGTGGCGCTTGTTGACCGGAATATCGCAAGGCTCCACGAGGATTCCGCCTGAGTGATGCAGCCACGGGATCTGGCTCGCGATCCTGATCAGGTTCTGCAGATCCTCGAGGCTGCCATAGCGCCTGCCCTTCTCGAGGTCACGCACGAACGGCGGCCCGTACACGGGAGCGAATATGACGTTGCGGCCGCCGATTCGTACACTTTTATCCGGGTTCCTTGCATGCTGTGTGAATTCGGGCGGTATCGTCCGGCACAGCTCGCGAGCCATACCCTTCGGCAACCGCACCGTCACCCCATCGACGTCCGCGCCGGCCGCGCGCCAGATGTCGAGGACCACGGGGTCGTCGCGAAACTCGATGCCAACGTCCTGCATCAGCCACTCGGCATGCGCTTCGATGCGGCAAAGCGACTCCTCGTCCGCGAATTCGAAATAAGGGATCTTGCGGGTGATGTACGCCGGGCCGGCTGCCTTCGCCTGCAACGCCGAGCGTTCTGCGTGTGCTTTGCGCCCGCCCATGCGGCGGCGATGTTTTGCAATCGGGTGCCGCGACTCAGGCGCCACCCGCGCACCCGCCTGCATGTTGAACTGATGTATGCTGCACGCTCTGCCCCCTGCAATTACGGCATTCTAACGCGAGTCGCCTTCCACGAACCACGCAGCCGGCGACTGGCAGGTATGGAAAAGTGACATGCAACTGCTGAACCTCGCCACTATCCGGCAACACCTGGATCCCGCTGCGGTAATGGACGCCATCGAAAAGGCATTCGTTAAATACAGTGCCGGTGACGTCACCGTGCCGCCGGTCGGTCACCTGCCCTTTCCCACGGGTGACTGCCACATCAAGTACGGCTACATCACGGGCGACGATTACTTCGTCATCAAGATCGCGTCGGGCTCACACGGCAACCACGCGCTCGGCGTCAGCCCCTCGAGCGGCATGATGGTCGTATGTTCGGCGACCACGGGCCACCCGGTCGCACTGTTACAGGACGAGGGGCATCTCACGGACCTGCGCACGGCGATGGCCGGTGCGATCGCGGCGAAATACCTGGCGCCACCCGAGGTCAGAACCATAGGCATCATTGGTAGCGGCATTCAGGCGAAATTACAGCTCGAATACCTGAAGCCGGTTTGCGCCTGCCGGAAAGTCCTCGTTTGGAATCACCGCGCCGAACGGCATGGAGAATTCATCGAGTTTGCATCTGCCGCCGGTTTCACGGCGACGGCGGCGGATAGCGCCGACGATGTTGCCGCGGGCAGCGACCTGGTCGTTACGACCACACCCTCCACGTCGGCGATGATCGGCAGCGCTGCCGTGCGGCCTGGCACCCACATCACCGCCGTGGGCGCCGACACGCCGGGCAAGCAGGAACTCGACGCCGCACTGGTTGCGCGTGCCGACGTTCTGGTCGTGGACTCGCTGTCGCAGTGTACGGATCACGGGGAAATACAGACCGCTGTCCGGGAAAAGACGATACGGGCGTCGGACCTGCAGGAGCTCGGCAACGTCATCGCGGGCAAGGCACCGGGGCGAACCGCGCCGGAGCAAATCACGATCGCGGATCTCACCGGCGTTGCCGTGCAGGACATCGCCATCGCCACGTCGGTCTTCGCTGCCTGGCAAGCGGCCAATGGCCAGACTGGCGACCCGTCGCTGGCGGTCACTCTTCCTGGGTAGACGAACCGAGATAGATCGCCGAGATGGCAAGCAGCGCACCAACTGCCTGCAGCAACGTCGTCGGCCGCGAGAAAATCAGGATGTCCCAAACGTAGGCGAGCGTCGGCTCCATCAACAGCACCAGGCCGGCGAGTGCGACCGGCACCTTGTTGAGCCCGGAGACGATCACCACCCAGCCAACCTGAGCTACCGTCGCGTAGGCGATCAACAGACTTGCCTCGCGCACATCGGGAATTGCCAGCGACTCGTCGTTGACGAGCGCGAGGGCAAGGAGCATCGCCGCGCAGGCCAGTGACATGATCGCAACTTCGACGATCGGGAATCCCCGGTTCACCGCGTTCGCTTGCGTCCAGCGCATCAGCAATAACACCGTCGAATAGCAAAGCGCGGTAGCGAGCCCGAAAACTACGCCAAGGCGATAGGTCTGGTCGAGGCCGCCCCAGTCGAAGCCGATGATCAACGCGATACCGAGAAACGCGGCTGGCACCGCGAGCACGAGGTGCCAGTGCAGCCGCTCGCCGAAAAACAGCAGACCGGCCAGGGCCATCACGAATACCTGGAAACCGGCCAGCAGTGTGGCCAGGCCGGGCCCGACGATGTGAATGCTGCGGTGCCAGAAGAACAGGTCGAAAGCGAAAGCGAAGCCGGCCAGTGTCAGGCCCAGCACCACGCGATTCCCGGGCGTCTTTCTCGCGCGGCCAAGGAGTACGATGACGGCGAGCGCGAGGCCACCCAGCAACATGCGATAAAACGCGGAGGTCGTAGGCGGCACGCTGGTCGCGCGCACCAGTACCGGGGCGAAGCTCACGAGGCCGGCGCCGAAGACGAGGCGCCAGATCGGTTGAGCGAATATCGATGCGTGGCGCCGGCTCATTGCGCGCATTATCGTCTAATTGAACGGAGTTGCAATGCGACGAGACCTCGGCCGGCGGCGTGTTTCGTTTGTAACTGTCCGGGGGTAATATTGGCGCAACGTAATTCCGAAGGCCCCGACCATGAATGTGCGCCCGATACTCGTAGCGACGACGATACTTGCAACAGGCGCAGCCGCCGCGGCGGTTAGTGCCGACACGATGCAGGCATGCGCTGCCGAAACAGACGATACGGCACGCCTCGCCTGCTACGACCGCGCCGCTGCTGAAGCGGCGAACGCCGGCGCAGAGGCCGCGCGTGCTGCGGAAACTGCGGCCGCCGCTCAAGCCGCCGAGGCAGACGCTGCAGCGATGGCTGCCGGGAAAGAAGCGGCCGCGAAAGCCGCCGAGGCGGAAGCCATGGCCATGGCGGCGGAGACAGAAGCCGCCGCCAGTGCCGCGGAGGCGGAAGCAGTCGCCATGGCCGCGGCGAACGAAGGCGGCGCGGACAGCGAAGCAGCGCGCGCCGCCGCCGAGGACGAATTCGGCATGAATCGGGATCTCGAAAGCAAGCGGCCCGATAAACAGAAAGAACGGGAAAATGAGCTGCGAGAACTGCGCGCCGAGGTCGTCGAGGTGCGCCACCGGCCCGGCGGCGAACATATCGTCACGCTCGAGAACGGCCAGGTGTGGGTGGAAAAGACCGCGGTCTTTGGCTTCCGCGTCAAAGTGGGCGATACCGTCACCTTGAAAAAGGGTGTGTTCGGCGGCTACAAGATGGTCACCCGCAGCCGGCGTTCCAGCCAGGTTCGCCGCGTCGACTAAACGTCAGACCTTACAATAATCGCGCCCGGGCCGCGTCTCAGCGCCCGGCAACCCTGCCTGAACGCGACATTCAGCTTGTATTCAGCCTGCCCCGGTTAGCCTGAGCCTCACAAAAATCCGGTCGCGGCAGGCACAACCGCCCGATCGACTCCACACGTCCCAACGCTCACCAGGGAGTTGACGATATGAACGTCTTCGTGGCTCGCGCCGACCACCCGATCGCGACGCAGCTCATCAGTGCCGCTGCCCGTATTAGCCTGTTTTCTTTCCTTATTGCATTTATCGTGTCGAACGCGGCCCACGCCGGGACCGAAGCCCCCACGATCCGGCTTTTTCCAACCACCGTCGTCGAAGACCTGCGCCAGACGAGTTCCGTGGCAAAGGAAATGGAAACCGGGCTGCAGGAGGTCATTGGCCGCCTCGATCAGCAGCAGCAGCTCTACCAGGAAAGCAAGTGCGATGGCGCGGAAAACGACCCGGGCTGCCAGCGTCTCGCAAAACAGCTTGGCGCAACCTACCTGGACATGCTTGCCATCATGGAGGAACGACTGCCGGACATGGAGCACACCGTCAACAACACGCGGCTGAGCCTCGAGAAGCGCCTGCGCAGCGAGCTCGGCAACAAAATGACGTCGTGGACCTTGCAGGAAACCCTGCTCGGCGGAAACCCCCGCGGCGAGCCGAAAGCAGCGGGACCGTCCTTGCGTGGCCGAAGCGGCATGCGGCTTAGCGAACGATTCAAGCAGTACTACCAGCTCGTCGCGTCGTCCAGCAGCAAGACGGACCAGTCGCTCGCCGTGCTCGCGTCCGACATTTACCTCGACATGGACGAGACAAGCGCACTCATCGCGAGAACGCGCGAGGAAATCGCACGCGCGACACTGATTGAACAACTCAACCAGTCGTTCGGCACCATCACCCCCGAAATGATGGAAGTCGTCGGCGGCGTCAAGTCCATTCTCTTCGGCGACGAAGGCACACAGGTCCAGATCGCCGGTCCGCCGCCGGGCAGCATCGAGAAAGCCTATCGCAGTCCGCTCGAAAACTGAGCCGCAGGCCGACATACCCCTTGGAGACCGAACAATGAAGACGACAACTTCACCACGATTTTTTCGCGCCGCGGCGCTGCTGGCCGCAACGCTGGCGCTGTCCGCCTGTGCCAGCCAGCCGCCCGCCTGCGGCAGCCCCACCACGAAGAACCTGAACGCCGCGGTTGACGACGTGAAGTCCTCACTGCGTGGCGGCTGCATCGCGCACTTCGACCGCTTCTACGACGACCTGCTGCGAATCGCAGAGGGCGATCCCAAACCCGGTAACAAACGCGTGTTCAGCGAGTTCCTGGTCTGGTCGAGCGACGAAGGCTTGCTCAGCCAGCGACAGGCGAAGGACTACTACAACCGCTACTTCAACGTGAAATTCATGTCGCTGGCCGGCGACTACAACAACTGCTCGCACACCTGCCCGCGGCGCGATCGCGTTTTGCTGGAGATGGAACGCGAGCTCGGCGACAAGGAGCGCGGCCTGCTGAAAGTGAGCCTCGACAACGAGGGTTACTACCGCGCCGACGAGTTGTTCCAGGAGGTCGAACTCGTGCTGGAGGCGACCTGCACCGCGTGCCAGGCTGGCCGCTAGGCCGGAGTTGCCGCCATGCACAACGCCAAAGGAATGAGCTTCCTGCAAGGCCTTACCGCCGGAGCGTTCGGGTCGTTCATCGGCGCCAGCGCCCTCCTCTATATCATGAGCCGGGGCGAGCTCGTGTCGTTCTCGGCGGGCCACCTGCCCTCGCTCGGGCACTGGCTTGACTGGGCCTACACCAACCTCGGTTCGTCCATACCGGTATTCGCCCTGCTGCTGGGCGCGTTCTTCTTCAGTCTCGCGCGGCTGCGGTCGCACCTCGACCAGGAGCGGCCGATCAACGAGGTCGTGCAGCTCGACCACCTGACGGACATCTGGACCACGCTGTTCTTCGGCACGGGCGTCATCTGGACCGCGATTGGCATGCGCAGCGCGTTGCTGTTCGCGCTCGGGGACCCGGACGATACCGTCCAGCAAGGTGCATTTGCCGTGCTGAAACGAATGGTCGACGGCGGCATCCTGCTGGCCTTGTCCACAACCATTTTCGGCGGCATCGGCGGATACCTGATGCGCGTGTACAAGTCGGTGGCGCTCGGCGCCGCGTTGCAGCAGGCTTACGACACGGCAGCGCGCGTCGATACCTCCAGCATGAAGGACACGCTGGAACGCATCGAGGAACATCTCAGCAGGGACCGCGACGGGCCAGATAAACCATCAACCGGCGACAATGCATAGGTCGCGGCTGTCATACCCGATGAACCGCGGCGCGGACGGCGATGCCGGCGGCGCGGCCGACCTGCAGACAGACGTCATGCGCTTCATGGCCATACTGTCGCTGTGCCTCGTGGCGATCTTCGCCCTGGTACACAGCATTCCGCCGCAGCCCGCCGAAGCGCAGCCCAGCCAGGCGAAACCGGTTCCCGAACCGCCGCCGCCTGTGGTGGAGGCACCGATCGTGACTGCAACGGCCCCCGAGCCGGTCGTTGCGGAGCCCGAGGTGCTTGAGGCCCGCGACGTCGACTTGCAGTATCCGCAGCCGCCGCAGCCCGTCGTGGAGGCTCCCGTCGAGGCGCCTGCGCCCGAGCCAACGCCGCCCGCTCCGCCGGCCGAACCGGTCGAGGGCTTTTCATTGCGCTTTGAGGATGACACCGCGTTGACGCGGCTGGTGGCACGCAATGAAGTCGGCATGTACGCCATGGCCGGTGACAAGGCGATGCGCATGAACGTCAATCGCGGCAGCATCGGCTTCTGGAATGCGTCGACGCCGAAACAGTTCCACGAGATGGAGCCCTCCACCGTGCCGCAACCGGTGTTGAACGCCTACCGCTACCGTGGCGACGGGATGTCCGTCAAATGGGGCGTGACGCTACCGCCCGGCATGACGCGGCAGCTCAACGATTACCTCAATGCCCACCGCGGTGGCGCGATCGTCATCGACGCGGACGGCGGACTGAGGCTCGAACAATGATCAACCGCGCAAAACAAAGTTTTCTCACTTCTTTTTGTGCAACCGCCCTGCTGAGCTTCAGCATGGCCGCCGAGGCGCGCACACTGACACTCGATGAGTGGTTCGACAAAACGCTGATCCCCTACGTCGCCGGGCAACTGGGCACGCATCCGCGTTTCCGCGACGAAACGGTCAGGTACGTCATACTCGACAACGACAACCCGCAGCCGGTGCCGACGACGCTCGGCCTCGAGCTACTCGACCGCCTGCACGACGGGACGGCGGAACTGCCGGGCGTATCGGTTGCCTGGCAGGCGACGCCGAACGAGATAACCCGCAGCAACCGGGCCGCCGGCATCGATTGCAGCGCGAGCAAGGTCGACTATCTCATCGGGCTCGAACTGCGGGACGGTGGCCAGGGACATCTGAATATCCGGCTGCGCGCGCTGGATGTTGCCGAACGCAGTTGGGTTTCCGGCTTCAGTCGCGAGTGGTCCGGCCAGCTGACGCGCGCACAATGGCGCGCGCAGCAGCAGGTCGAGAAGGATCCGTCGTTTCGCGGCGAGCGGGATGTGCCGTTTTCCGTCGATCAGACCGACATTCTCGCGTTGCACCTCGCGCACGAGCTGGGCTGCATGCTGCTCAGCGAAATGTCCGCAGAGTACTCTGTCGCTCCGGATGCGATCACGGCCGCGCCGCTGCCGCTGGACGCCGTCATCGAGCTCGTCAGCAATAATCTCTCGACCTACCGCGCGTTGCAGGTAACGCCGGACAGCGATCGGGCCAATGCCGTTATCGAGGGTAAAGCACACCGGATCGACGGCAACCTGTTCCAGTACTGGGTGACCGTGAAGCCGAAAGACGCCGGCACCGATGTGCCGTCGCTCAGCGCCAGTGCCTACGTCACTCTGCCGTCGCAGTACGTCGCCGCCGTCGTCGAACCGGAAGCCCAGGTTGCGATCTGGCAAAGCCAGGCCGACCTGTTTTCCTCCACCCGGATCGTTGGCGTGGACAGCTACCAGGATTGCACGGGCAGCAACAAAGAGATGCACCGGGCGACCAGCGTGCGCGGCAAAGCCCGTTGTTACGCGCTACAGGTGACCGCCAAGCGCGATGCCGTCGTGTTTTTCCTGAATCAGCAACCGCAACACGGGCTCGTGCGGCTCGCCGGACGCGATTGCAACGTGCGAACGCACGCGCAGGTGGCGCGCCAGGGCCAGCCGCTGCGACTGCAGATTCCGGTCGACACCGTCGGCAACGTCTCCTGGCAGCCGGCGGATGGCTGGGACCTGAGTCCGGACAGCGAAACCTACATCGCCATCGCAGTCAGCGATACGAAAGCTGCGCGTGCGATCGCTCGCCAGCTTCAGTCACTGCCGCCGCGCTGTTCATCCGGCATGCGGCCGGGCCTCGATGGCAGCGCGCTGCGCGCCTGGACCCGCGAACTCATCTCGATCACCGAGAACTGGAAAACGCATATCGACTGGGAGTCGGTTCGCGTTCGAAATATTTATTGAGGGCACGAAGATGTTCAAATTTCTTGGATTTCTACTGGGCTCCGCAATCGCTATTGGCGCAATCGTGATGTTGCTGGGCACGCCTGAATTTCACCTGTCGAAACTTTCCGATGACGACAATCGCTTCGACGCCGCGGTAGAACAGCTCAAAGAGAAACAAAAGGAAGCCGAGCGTCTGATTGCGCTGGCCGACCAGGCCGTACAGGCCACCGAGCCGGCGCCGCCGCCGGCCCCTGCGCCGGCAGCACCGGAGCCGGAATCCGGGACGCCGCCGGCGGACTCGCCCGACGACGACGTTGCGCTGCCACCGGAAGAACCGATCGAGCCGGCCCACACGCTGCCGCCGGACGACGTCGTCGCCGATGCCAGCTGGTATGCCTTCTGGAACCCGTTTCGCAGCGAGATCGCTGCACGCGGGTTCGTCTCGCAGCTGGAAAAGGTAACGGGCCTCGATTATCGCGTCGTCAAGGTCAAGGCGGGCGTCTACCAGGTGGCATTCGAGTATGCCGATGACCAGGAACGCCTGGCTCGCCTGTCACAGATCCAGGCCGCCACCGGCCTGGACCTGTCCGGGACCTGATCGTGAGGCGCGTCAAACCGGTATTGCTCCTGTTCTTTCTTGCTGTGCTGCAACCCTCTTTGAGCGCTGCGGCCAAGGGCGATGCCGACCCGAACGCCGCCGCTGCCTGGAAAAACTACATGCGCAAGGACACAACCGTTGCGCCCGCCTACCGCTTTCCTCACGCGAGTTGCTTCAAGGCAGCAACCGCGACCTACGGACTTCCGGAAACGCTTCTGCTGGCGGTCGCCCGCGGTGAGAGCGACTTCGAGAGCAATGCACGGTCCCGGGCAAACGCGCACGGCGTCATGCAGATCCAGTGGCCCGGCACCGCCAAACACCTCGGCGTCTATCGCCTGTCCGACCTGTACGACCCCTGCACCAACATCGATGCAGGCGCCCGCTACCTGAAGGAACTCGTCACCGAGTACAACGGCAACCTGCACCTCGCGCTTGCCGCCTACAATTACGGTCCGTCACGCATCCCCCGCAATGCCGTGGACATCCCCGACGGCGCATCCTGGTACAGCGGTTACATCTTCCGCCACCTGAACTACATTCTGGGCAACCGCAGCAACCGACGCACGCCGGGGGAGCATCTTTACTCGGAGCTGGGACGCACGACACTGGTGAGTTTCGGCGAGCCCTATCGTGCCGCGGCGTTCGTCAGCGGCATCGAGCAA
>JAHHOT010000025.1 GCA_018677555.1 Gammaproteobacteria bacterium | reverse complement strand
TATCGATTCTTGCGGATACCCTGCCGGTAGCGCTCGTGCCTGCCGTCGTGTTTTTACTGTCCGGAGTGACGGCGTTCACAACCGGCACCAGCTGGGGCACGATGGGCATCCTGATGCCGCTGGTCGTGCCGCTGACCTGGGCCGTTATGGGAGTCAACGACATGCAGGCTTCCGAACACATGCATCTGCTGTACTCGGCGATCGCCTGCAATCTCGCTGGCGCAGTATGGGGCGATCATTGTTCGCCGATTTCCGACACCACCATTCTGTCGTCCATGGCAAGTGGCTGCGATCATATCGAGCATGTGCGTACACAGATGCCGTACGCGACGCTTGCCGCCCTCGTCGCCGTGACGGTCGGCACGATTCCGGCCGGCTATGGCTTTCCGCCGCTACTGTCGATCGTCATCGGCCTGACGCTGCTGGTCGGCATACTTCGCTATGCCGGACGAAAAGCCGACCTGGCGCCGGCCTGATAACAACACGGCTAGCTGCCTGCCGCGGACGTCGCCAGCCGCGCGTTTTCGCTCGCTACCTTGCCGTGCGCCGGAGCGCGGTCGAGCGATGTTACGGGAATGCGCCGCCGCACTGTCTCGTGGAAACGGGCGATGGAAACTTCAAGCCGCGACAATGGTCCCGGGCGGTAGTTGTGGGTCCGCAGGCCCAGCTGCACGCGCGTGCAGAGTTGCCGGTCTTCGTCGTTAACCGGCTGGTTGATCGCGAGATTGAGTTCGCGAAGCCGCCGCTCATGGTCCGACGGATCGGGGTGCCCGTACCATGCACTGCGGACCATCGTACTGTCCGCTGACAGCGGCACCAGCTGGAATATGTCGAGGAGCTCCGGATAGAGGTCGATGCCGAGATTGCCGGTTATGCCGAACTGAACCCATTTGCCGTGTAATTCGGGCGGCAGCCGTGTACAGCCCTGATGAAACAGCTCCTGGTACTCACGCTCGGCGTCGACGTTGGAAGGCTTGTCGCGAATCTCGAACGTCCCGTAACTCACGCCGCTCGCGTATTCGTCGTATTCGTCGTTCTCGACCAGCAAGCGCTGCAGTGCGGGATGGCCGACGGGAATGTGATAATTCTCGAGGTAATTGTCCCAGGCGACTTTCCAGTTGACGGGCCAGACTTCGTTGACGTCATCGAAACATCGTTGGTATTCGTCGACGCCGTATTTTGCAAAGTAGTCCGAAGATTCGCCGAACATTTCAGCGACTGCGGGTCCGTCGCCCTCGATGCGCACGAACAGGAGGCCGTGAAAAACGTCCAGCTCGATTTCATGCAGACCCAATGATGCAAGGTCCGCTTGCGGGAAGTGTTCCTGCTGCGGGATCGCGAGCAGACTGCCATCGAGCCGGTAGGTCCAGCCGTGGTACGGGCAACGTATGACTCCGCGGCATTGACCGAATCCGCTGACGATACGGGACGCACGATGTCGGCAGACGTTCTGGAATGCCCTGAGCTCGCGATCCTTGCCGCGAATGACGAATACGCTGTCGCGCCCGATCTCCCGGGCGACGAAATCGCCCGGCTCGGGAACGTCGCTGACGTGTCCCACCCATTGCCACGCGCGCAGGAAGAACGCGTCGTATTCGAGCTCGAACAGCTCCGCGTTGGTGTAAGTCCAGGGAGACAACGGTTTGACTGGCGCCTGCGCCGTTGCAGCAGGGTTGTGGTTCTGGTTCACCGTTCCATGTGTCCTGTCAGGCAGCCGGCATTATATCGGAAGCAACGATTTCTCACCCTGCGAAATTCACCATGCGCATGGCTGCCGGACTGAGCCGTAATACTCAAGCGGCGAACACGTGCGCGCCGATAACGAGTATCGGCAGTACGAGTATCGTGCGCAGCAGGAAAACGACAACCAGTTCGATGAGGGTTAGCGGCAAGCTCGATCTCAAGATGATGACGCCGGCTTCAGACATGTAAATCAACTGGCAAACGGACAGACCGGCCAGCACGAAGCTGGTCACGCTGCTGTCGATGGCCGATGCCGCGATCGCTGGCATGAATTGATCCAAAAAACCGGAAAACAGGCCGGGCGCGGCTGCGGCGGCTGACGGCAGACCTGCGAGCTCCAGCAATCCGATGAACGGGGAACCCAGCCAGTAGAAGACCGGCGTGTGGAACGTGATCAGGACCGCGATCGTCGCCAGCGCCATTGCGGCCGGAATGACCGATACGACAAAGAATGCGAGATTTCCGAGACATATGCGCAGGTACTCGGGCATGCCCGGGGCACCGGCCGAGCGTGCCAGGGCATTTTGCCATGCATCCCGCAACGTCGACCGTTGCCGGCCGTCGGTTGCATCCGCTGGAGGTTCCGGTTCGCGGAAGTGCGACTCCGTTTTGCGCGAAAGCGGTGGCATTCTCGGGGTGACGATCGCCGCGACGAGGCAGGCAAAAACAACTACGCCGTACCAGGGAACAAACATTGCTTCGATGCCGGCGACGCGGGCAACTACCAGGCTGAACGGCAGCGACACGATCGAGAAGTTGGTTGCTATCACGCTCGCTTCGCGGGCAGTGTAAAGGCCGCGTTCGTATTGCCCGATCGTAATCAGCAAGCCTATTGACGAAGCGCCGACAACGGACGCCATCGAGTCGACGGCAGCGCGTCCCGGCAGCCGGAACGTGCGTCGAAATACCGGACGGGCGAGGGTGCCGGTGAACTCCATAAAGCCAAAGTCGGTCAGCAGCGGCAACAGCAGGCAGGCAGCGACATAAACCGACAGAACGTTGACCGCAATCCCGACAAATACGGCGCCGCCAACGTCTTCCGACCGCAGCAACTCCGGCCCGATCTGCAGGAAGTAGGCCAGTCCGAACACCGTGCCGGCCAGGCGCAACAGCAGCCACACTGGCGGCACGCTGAACAGGCGTCCAGCGAGTGAATCCGTGCCCTTGCGAAAAATGACGCCAGCGGTCGTCAGCAATGTCAGCAGACTCGTGGTAACGAGGATTGCGACGATAATGTGCAGGCCGTATTCGCCCATCAACTGCCGGATCCATTCGGTGACGATGCCGATGCCGATCGTGAGTTGACCATTCCAGCGTACAGGCAACAGGAATATCAGCATTCCCGCAAGTGACGGGACAACGAAAAGAAGCTGCCGCTTTGTTATTCGCGACACGCAGCCACCGCGGAGGGATCGGATGTTAGCGGTCCGATTGTGGCGAGTATATGTGCTGAAGCTTCGCTAAGCTCGGTCTTGGGCATGTGCGGAGTCACGATGGTCACAGAGAGTATCAAATCCAGCATGGGCCTGGCCGAATGGGCGCTGCTGGTCATACTGTCGATATTGTGGGGCGGCTCGTTTTTTTTCGCGGAAGTTGCTTTGCAGGAATTCTCGCCACTGGCGATTGTCACGCTGCGCGTCACCATTTCCGCGTTTGCTTTGTGGGCATTCATTTTGCCGGCGCGATACCCGCTGCCCGGTTCGTGGCGTACCTGGCTGGCATTCCTGTGGCTGGGCATTGTCAACAATGCCGTGCCGTTTTCGCTGATCGTCTGGGGACAGACCGGGGTCAGCTCCAGCCTGGCGTCCATTCTCAACGCGGCGACGCCGATCTTTACCGTCATTGTCGCCGGGCTGTTCCTGAAGGACGAGCCCGTTACCCTGCCGAAGATCGCTGGCGTGCTGTCCGGCCTGGCCGGGGTTGCGATACTGGTGGGCCCGGGCCTGCTCGCGAACGGCGACAGCCAGTTGCCCTATCAGCTGGCCGTGCTCGGTGGCGGTCTGTCGTATGCAATCGCCGCCGTATACGCGCGCCGCTTTGCGGGCATGAACATTGCCCCTGTCGTCATCGCCGCCGCGCAATTGCTCGCATCGACGATCGTCATGTGGCCGTTGTTGCTTGCCGTCGAAGGCCCGGGCGAGTGGCGCGCGACGGCGCCGGTCTGGCTGTCGGTGTTCGGCCTTGCACTGCTGTCGACAGCAGTGGCCTACATACTTTATTTCAAAGTGCTGGAATCTGCCGGCGCCACGAACCTGTTGCTCGTGACACTGCTGATTCCCGTCACGGCGACTCTGCTCGGCATCCTGTTCCTCGGTGAAGCGTTACACTGGACTCACGCCGCCGGCATCGGGGTGATTGCAATTGGGTTGTCGGCAATCGACGGCCGCCTGTGGCGGCGCTGACCTGACCTTGCCGGGTTTCGGGGCGACTCCTGGCCGATTTGCTTCGCGTGTAGCTCAACAGGCTGTCAATACACTGGCCGCGCGCGTTACCGGATTGATATTATCGAAACGGCCGCCGTCGATCGCATCGAGGTATTCCCCGTCGATGAAAATTGCAGTCGCCGGGGACTCGAGTTCGCGATCTGCAGTTTCCTGCCACTGCTGTTGTGTGTGCCCGGATAGTGCTGACACACTCATGTCGCTGTTCCTCTCTTTGTGCCAACAATCAGCGCGTCCACTGCGACGCAGCCGTCGGCGGAGGCGATGACCGGGTTGACATCAACCTCGCCGATAGCGTTGTGCATCTCGTATACCATCACTGAAAATCTGCTGGCCATTGCGGCCAGACGCTCAACATCGACCGCGGGCGCCCCACGCGCACCGTGCAGCAGATCTCTCAATTGCAAGCGCTCGAACATGCGTTTGGCCTGTGCGTCGTCGAAAGGGGGTAGTGCGAATGCCGCGTCGCGCAATACCTCGGCGTGCACGCCGCCGAATCCGACGATGACAATCGGGCCGAACTGGGGGTCGTTCCGCGCGCCAAAAATCATTTCGACGCCCGGACTCGCCATCGGCGCGACCAGTACTTTCTCGCCGAGCCTCGCCTGCAGGTCGTCGACGCAGTCGATGAGTTCTTGCTCGGTGCTGACGTTCAGTCGAACGCCGTGCCGATCGCTCTTGTGCGCAATGCCGGCACCGGTCTTGACGGCGACCGGCCATCCCATTTCGCCAGCGGCCACAACGGCTTCGCGATGACTCGTGACCACCCGGGCCGGGACAGCATCGATTCCGAAGTCCCGTAACAGTTCGAGTGCTTCCGGTTCGTACAGCACATTCCCGCGGAGCGCCTGTTGCCAACGTTTGGCGCATCTTGCAGGCGCCGCGCGTGGCTCGCGCTTGCCGCGCCGGTAAAAATCGCGACAGTCCAGCAGCGCGCGCACAGCGCGAAGAAACGGAGTAATGCCGTCCACTACCGGCATGCCGGCATGCGTAGCCGAGACGACGAGCGGGTCGCTGCCGCTGCCCTGCCAGGCAGAGACCAATGCAACGGGCTTGCCGGATGCGTCGCGCGCGCTGCGCATGTAGTCGATGTAGACGTCGAAAATGCCCCCGTCCGGCGCGCGGTCCAGCATCAGTGCGCCGACAGCGGCGCCCGGATCCTGCATCAGGTAAGTGAGACAGCGGGTCATATTACGATCGGCATCCGGGCCACCCCGGCTCCAGCCGTCAACC
>JAHHOT010000219.1 GCA_018677555.1 Gammaproteobacteria bacterium | reverse complement strand
GAACTGCTCGTTGCGCATACCCGCGAACTCTTTTTTGAGTTCGGCGCGCTTCCAGTAAAGCTGCAGCAGCTTGTCGCTCTCTGGCGAGTCCGGCTGCTCGGAATTGCCGAAGATAGCGGTGATGCTGGACACGCGCAGCTCCTTAACATAAAGACGGAAAGCGCCTCTCGGGCGCGAATTCAAATAATGACAACTGAAACCGCGTCAATCCTTGATTGAATCGACATTTTTCACAGTTCCGTGAAATTCGCGGTCAGAAAGGCTGCTGTTACTTCTCTAGAACGAGGTGGCCCTGATCCATCAGGTACTCGAGCCACTTGTTCAGCACGATATTCCTGCGCCAGCGCGCGTCGAGCTGGCCGCGATGGGCTCGCGACAGGCGTCGCAATGCAGCATGCCGATGCTCGCCGGTAAAACACATGGCCTCGGCCAGCTTGCCGTCGAGGTAGACGCGGACCTGCATGTCGGGGTCCGCGATGCGCTCTTCGCCGTCATAGAAGAAGTACGACAAGGACAGCGTAATCGTGTAGCGGCTGCGCTCGACGATTTCAACGTGCAGATCGCAATCGCCCGCTACTTTCGATCGATAGTATCCGTCAAGCCGCGTGAGTTCGGGAATGAGCTGATTGAGACGCACGAAGTTGCTTTCGTAAAGCGTCATCAGGCCGACAAAGCTTTTCGGCTTTGCAACGGCTTCCGGTACCAGCTGGCAATCGAGCAACATGTAAGCAATATAGCACAGCGAAATTCGAGCAACAGGTATGCAAATACGGTTCCAATTTGACAGATTCCATCACATTTTCACGGCCGGACACGCCGCTCGACTCCGGTGCTGCTGAGAATCCTGCTGGCAATTTCCTCGATCGAGAATTCCGTCGTATCGACGTTGGGAATGTTGTACTTCTTGAAAATCCTTTCGGCTTCGCGCAACTCATAGCGCACTTGCTGCATGCTGGAATAGTGACCCAGCGCCCGACGCTCTTTGCGGATTTGCTGTAACCTGGTTGGTGCAATCGTGAGCCCGAACAACTTGGTCTGCTGACGCACCAGGATGTCCGGCAGCGTGCCACTGTCGAATTCCTCGTCGGTCAGCGGGAAATTTGCCGCGTAAACACCGTACTGAAGCGCCAGGTACAGGCAGGTCGGCGTTTTCCCGGAGCGCGAGACGCCGATCAGGATGACATCCGCCATTTCGTAGTTACGCGTGACGCCGCCGTCGTCGTTGGCGAGCGCGAAGTTGGTGGCCTCGATGCGCTTCATATAACTTTCTATATCGCTCATTCCATGGGCCCGCCCGGCCGTATGGGTCGATTTTTGCTGCAGTTCGTCTTCGAGCGGCTCCAGAAAAACGTCGAATATGTCGAGGTAAAGCCCGTCGGCAGCGCGTACAATCGCTCGCAATTCGTCCTGGACCAGGGTGGAGAAAACTATCGGTCGGGGGCCGCCGTCAGGCGCAGTCTCATTGATGCGTGTGGCCGCTTCCTCTGCCTTGTCAATGGAATCGATAAATGGCAAAGTCACCTGTCGAAAATTCTGGCCGTCAAATTGTGTCAGCAGACTATGACCCAGGGTTTCAGCGGTTACGCCGGTCTGATCCGATAGAAAAAACACGATTCGTTCGCTCATATTGCTCTTTCCCTTGTAGCGTCGGTTCGCGCCGGTGCGTCGCGAGTCATATGTTGTGACGGAGTTTGCATCCCCCGAACCTTAATACAACGGAGGTCATTTTGCGGGATTTTGTCGTCCGGCTCGAAGAGCTGGGAATGGATGAGGTCGAGATTGTCGGCGGGAAGAACGCGTCGCTCGGCGAAATGATCAGTAATCTGGCGGAACTCGGTGTCGCCGTTCCCGGCGGCTTTGCGACGACCGCGCATGCCTATCGCGAATTTCTCAAACAGGATGACCTCGCCGGCCGCATCAACGGGATGCTGGATAAACTCGACGTCGACGACATTGACGCTCTGACCACCGCCGGAAAGCAGATTCGCAACTGGATCACGGAGACGCCATTACCGAGTGAGCTGACCGACGCAATCTCTGCCGCCTGGCAATCGATGGCTGACGGCCGGGACATTGCCGTCGCTGTGCGGTCGTCCGCCACCGCGGAAGACCTGCCCGATGCATCCTTTGCCGGTCAGCAAGAGACGTTCCTGAACGTGCGCGGTTTTGACAACCTGGTCGCGGCCATTCACCAGGTGTTCGCGTCGCTGTTCAACGACAGAGCGATTGCTTATCGGGTACACCAGGGTTTCGATCACTCACTGGTCGCATTATCCGTCGGCGTCCAGTACATGGTGCGCAGCGACATCGGATCTGCCGGCGTGATGTTTACCCTGGACACCGAATCCGGATTTCGCGACGCCGTTTTCCTGACTTCCTCATATGGACTGGGTGAAACCGTTGTGCAGGGTGCGGTGAATCCCGACGAGTTCTATGTCTACAAGCCGGCGCTCGAACAAGGACGATTTCCGATTCTGCGCAAGAATCTCGGCGGCAAGGCGCTCAAAATGATATTCAGCGACGACCCGACACCGGGCAAGACGGTTGAAACAGTGGACGTCGATGAAGCTGACAGCCACAGTTTTTCGCTGACGGATGACGAGATCATCGAACTCGCGCGCACGGCAGTCACGATCGAGAAACATTATGACCGGCCGATGGATATCGAATGGGGCAAGGATGGCTCTGACGGCAAGCTCTACATCCTGCAAGCGAGACCGGAGACCGTACAGAGCCGCAGCGGCCGGACAATTCAACGCTTCACGCTGAAGGCCCGCTCAACGATCCTGACCACAGGACGCAGTATTGGCCAGAAAATAGGTAGCGGCACTGCCAAGGTTATTCGCAACGTCGCCGAGATGAACCGCATCCAACCCGGCGATGTCCTGGTATCGGACATGACAGACCCGGACTGGGAACCGGTGATGAAGCGGGCGTCGGCGATCGTGACGAATCGCGGCGGTCGAACCTGCCACGCTGCAATCATCGCGCGCGAGCTCGGCATTCCCGCCGTGGTCGGTTGCGGCGATGCGACGCAATCGATAAAAGACGGCGCCGATGTGACGGTGAGTTGCGCCGAGGGCGACGAGGGGTTCGTCTATGCCGGACAGCTGGATTTCGAACAAACGAAAATAGAGCTCGATTCGCTGCCGGATATCCCGGTAAAGATCATGATGAATGTTGGCAACCCGGATCGTGCCTTCGATTTTGCCAACATTCCGAATCACGGTGTTGGACTCGCCAGACTCGAATTCATCATCAATCGAATGATTGGCGTACATCCGAATGCTTTATTGAATTTCGATTCACTGGATGCAGCTACCAAAGACGCCGTGCGCGACCAGATGGCCGGTTATCCGGAACCGGTCAGGTTTTTTGTCGACAAGCTGGCCGAAGGGATCAGCACGATCGCGGCCGCGTTTGCTCCGGAACCGGTGATCGTACGTATGTCCGATTTCAAATCGAACGAGTACGCAAACCTGATCGGGGGGGATGCCTACGAGCCGATCGAAGAAAATCCCATGCTCGGCTTTCGCGGTGCCGCGCGCTACGTCGCGGACAGCTTCCGGCCCTGCTTCGAACTTGAATGTGCAGCGTTGCTCAAGGTTCGCAACGAGATGGGCCTGCGCAACGTGCAGGTGATGATTCCGTTCGTGCGTACGGTCGCGCAGGCCCGTGATGTTGTTGAATTGCTCGCACGCAATGGCCTCGAACGCGGCAAGGACGATCTGAAACTGATCATGATGTCTGAACTCCCAACCAACGCGCTGCTGGCGGATCAATACCTGGAGTATTTCGACGGCATGTCGATTGGCTCCAATGACATGACGCAGCTGACCCTGGGCCTGGATCGTGATTCAGCGCTGGTGGCGGACCTGTTCGACGAACGCGACGAGGCAGTCAAGATGATGCTCGAGATGACGATCACCGCCTGCCGCAAAGCCAACAAGTACGTGGGCATCTGCGGACAGGGACCGTCCGATCATCCGGACCTGGCGCGCTGGCTGGTGAGCCAGGAAATCGAAAGCATGTCGCTCAACCCGGACACCGTCGTCGAGACCTGGATGTTCCTGGCTGGCAAGACTGTCTGATCAGTTGCTCTAGAGCCGGTCGTAGCCGGAACGGCGTTGCCAGCGCATGCGTGGCAGGATCAAGCCGACCAGCACACCGGCGAACAGCACGAGCGCCCCGGTGATAAACCAGTTGCGTTGCGTCTCGGCGGACAGATCGCTGTTTTCCTGCTCGAGGATATCCACCTGGATCTCGGTATCCGTCAGCTTCTGCCGCAGGGTTTTGTTTTGCTCATCAATGGCCAGCACGTCGGCAGCAGTGCGGCGAATTTCGGCAAGCTCGCCCTCGATCGCTTCCTTTTCGCGCTCCAGCTGAGCGATGCGCTGGGTTGCACTGTCATATTCGTCGCGAATCGCCGAAAGCTGTCCCCCCAGTGACGAACCCTGGGCGGTTGCATCCGTCAGCTGGCTCGTCAGGAGCTCGAGCTGTTCCCGCGCCGCCGGTTCACCCATCAGGTAGCGCGTAAGGACCCAGCCCTCGGTGCCCGCAGTAGTGCGCACCCGCGAGTAGCCGCTCTGGCTGTCTCGCTCGAGCACTTCCAGCTCCGTGCCACTGCCGAGCATCAGCCGAATCTCGTTGGTGGTGCTGGGCCCCGTGCGCAGCATGATTTCGAACTGATCACTGACCCAGGCGGACTCGGCCATTGCGAGGGACCCGAGCAGAATGCCGGGCGCCACAAGGCTCACAAATCGTGCCGTTTTAACGATGTTCATACAAGCTGCCCAAAGTCGAACACGCCAACTATATGTCAAGCAGGAAAACTGCACCAGAGGGTTGGTTGTCGCCTACGCGGTCAGGTGCCGCAGGCTGTCCGCATTGGCCTCCCAGTTTTCACCGTCGAAATCGCTGACCGAAATGGAGCGCACGGTGCCCGGGTCGATGCAGCGTGCGTTGACGCTGACCCCGTCGGGATTGGACCGGGGAATATAGAACGACTTGATGCCACAGCGCCGACAGAAGTAGTGCCTGGCCACCCCGGTATTGAAGCTGTAGGTGGACAGCGCGTTCTCTGCTGTCAGGAGCCGGAACGCCTGTTCGCGCACAATCAGGTGCAGATAGCCGGACATTCGGCAGATGCTGCAATTGCAGTAGCTCACGTCGAGATCCGCCGGCGCGTCGACTTCGAAGCGTACGTCGCCGCAGTGGCAGCCACCGGAATGGGTCGTCATGATCAGCTCACCTCCGTCGATCCGGCCGCTTTTCGCCAGATCAGGATCTGGTTGTTGGCCGGCATGGCATAACGCCGCAGGCGTGTCATGTGATTGGCGCCGGCAAACTGTTCGAGCACTTCGAGGTCGCGAAGGCCCATATTCGCATCCTGCATCCGTAGTGATTGATCGAAGCGCCGGTTGCTGTCGGTATCGAATTCGCCGCCTTCGCGGATAGGCCCGTACAGGCAGAGTATACCGCCGGGCGTCAGCACGCGGCCCGCCAGGTCGAACATTGCCTCGACGCCATCGATTCCCATGATGTGTGCGGTGTTCGCCGAGAACAACGCGTCATATTGCTGACCGAATCGCGGCGGCTGGCGTACGTCGAGCAACAAGGGACGCATGACGTTTTCACCGCCAGCATAATCGATCCATGCATTAATGCCCGCAAGGTTCTCCGCCAGGTCACTGGGTTGCCAGCGCAACCACGGTAGTTCCGCTGCAAACCATACTGCATGCTGTCCGCTGCCGGACCCGACTTCCAATACCGCCTTGCAGTCACTGAACTCGTTGCGCAACACCGCCAGAATGGGTTCGCGGTTGCGCTCCGATGCCGGCGAGTGAGGACAGGATGCCATTACTACTCGAGCACGTCCGGATTTAGCAAGCGCTCCCGGTAGTAGCGGAGCTCGTCGATGGAATCGCGAATGTCCGACAGGGCACGATGTGATGATTCCTTCATAAAGCCGTCTGCAACCTTCGGTGCCCACATGCCCGCAACGATCTTCAGACTGCTCACGTCGAGATTGCGATAGTGAAACCAGGTTTCGAGTTCGGGCATTTGACGTGCGAGGAAGCGACGATCCTGGCAAATACTGTTTCCGCACATCGGTGACGTGCCCGGGGCCACGTAATTCCCCAGGAATTCGATCGTTTCTGCCTGCGCATCGTCGAGTGTCAGGCTGCTGGCGAGCACGCGCGCCGTCAGGCCGGATTCGCCATGTTGCCGGGTATTCCATTCATCCATTGCGTCCATGATTGACTTTGGCTGCTTGATGGCAAGCACAGGACCTTCCGCGATTTCATCGAGATTGCTGTCGGTGACTATGGTGGCAATTTCGATGATCTGGTCATTGAAGGTATCCAGCCCGGTCATCTCGAGGTCGATCCAGATGAGATTCTGATTCTGCTTGTCGGTCTTCGTCATTTCGTCCACGTGCTCACCGTAGCGTCGGTTTCCGGGCCATCGCAACGCGTAGTTTACCAGTGGGTACAGGTGCAAGCTTGCTTCACAGTCGGCATACTTGCGCAAATGAGACGTATCGGCCCAAAACGCCTGCCGGCATGAGTGACCCGCGCGGCGACGATGCGCTCATCATCGCGACCTTCAGCCGGCGCATGCACTTGCGTCTCGAGGACGGAGCTGTCGTAAATGCCCGGATAAAGGGTAAAAAGCTCCGGCCCGTCTGTGGCGACCGCGTGACGGCGGTCCCGCTTGATGCCGAAGAGGACTGGCTGATCACCGCGGTAGCACCGAGAGTCAACGAGCTCAGTCGACAGAATACGCGCGGCGGCCACGAAGTCCTGGCCGCGAATCTCGATTGCCTTGCGGTCGTCGCCGCAGGTGTCCCTGCTGCCGACTGGTTTGTTGTCGATCGTTATCTTGCCGCCGCCGCGTTGATGAATGCCAGTGCGTTACTGGTGTTTAACAAGATCGACCTGGTCGACGAATTGACGGCAGCAAAGCCTGCACTGTGCAGGTACAGCCAGGCCGGCTACGAGGTCATCGAAACCTGCGCCGATGACGGCCGCGGTATTGCCGCATTGCGGCGGGCGCTGGATGGCAAAACCAGCATCATCGTGGGCCAGTCTGGCGTCGGCAAATCCAGCCTGATCAACCGCTTGTCTTCAGCAGCCGGCTTGCGCACTGCAGAGATTTCCAATGCGCGTAAAGAGGGCCGACATACGACCGTGAACTCGCAGATGATCGACCTGCCGGGTGGAGGCACAATCGTCGACTCCCCGGGTGTCCGCGATTTCGCCCCGTACATCGAAGAGCCGGCATCCGTGGCGCGCGGGTTCATCGAGATCGACGCTGCGGCCAAAGACTGTCGCTTCGGCAATTGCCGGCACCTGCGCGAACCGGGCTGCGCGGTCAAACGGGCGGTTGAACGCGCCGCTATCGACGAGCGTCGCTACGAAAGTTACAGACGGCTACTCGCGCTAACCGAAAAACTCACGCAGGACCGCTTCTGATCGCAAACGCTGTGAACCGGCGATAGATCGCCTGCAGTCCGGGCGCTCCCGGCGTCAACGGCTCAGCCTGGCGGCCAGGTGAAGTCGCGCCCGCCCAGCAGGTGCAGGTGCACATGGAACACGGTTTGCCCGGCCGCGGCGTTGCAGTTCATCGTCACGCGATAACCTTGCTCGGCGAACCCCTCTTTGGCCGCAATTTCCTTCGCAGCGATGTATAGCTTGCCCAAATCCGCAGCGTCTGCGTCCTCGATATCGTTAATCGTTGCAATGTGTCTGCGCGGAATAATAAGGACGTGCGTCGGTGCCTGCGGATTGATATCGCGGAATGCAATTACGTCGTCGGATTCCAGAATCTTGTCCGCCGGAATTTCGCCGCTCGCGATCTTGCAGAACAGGCAGTCATCGTTGCTCATCGTTCAGCTCCTGCTATCAGCACAGCCCGCACCCAGGCAGGTGCCAAAGCCGTAATCGATTGACGCCACCTAGTCGACCACGCGGCGGCCAAAAAACGCATGTGACAGCGTGCCGCCGTCCACGTACTCCAGTTCGCCACCCAGCGGCACACCATGCGCGATGCGGCTCGCGGGTACATCGTGGCGCGCCGCTATGTCCGCGAGGAAATGCGCCGTCGCATCACCTTCGACGGTCGGGTTCGTGGCAATGATCAGCTCTTCTACGCTACCCGCTTGCAGGCGATTCTCCAGGAGCTCGATGCCCAATTGATCCGGCCCGATCCCGTCGAGCGGAGACAAGTGTCCCATTAACACAAAGTAGCGCCCACGGTAGCCCGTCGCATCCTCCACAGCCATGACGTCCGCCGGCGATTCGACCACGCAAAGCTGGGCCGCGTCCCGCCCGTCGGACGCACAGATATTGCACAATTCGTTTTCCGTGTACATTCGGCACTGCCGGCAATGGCCGATGCCGGACGCGGCGTCATTCAGCGCCACGGCAAGTTGACTGGCGCCGGCGCGGTCGCGTTCGAGCAGGTGAAATGCGATACGTTGCGCCGATTTGCGGCCAACGCCGGGCATGCAGCGCAAAGCGTCGATGAGCCGGATCAGAAGCGGTGAGTAAGACACGATCGGCAGGTCAGAATGGCAATTTCATCCCGGGCGGTAAACTGAGCCCGGCCGTCATGCCCGAAAACTTTTCCTGCACGGTCTCCTCAACGCGTCGGATGGCATCGTTGAACGCCGCCACGATCAGGTCTTCGAGCATCTCCTTGTCGTCGCCAACCAGTGAATCGTCTATCTCGAGCGACCTGACCTCGTGTTTGCAGGTCATCGTGATCTTGACCATGCCCGCGCCAGACTCGCCGACGACGGTCAGCTGCGCCATCTCCTCCTGCGCCTTCTGCATGTCGGCCTGCATTTTCTGGGCCTGCTTCATCAACTGGCCGATTCCACCTTTCATTTACTGCTCCTGACCGCCCGTTTTGGGCACGATCTCGATTGATTCCGGTTTTAATTCCGCGCCGAACATGTCCTGCAGCGCTTGTACGTTCGGATCCGATTCCAACGACACGCGCGCCTGTCGCAACTTTTCGTCCTCCAGTCTCGCCTGCTGCTGCACGGGCGTTTCCTTTTCCGCCGCGCCGACTGCAATGTTCAATGCCAGGCGCTCGCCGAAGCGTTCTTCGAGTGCATCCTCCAGCCGCTGTTGCCGTGAGCGCGTCAGCAGCGATTCAGAGCGGCTGTCGAGCGCCAGCGCGAGCACATTGCCGTCGCGCCGCAGATAGGCGCAGTTGCTCGCCAACAGTCTGACCGTTCCCGTCAATTTGAGTTCGCCGACCAGCTCCGACCATACCGGCTCGACCCACCGGGTACTGGTCTGCTCACTTGCAGCAGCGGGGGGCTCCGGGGTGCTGAGCGACACCGCTGCGGGCGCCACTGCTGCCGCTTTCGCAACCTGCGGGGTCCGCCGCAGGGTTTCCGCGTCAACCGGGTCCTGCGGCCGAAATACGAGCATTCGCAACAGGCACATTTCGGCACCACTGCGGGGATCGGGCGCCAGTGCGAGGTCCCGCCCGCCGATCAGCGCCGTCTGGTAAAAAAGCTGCACGTCCTCCGGCGGAATGCGCGCCGCAAGTTCCGCGATCTCGGCGTCCGAAAGTTGATCGTTGGCACCGGTGCTTCCGACGACCTGATAAACAGCAATGCGCTGCAGCGAGCGTGCAAGGTCGCCGAGCAGGCGTGAGTAATCGGGAAACGACTCGTCAATATCCGCGATTGCCGCGAGCAAGCCGCTGCCGTCGCCGTCGGCAAGTAACTTCAACAAGCGCAGCACATAGTCCCTGTCGATCGTGCCGAGCATGTCCGCGACAGCGCTTTCCGATACGTCACCGCCGCAAAAGGCGATTGCCTGGTCGAGCAAACTGAGCGCATCGCGCATGCTGCCGTCCGCGGAACGGGCAATTTCGGCAAGCGCGACGGCATCGGCTTTGATGTCTTCGGCTGCGCAAATATGCGCCAGGTGATCCCGGATGAGTTTCGGCGTCAGCCGCTTGAGATTGAATTGCAGACAACGCGACAACACGGTCACCGGCAGCTTCTGCGGATCCGTCGTTGCCAGCAGGAATTTCACGTGCGGCGGCGGCTCCTCGAGCGTCTTGAGCAGCGCGTTGAATGAATGCCCCGACAACATGTGGACCTCATCGATCAGATAGACCTTGAAACGCGCCCGCGCAGGGGCGAACTGGACGTTATCCAGCAATTCGCGCGTATCGTCGACTTTTGTCTTCGATGCGGCGTCGACCTCAATGAGATCGACGAACCGGCCTTCATCGATCTCCGCGCAGGCAGTACATTCGCCACAGGGCTCGGCCGAAATGCCCTGCTCGCAGTTCAATGCTTTCGCCAGGATCCGGGCGATCGTGGTTTTGCCGACGCCGCGCGTGCCGGTGAACAGGTAGGCATGATGCAGGCGCTGGCTGTCGAGCGCATTCGTGAGCGCCTTCAGCACGTGCTCCTGGCCGACCGTTTCGGCAAAATTTCCGGGTCGCCATTTGCGGGCGAGAACAAGATAACTCATGCGGTGATTAGCAGCGATCGGTGTGGGTACAGCTGGATGAGACAGTGTAACCATTGCCGCCCGGCTGACAAGCCTTGCGAGCAAAAGCAATGAAATTTTCGAAGTGGCCCGCGCCAGCCCCTCCCCGGCACCCGGTGTGACCGCTGCCGCTGCTCCCTTCCGGGCCTGACGGGGTTCACGGCTGACCGTCGCGGGGAAACCGACGCGAGCCGGCCGCGATTATCCCCTCAGCCGGTGGCGGTTACAACGCAATACTGCGCCACGGTGATGGATCACTGCCGCCGCAGGTTGCTATGCTCCTGCTTTGCCCGGGACGAACCGGCCGCAGCCGCCGTGAAGAACCCGGCCCGGCACCATGTCGCCCAAGGAGACCGCAATGACTGACCTCATCGAGCCTGCGAGCGGTACGACTTCGCCGCAGCCGGCCGACAGGCCGAAACCCGAGGTACGCTCCGTGACCCTGCTCAACATACCCGAATTCGCTACGGTCGATCCTTTCAATGGCATGACAGCCGCCAGGCCCGGCACGGTCTGCAACCTGGTCGGCGGCGAGTGGCATGTTGCTGACCGGGTCCGCGATGACATCGTGGATCCGATGAACGGCGCGCGTTTTCTCAACGTTCCTGACACCGATGAATTCGCGGCATTTGTGGCGGGACTGCGGTCCTGCCCGAAGCCAGGCCTGCACAACCCGTTCCGCAGGCCGCAACGCTACCTCATGCTGGGATCGGTTTGCGCGCGCGCAGCAGCCATGATGCACGACAAGACCGTGAGCGACTTCTTTATCGAGCTGACGCAGCGGGTCATGCCGAAGAGCCGCGCGCAGTGCGCGGGCGAATACGAAGTCACGCGAACGTTCCTGGAGAATTTTGCCGGCGATCGAGTGCGCTTTCTCGGCCGGGGTTTTTCGAATCCCGGGGATCACCCGGGGCAGGAATCGCGCGGCTACCGCTGGCCATTCGGACCCGTCGTCGTCATCGCGCCATTCAATTTTCCGCTCGAGATTCCCGCTTTGCAGGTCATGGGCGCGCTGTTCATGGGCAACCGGCCGCTGGTCAAAGTCGATTCGAAAGTCAGCGTCGTCTTCGAGCAGTTTGTGCGCCTGCTGATCCATGCGGGCCTGCCGGCCGGCGACCTGGACCTGGTGCATTGCCGCGGCTCAAATATGGGCAAGTTGATCGACCAGGCCAGGGACACGATTCGCCTCGTTCAGTTTACCGGGTCCAGCGGCGTTGCCGAACACATCGCGGACGCGATGCATGGCAAGGTGCGGCTGGAGGATGCCGGCTTCGACTGGAAAGTCATTGGACCGGATTTCGACGCGGCGTGGCTGGACTACGTAGCCTGGCAATGCGACCAGGACGCCTATAATGCTGCCGGTCAGAAGTGCTCCGCCCAAAGCATCCTTTTTGTGCATGAGAACTGGACCCGCGGCCTGATTCCCGCCATGCGTGATCTGGCGGCGCGCCGGTGTCTCGATGATCTGACGCTCGGTCCGGTGCTCAGCTGGACCGACCAGCGCATGCGCGCGCATATCGATGCATTGCTGGCCATCGACGGCAGCGAGCTGCTATTCGGTGGCAATCACCTGTCCAGCCACAGCATCCCCGCCTGCTACGGCACGCTTGATGCAACAGCGATCCGCGTCCCACTGGACGCTCTCCTTGGCGACAGCTTCGACCTGGTAACCACCGAGCTGTTTGGCCCGTTCCAGGTTGTCGTTGAGTACGGCGACGCCGACATAGAGCGGGTGCTCGCGATACTCGAGCGAATCAGCCATCACCTTACCGCTGCCATCGTCAGCAGCGATATTGCGTTCCAGAACCGGGTGCTGTCGGCTACCGTCAACGGGACCACGTACTGCGGGATGCGGGCGCGCACCACCGGCGCACCGCAAAATCACTGGTTCGGCCCCAGCGGCGATCCACGCGCTGCGGGAATTGGCACTCCGGAAGCAATCGTCAATACCTGGAGCGGACACCGCGAGATCATCATGGACCAGGGACCGCTTCCGCCCGGATGGTCGACGCCGGCATCCGCCTGACGCGGCAGCCATCGACATGGACAGCAAGCTGCCGAATGTAGGGACCACGATATTCGCCGTGATGAGCCAGCTTGCGGCGGAATGCGACGCCATCAACCTGTCGCAGGGATTTCCGGGTTTCGACCCGGATCCCGCGCTCCTGGATCGCGTCAGTCATTACCTCAACAGCGGCAAAAACCAGTACGCGCCGATGACCGGCGTACCTGCCCTGCGCGAGGCCATCGCCACGAAAGTGAAAAACCTTTACGGCCGCAGCGTCGACGCGAACACCGAGGTCACCGTCAGCGATGGTGCGACCGAGGGATTGTTCAGCGCGATCCAGGCTACTGTGAGACCGGGCGACGAGGTCATCGTTTTCGATCCTGCCTACGACTCCTACGCGCCGGCGGTTACGCTTGCCGGGGGAACGACTATCCATCTGCCACTCGCGCAAGGCACGGACGAATTCATCGACTGGCAGCGATTGTCCGACACGATCAATGAACGCACCCGCCTGATTATCCTCAATTCGCCGCACAACCCGACCGGGGCCATCTTATCGGCGAGCGACCTGGACGCGCTTGCGGACATCGTCAGAAACACGGGTATCTACCTGCTGTCCGACGAGGTGTACGAACACATCGTATTCGACAACAGGTCGCATCAAAGCCTGTTGATGCATGACGAATTGTGGCCCAGGTCATTTGTCGTTTTCTCATTCGGCAAAACCTACCATGCGACCGGGTGGAAGGTCGGATACTGTGTCGCACCGGAAGCGCTATCGGTCGAGTTTCGGCGCATACACCAGTTCACCTGCTACGCCGTCATCACGCCCGTGCAGCACGCGCTCGCGGATTACATGCAACAAACACCCGGACACTACGACGAATTGCCAAAATTCTACGCTGCCAAACGCGATCATTTTTGCGGATTGTTGAAGGATTCCCGGTTTCGCTTTGTGCCGGCGCGCGGCACGTTTTTCCAGCTGCTCGACTATTCGGCGATTACCGACGAACACGACGTCGACTATGCGAAGCGCCTTACACGGGAAATCGGCGTGGCGTCCATCCCGGTTTCGGTTTTCTGCGAGTCGGAACCGGACACACGCTACCTCCGATTTTGCTTTGCCAAGGACGACGCAACCCTCGAGGAGGCTGCCGATCGCCTATGTCGACTTTGAACGTCACGATTGTCCAGGCGGACCTGCACTGGCACGATCCCGCGGCCAACCGGGCGCTATTCGAGGCGCAAATCGATGCGCTGCGGCAGCCCACCGACCTGATCGTCCTGCCGGAAATGTTCGCGACCGGTTTCACGATGGACGCCGTTACCTATGCCGAGTCGATGGACGGCGCATCGATGCGCTGGCTGGCGACAATGGCCGCGAGGTCGCGATCTGCCATCTGCGGCAGCCTGATCATCAAGGAGCGCGATCGGTACTACAACCGCTTCGTGTACATGCAGGCCGACGGAGCATTCACTTGCTACGACAAGCGCCACCTGTTCCGCCTCGCGGATGAACAACAGCACTACACCGCTGGTAGCGACCGCGTCGTTTTCGAGCACAACGGGTTTCGCATTTGTCCGATGGTGTGCTATGACCTCCGCTTCCCGGTCTGGAGCCGCAGCAAGGGCGACTACGACCTGCTGATCTATGTCGCCAACTGGCCGAGTCGCCGACATCACGCCTGGACGACGCTGCTGATGGCCCGCGCTATCGAAAACCAGTGCTATGTCGTTGGCGTAAACCGCACCGGTACCGATGGCAATGACCTGCCCTACTCTGGCGGCAGTGCCATCATTGACTACCTGGGCCACGAGATCGTCACGCTGCAGGATCGGATCGCCTGTGCAAGCGCGGATATCGATCTGGCCGGGCTGGCCAGGTTTCGTGAACGGTTTCCATTTCACGTTGACGCCGACTCGTTTGAACTCGGCTGAGCCGCATATCGTGAAAGACCGGTTTCGATTTTCGACCGTTACCTCGGTCGTCATCGCCAACATGATCGGCACGGGCGTCTTCACGAGCCTCGGCTTTCAACTGATCGATATTCGATCCGGTTTCGTGCTGCTGATGCTATGGGCAGTCGGCGGCGTCGTTGCAGTCTGTGGCGCAATGACCTACGCGGAGCTCGGTGCGGCGCTGCCGCGTTCCGGCGGCGAGTACAACTTTCTGTCGCGCATCTACCATCCTGCAGCGGGCTTCGTCTCCGGCTGGATATCGGCAACGATCGGTTTTGCCGCGCCGACCGCGCTGGCCGCGATCACGTTTGCCGCGTACCTGGCGTCGGTCATGCCGAATGAGGTATCCCCCTGGGTCCAGAAGGCCCTTGCCTGCGGTCTGATGATTGTGCTGACCGTGGTGCACGGCAGCAACCGGCGCAACAGCGGCAGCCTTCAGGTCGTTTTCACCGTCGTGAAAGTGGCTGTCATCGTTGGCTTCTGCATCTTCGCGCTGGCTTTCGCCGGCGATAAACAGGACGTTCGATTCCTGCCTGTCGAGGGAGACGGCGCACTTCTCGGCAGCGCTGCGTTCGCTGTTTCGCTGATATACGTCAGCTATGCCTATACCGGCTGGAACGCAGCGACCTATCTCAGCAGCGAAGTCGAGCGTCCGCAGCAGACCCTGCCGGCAATCCTCCTGACCGGCACACTCGTCGTCACGCTGCTGTACGTCTCACTCAACTACGTTTTCCTCAAGGTTGCCCCGATGGATGCCATGGAAGGCAAGGTCGAGGTCGGGTACATCGCGGCCGAGTCGGCCTTCGGCTATGCCGGCGGGCGCTTTACCGGGCTCGCGCTGGCCCTGCTCTTGATTTCGACGGTCAGCGCCATGACCATTGCCGGGCCAAGAGTTCTCCAGGTAATTGGTCAGGATTTCAAGGGATTACAGATATTATCGAGAACGAATCAAGATGGGGTTCCGTTCGTCGCTATCTACTTCCAGTCGACGCTCGCGATCGTTTTCATACTCACCTCGGGTTTCGAGTCGATACTCGTGTTTGCCGGCTTCACGCTGGCATTGAACAGCCTGGTCACCGTGCTGGGTGTGTTCGTGCTGCGCTGGCGTGAGCCGGAGCTGCAGCGGCCCTACCGCACCTTCGCGTTTCCGATCCCGCCCCTCGTCTACCTGGCGTTAACCGGCTGGACCCTGGTTTTCGTATTGCTCAACAAGCCGATCGAAGCCCTGTTCGGCCTCGGCATCGTCGTCGCCGGCCTTGTGTTTTACTTCGTGAGCGCCAGTCGCAACCGGGCAGCCGCCGATTCCTGAATACGGTTCAGCGGTTTCGTGTGCGCATTGCTTACGCTACCCCGCGGCGGTCGTCCGTTCGGCTTTGCGTCGTACCACGAAGTCCAGCAGCGCCTCATCGACGGCCGGGTCCAGCGGCGGCTGCTCGTAATCGGCAAGCAACTGCTGCCAGATCGCATGCGCGCGCGTCGTCGTGTCGCGCGACCCGGACTCGCGAAAATTTTCGAAGTTCTGCCGGTCCGATAGCATCGTCGGGTAGAATGCCGTCTCGTATCGTGCCAGCGTGTGCGCGGTCCCGAAGTGATGGCCACCCGGCTGCACCTCGGCGATCGCATCCAGCGCCAGCTCGTCGTCGTTGACGTCGATCGGCCGCATGAACTCAGCCATCATTTGCAGCATTTCCGCATCCAGGATCAATTTCTCGAATGACGCTGTCAGGCCGCCCTCGAGCCAGCCTGCCGCATGATTCACCAGGTTGGCGTGTCCCATGATTGCACCCCAGATGGACATCTCGCTCTCATAGGCAGCCTGCGCGTCCACGCAATTGGCGACCGTCGTGCTGCTGGAGCGAAATGGCAAACCGAGATGGCGCGCGATCTGGCCGCTGGCCAGTGCCGCCTTGGTGTACTCCGGCGTGCCCAGCGCCGGCGCGCCGCTTTTCATGTCAACGTTCGACGCAAACGCGCCGTACATGATCGGCGTGCCCGGGCGCAAACACTGCGTGAAGGTCGCGACGGCGAGCACTTCCGCCGTTTGCTGGACCAGCGTACCGGCAATGGTCGCCGGACTCATCGACCCGGCCAGCGTAAATGGCGTAATGCACGGCACCTGCCCTGCGTTGGCGAGCTCGACGACGGCCTCGGTCATTGGAATATCGAATTGCATCGGCGAATTGGTGTTGATGATGCCGAGCACGGCCGGGTCCTGCGCCAGCGCGGCGCGATCGGTCTGCAGCGCTATGCAGGTCATGTCGATCGCATCGGCTGTCCGCTGACCGCCCAGCGCGTATGCCTGGCAGTTCTTGTCGGTGTAGCGGATCTGCGCAAGGTACAAATCGAGGTGTCGGGTCTCTGGCGGCAAGTCCATGGGCTCGAAGCCGCCGCCGCCCTCCTGGTGGATGATGTTCAGCGATTGCACCAGCTTGAAAAAATCGCACAGCTCGGCATAGGTCCCGGGTCGCCTTCCCTTCTTGAGGTCGCTGCAGAATGCGGGGCCGCCGACCGAGGAAAACACGATACTGTTGTGCCCCAGCGACAGGTTCTTCTCCGGGTTGCGCGCCGCCAGCGTAAATGTTTCCGGTGCCATCGCAACCTTTTCACGAACCATCGATGGGTCCAGGCGTACCATCATGGTGTCGTCGTCCACATCGGCGCCCGCCTGCTGCATGAACCTGCGGCTGCCCTCCTCGAGGAAACGCATGCCCTGCGTCGCCAGAATGGCAAGCGCGCCGTCAACGATGTCGACCACCTGCTGGGCAGACAGAACCTCGATGGGCGCATACGGGTTGCTCAGCGAGCGCCAGGGCAATTGCTGCACGGCGCTGACTGAACGTTTCTCCCGCCGGCGGCGTCTGGCCATGGCTCGTCTGCCCGATAACGGAAAACCATCGGACCATAGCTGCAGTAAGCCGGGCAATGCAATCCGCTCGGCACAAAATGAGACGGGCCGGCAATCCGGCCGTCTGGACATCTCGCACAAACTGTGGTCTAGAGCAGGCCTTCGAGGCCGTCGAGGTCGTTGATAACGCGCCATTCGCCGCCCGAGTTCTGGACCCGGGATTCCCACTGATGGAGTCGCGTCAGGTACTCGCGCGGATCGACGTTATCGGAGCGCAGCTTGGTGACGTTTAACGCAATGATGTCGAAGCCGTTCAGATCCAGCTCGATGTCGCGAATGTACCCTTCCTGCAAATCCTCTTTGAGATCAGAAAAAATGAGCACGGTCTTCGCGCCCGGTGCTTTCTCGTTGAGGTACTCGACCGCCTGCAGCAGGCCGCCGGTAATGTCCGTGTATTGCGATGAGCGCGAATCGTCGACGAAGCTCTGGATCTGTTCGGCGAACAGGCGTTTTTGACGATTCATCGAGCTCGGCCGATCGTCAAACGTCATTTTCGCAACGATGTCCTTTTCGCTGAAGCTGCCGGTATCGATACGCGCCACGGCAAAGGAGTCAGTCGCGTCCAGCCGCGACAAGGTATAGCGGATGATCTGTTGTGCCTTGTCGATCTCTTCGCGGTAGGTGCCGGAAGTATCGATCAGCATGTAGACGCCGGAGTTGCGCGACTGGCCACTCTCGCACGCTGCCAACAACAGGCCCGCAACGATAACGCCCAGCGCCCTCATGACCGTGCCTCCCGCAGATCGCTTTTGCCCGCGCCGCGGCTCGCGGAATCGCGGGCGGCCCACCACAGGGGAATGAACAACGGCAGGTCGTATATCTGGGCGAACAAGGTGCCCAGGTAGCGACAACCGCTTCCCAGCAGGCGCAAGGCGAGCGATACGAAACGCAAAATGGCCATGCCGACCAGTCCCACAACGGTGCGCAGCGAATGCACGAACGTTTCCAGCGGAATTGCGACGAACACCAGCGCAAACGGAAGGATGAATCCCATACCCATTTGCGCGGCAGTCGTGATCCACATGTACTCGCCACTTAACGTCGCTGCTGCATCGCCGCGCAGCAGCGCGCTCGTTGCGAGCTCATCGTGGAGCAGCATTTCGCGCATGTAGGCCAGGCCGGCTTCGACACTCGCCAGCAGGAACAGGATCGTAAAAGTAATCCATACCATGCGCACACGCGTCTTGTCCGGCAGTGCGCCGATCACGGGAAACAGCCGCGTGATGCGCAGGGATTCCATTAGGAACAGGCCCATGGATATTTCCACCATGATGATTACCAGGGCCGCGATATCCGCCGTACGAAATCCGCCGATCATGCTCGTTCCGCCGACCATTTCTGCCATCGGCCGGGCAATCAGGGAAAAGTTGATCGTGGCGCCGCCAATAGCGACGCACAGGACGAGGGCGGAGACGAAAAAATAGACGAGCGACGAAGACGAGAGGATAGACACGGCACGATCCTCGGCCCGGACAATGTCCTCGTATTCCTGCATGTGCCGGTCGATCGTTACCGCCCGGTCCAGCAAGCTGTCGACGCTTTTGCCTACCTTGCCGAGTGTCTGCTGTATCTGACGCCAGTCCGGTCGCATCTTGCGCAGCAGCGAGTGGCGTTCCTTGCTCGCTTCGTAATAGGCCCCCAGCGCCTCCTTATGCGCCTTGACCAGCGACTTGTGAATATCGCCAAGAACGTCACTGATGCCGACGCGTCCCTCTTTCGCGTCGATTTTCGCGACCGCTTCAACGGCTTTTACCCAGCCAGGAGGCTCCGGCGGAACGTCCACGGCGTTCTTGTGATCGTCCTCAATCCGGTTTATCGACTCACTCAGGTTGCGGTGCAATGCGGAGTAATTGGCGAGATCCTTTCTGACCGTTTCGTTTATCCGATCGAACTCGCGTTCGACGACGCGCTCTTTCGCTTCGCGGCCGGCTGCCAGCAACACCTCTGTGTTGCGCTCGGCCAGCCGCTGCTCTGCTTTTGTCACGGATCGCGAAGCCACACGAAACATCCTGT